>JAZOLH010000048.1:0-39280 GCA_045652815.1 Clostridia bacterium
TGACTTTTGTGGACCGTAACTGCATAGGCGTGCTCCAGTTCTTCCAGCATGGCGGGGCCATATAAAACCCTGCGCTCGCCATCAAAGAAATCGCTGATTTCATCGATATCAACGTATTCTATCACGCCCATATCACCGTTATAAATGCCTTCGCCTTCCTGACTTCCGTCAAGACTTTCCCAAGGCAGATCATAGTTATTTTTAATCTGCATCACCTTGTCCCCTTCCCGCAGAGTGCGCAGAGCGGTGGTGCGTTCTTTTTTGCTTTTATGGGGCGGGTTTAACACCTCTTGCAACACTTTGTTCAGCCCGATAACGCCCAGCGCCGTTTTTTTCATGGGTGAAATCACCTGAATATCACGGGCAGGGTCAAAGCCATATGTATTGGGCAGGCGCTGGCTGACAAGTTCCGTCAGTTTTTCCGTAATGTCCTCTGCTCCTTGGGCAGACACGAAGAAAAAGTCTTTATCTTTTTGGTTATAGATGGGTTTTTCCCCGTGGTTGATACGATGGGCATTCTGCACAATCATACTCTCTTCTGCCTGACGGAACACCGTATCAAGCCGCACCACAGGTGCTTTTTGGGAGGTGATAATATCCTTTAAGGCGTTGCCTGCACCAACAGGCGGCAACTGGTCGGAATCGCCTACCAGAATCAGTTGTGCACGGGGACGAATGGCCTCTACCAAAGCAGAAAGCAAAAGCACATCAGCCATACTGGCTTCATCTACGATAATCACATCTTCAGAAAGCGGATCTTCTGCATTTTTCCCGTAACTGCGCAACAGTTCATCGTCGTTTCCAAAGCCAACTTCTAACAATCTATGAATGGTTTTTGCCTCTTTGCCGGCCAGTTGTGTCATCCGTTTTGCCGCACGACCCGTAGGCGCGCAAAGGGCAATTTTTTTCTTTTTTCGGCGAAAAGCCGCCAGCAAAAAGCGAATGGCTGTGGTTTTACCGGTACCGGGTCCACCCGTAATCACGGTCAAGCCCGATGTGAGCGCTGTGATGACCGCTTCTCTTTGCATCGGCGCTAAAGTGATGCCCTCTTCTTGCTCTAAAAAGTTGATTTCTTTATCTGCCTCGCGGATGGCCATTATATCGGCATCTTTTTCTCTTGATGCCATTTTAGACAATCTGTGAGACAACGTTTTTTCCGCACGGTAGAGTTCAGGCAAAAAGATGCCTTCATCTTCTCCAATGCGGTCACTAATCAGTTCTTCGTTAGAAAGCAGGGAAACCACTGCGTTTTCAACCAAAAGGCTGTCCACTTCCAGCATTTGTGCCGCTGTGCCCACTAAAAGTGCACGGGGCAAAAAGGTATGTCCGCCGGAAAAGGCACTGTATAAAAGTGCATAAGTCACGCCGGAGCGGATGCGATTTTCATCATCATAATGAACGCCTAAACTTCTTGCCACGCCATCTGCTGTTTTAAAACTGATGCCGCGGATTTGTTCGCACAGAAGATAGGGATTTTGTTCTAATTTGCTGACTGCACGGGAGCCATAACGCTCATAAAGCCGCATAGCGTGGCTGGTTGCAATACCGTGCTTTTGCATAAAAATAATCAGTTCTTCAAGGTCGCGGCTTTCTAAATAACTTTCCCTGATTTTAAAGGCCCTCTCTTCTGTGATACCTTTAATTTCAGCCAGTCTTTCGGGGGTATCAGCAATCACGCGCAAACTATCAACGCCAAACTGCTTCACAATTTTCTCAGCTGTGGCGCGGCGTACCCCTGCGATGATGCCCGATGCCAAAAAATTCAGAATTTCCGTTTCGCCGCTTGGTTCGGGGCGGGAAAATCCCATCAGCTTCAACTGCTTACCGTAACTGGGATGAAAATGCCAGCCACCTGTAACCGTTAACGTTTCACCGGGGGTTACAAAAGGCAGAGTGCCCGTACAGGTCACCACTTCCTTATCCTCGGTTAATAAATCAAAAATGGCATAACCGTTTTCTTTATTAAAATAAATGACTTCCGTAACAGAGCCGGATAATTTCAGACCTTCTTCCATATGAATTCCTCCAGCACCGTCTTTTCGGCATTTGCATCAAACGGATCAAGCACATGGTAGCGCGCATCGCGGCGGAACCAAGTCAACTGCCTTTTTGCATAATGGCGGGTTGCCTGCTTGATAGCATCAATACATTCTTCTTTTGTGCAAAGACCATCAAAATAATCAAACACTTCTTTATAGCCAATGCCCTGCATAGACTGCATCTCTTTGGTAAGACCAATCTCTTTAAGATGGGCGGCTTCTTCAAATAAGCCCTGCTCCACCATCTGATCAACACGCAGATCAATGCGCCCGTAGAGAAGGTCGCGAGGGGGTGATAACAAAATCATAAAGGCGTCATAAGGCGAGGGAATCTCGCGGGAGCGTTTGTTCTGCTCCGTCATGGTCATACCCGTTGTTTCAAAAATTTCTAAAGCACGAATCACACGCTTTGTGTTGTTGGGGTGAATGGCACGGGCGGCTTCGGGATCGATGGCGCAAAGGCGGGCATAAACGGGCTCAATGCCCTCTGTTTCCACCTGCGCCCAAAGACGCTGGCGCACGGATGCATCGGGGGTTTCTTCCGCAAACTGAATGTTATCCACCAAGGAAGAAATATAAAGCCCCGTACCTCCTGCAATAATAGGAAGTTTGCCGCGAGAGAGAATATCATCAATACATTCCTTCGCACGCTTTACATAATCCGCCACGGAAAAAGTATCAAAAGGCGCAACAAAGTCCAGCAGATGATGAGGGACCCCCTCCATTTCCTCTGCTGTTGGCTTTGCGCTGGCGATATTAAGTTCTTTGTAAATCTGTATGGAATCGGCAGAAATCACTTCCCCGCCATACTGTTTGGCAAGCCGAATCGCCAGCCCAGTTTTCCCGCTGGCTGTAGGACCTGCCACCACCATGATTTGTTTCATGGGCTTCTCCTTTTAAACAATACGTTTAAACTGTTTTTCAATAAAACCTCGTGTCATCGCCACGGTGATAGGTCTGCCGTGGGGACAGGTGTTAATGGCTTCTAAACTGAACACCTGATCCAGCAAGGTTTTAATTTCTTCTTCTTTTAGTTTGTTGCCCGCTTTTACGGCGCTTTTGCAAGCGATGGTATACAGGGCACGCTCGGTTTTTTCACCACGGGCATCGCGACGACCGTCACCTAAATTACCCAGCACCTCTAAGAACAAAGAGCGCAGAGCTTCTTCATCCAAAGATTCGGGAGCACCGCGGAGGACCACGGTTTTTTCGCCAAAGGGTTCGGCTTCAAAACCCATGGCTTCCAATACATTACGATACTCTGTAAACAAACTGTCCTCGGTAGAGGTCAGGCGCACGGTTACGGGCAAAAGCAGCATCTGAGACTGGACTCTGCGACCCAAAAACTCTTTTAACAGTGCTTCATAGCGGATGCGCTCGTGTGCCGCGTGCTGGTCAACTAAGAGCATTTGTCCCGCTTTTTCAACGATGATATATGTATCAAAAATTGTACCGCAAATACGGTAGTCTTCTTGCTTGGTTTCAATGATTTCTTCTGCCTGTGTTTTCGGCGCATCGTCAAGAGCCGCCACATCGAAGACGGTTACTTCCTTGGGCTCTTCTTGGCGTGTCACGGGCGCAGGCACAGATTCTTCTTTGCGAGCCGCAGGTGCAGCCGTGGGTTCTTCCTTGCGAGCCACCTCTGTCTCAACCACCGTTTCAACAATCGGCTTGGTCACAGGCACATCAATGGGTTTTGCAGGCTCAACTTTTTTGGGCGCCTCTCCCTGCCACGCAAAAGGATTGGCAGGTTTTTTGGGCGCAGGCGTTGTAAACTCCTGCATCACGGGGGCTTTCACCGCCGGACGATTGCCAAAGTTTGACACAGCATGACGGGTTACGGGATGAATGGGAACAACCTCTTCATCGTCAGTTGACAATGTGACCGCAGGGATTTCCTGCTTTTGATACAGGGCGTTTTTCGCCGCCCAATACACCGCGTGATACACCGCTTTTTCATCAGCAAATTTCGCTTCCAGTTTGGTGGGATGTACGTTAATATCCACCATTGTCGGCGGCAAGTTGATTAAGAGTACACAGGCGGGGAATTTGCCGCCCATCACTTCGTTTTTATAGGCCTCCTCCACCGCACGGGCCAGCAAAGGACTTTTGATATAACGACCATTCACGAAGAAATTCTGCATGCTTCTGTTGGGACGAGCCCCCGCACCTGTGGCGCAGAAGCCCTTGGCAGAAACACCGTTTTCTTCGTAATCGGCAGGTCGCATGGTGTTCTTTAAATCTTTGCCATATACAGCAAAAATCGCATTTAATAAATCAGAATTCCCTGCCGTAAACAGGGTTTCTTTTCCGTCAATTAAAAGGCGGAAGGAAACATCGGCACGAGCCAGCGCCAAACGGTTCACAATATCGCTCACATAGCCCGCCTCGGTGTAGTTTTTCCGCAAAAATTTCATACGGGCAGGGGTGTTCATAAATAAATCGCGGACAACAACCGTTGTACCGATGGGGCATCCCGCTTCGGCACATTCGACCACTTCTCCGCCATCGGACATAAGATGTGTGCCCGTTTCTTCATCGGCAGTACGAGTGTAAATCTCCAATTTGCTCACCGCGCCGATACTGGACAAAGCTTCACCACGGAAACCCAAACTCATGATGGCATCTAAATCTTCTGCTTCACGGATTTTGCTGGTGGCGTGACGAAGGAGTGCTGTGGGCACATCTTCTTTTGCCATACCGCTACCGTTATCCGTTACGCGGATATAACTGATGCCACCGTTTTTAATCTCGGTGACAATATGGGTCGCCCCCGCATCCAGCGCGTTTTCCAAAAGTTCCTTTACAACGGAAGCAGGACGTTCTACCACTTCACCTGCGGCAATCTTGTTGGAAACAGATTTATCTAAAACCTTGATTTTTCCCATGAGTTTCACCTCTTCTATCTAGAAAAGTTTTGTAATGTCCATATAAGCAATCACTAAGGATAGTAAAATTAAAAGTGCAAATCCCACCAGATGCACGATGCCTTCTTTTTCAGGCGGGATGGGTTTTCGGCGAATCATTTCCACGAAAACAAAGAAAATGCGGCCACCGTCTAAGGCGGGGATAGGCAGCAGATTGAAAACGCCTAAGTTAATGGTTAACAAAATGGCCAGCTGAAGTAAACTCAAAAAGCCCGCCCAGCCGCTTTCCACCGTTTCTTTCACGGCGGTGCCGATTTCAGAAACAATGCCGATGGGCCCTGCCATATTCTGAAAACCGATTTTACCTTGCAGCAAATCAATCACGGATTCAAGCACCACCCGAACATAAAAAACGGTGGTATAAAAGCCCGACTTAATCGTTAGGAACAGGTTGTTTTCCTTTGCCATCATACGAATGCCCAAAGCATAACCCGTTTCTGTTTTTTGGGGAGATACGGAAAGGGTTTTTGTTTCTCCTTCCCGGCGGATCGTTACGGTTGTTTCCTCCCCCGTCAGTTTGCTCATTTCCCAAGACAAATCGCTGACGATATGAATCCGCTTGCCGCCAAAATGAGTGATTTCATCTCCGGCCATCATACCGGCCGCTTCTGCCGCACTGCCGGGAGAAACATCATACACCTGGGGAACGCTGATGCCCTGCGCCGTTCCATACACAAAGAACAGGAGCAAAAGCCCCAAGAGAAGATTCATAAAAGCGCCCGACACCAAAACAATCAGTTTGGCCCAAGCGGGTTTATTAGAAAGGGCCCGCTCGTCACTTGACGAAGCATCTTCCCCCTCCAGCGCACAAAAACCGCCGATGGGCAAAGCGCGAACGGAATACAGGGTTTCGCCCTTTTGTTTTGCAAACAGTTTCGGACCCATGCCGATGGCAAATTCATGCACACGGATTTTCAAAAGTTTTGCCGCCAAAAAATGGCCTAATTCATGTACAAAAATCAGAATACAAAAGATTAAAATCGCACAAACAGCGGTCCATAAACCAGTCATAAAATCCTCATTTCTTACTGACTCACAAGGTCTGTCACGGTTTTTCTTGCCCAGCGGTCAGCTGCTAAAATATCTTCTAAACTTGGATTTTCTTTTGTTTTGTGAAGGTCCATCACCTGCTCGATGACAGAAGCAATCTCCAAAAAGCCAATCTTGTTATGTAGAAACAGAGAAACCGCCGCCTCGTTAGCACCGTTTAACACGCAAGGCATAGTATGCCCGATTTTAGCCGCGCGATACGCCAAGGCTAAACAACGGAAGGTTTCCATATCCGGTTTTTCAAATGTTAATGAGCCCACGGATGCCAAATCCAGTTCGTTGCCCATCATAGGCATACGTTCGGGATAGGTCAGCGCCAGCTGAATGGGCAATTTCATATCAGGCACACCCAGTTGGGCTAAAACCGCGCCATCCGTCAGTTCCACCATAGAGTGAATGATGCTCTGGCGGTGGACTAAAACATCAATTTTATCTGCGGTCACGCCGAAGAGCTGCGCCGCTTCTAGCACCTCTAAGCCTTTGTTCATCAAGGTGGCAGAATCAATGGTAATTTTTGCGCCCATATCCCAGTTGGGATGCTTCAGGGCCTGCGCAGGTGTAATATCTGCAAGTTCTGCACGTGTCTTGCCTGCAAAAGGTCCGCCGGATGCGGTTAAGATAATACGCTTCACTTCAGCATCTCGGCGCTCCTGTGCTACCGCTTCCAAGCACTGGAACACAGCGCTATGTTCACTGTCAACAGGAATCAGTTCTGCGCCTGATTTTTTCATTTCTGCACGGACAATATCGCCTGCCGCCACCAAGGTTTCTTTGTTGGCAAGAGCCAGACGTTTTCCCGCCCGAATAGCAGCTAAGGCCGGCTTTAAACCTGCCAGCCCTACGATTGCGGCAATCACTGTATCTGCCTCAGGCAGTGCCGCCAGTTCTTCCATGCCAACGTCACCTGCTAACACTTTGGTGTCCGTATCGGCAATGTTTTCTTTTAATTTTTGCGCAAGAGATTCATCAGCCACGCAAGCATAGCGTGGCTGAAATTCTCTGATTTGTTCTTCTAAAAGCTCAATGTTCCGTCCGGCACCAAGTCCTAAAACGCACATATCCTCACGGGAGCGAATCACCTCGAGCGACTGTGTACCGATAGAGCCGGTGGAACCTAAAATCGTTACGTGCATCATTTTGAAATTACCTCAAATATCTGCAGGAAATAGTATGTAAGGGGTGCGATAAAGAGCAGACTATCCACTCTATCAACCAATCCCCCGTGACCGGGCATTAAGTTACCAAAATCCTTGATGCCGTATTCACGCTTGATAACGGATGCGGAAAGGTCGCCAAGTTGTGCCACAACGCCGCACAAAAGACCTAAAGTCAAAATAGCGGGATAAGAAATTGTGCAGGCAAAACCAAAGTCAAGCACAAGACCGTAAATGCCGAAGGTGATAACGCCGCCTAACACAGCGCCGATAGAACCTTCCACGGTTTTGTTGGGGCTCACTTTGGGAATCAGTTTGTGTTTGCCCAGATTGCAACCCACAAAGTAAGCGAATGTATCCGGCATCCAAGCACCTAAAAAGGTCATCAGCACCAGCAGAGTGCCTGCATTCATCATACGGATATAGCTCACATACATCGGGAGAATCACCGCATACACCACCATAAAAAGTGAGTGGCAAACATCGCGGAATTTAATCTCATCGTTCCAGAAAACAGAACAGATTAAAAGCAGTAAGAGATAAACAACCAAAACCAGCGGCATCCAGCCCCCCTGCCAGTTTTCCGGCAGAATGGGTTTCACTAAAAGTGCCGCCGCGGCAATGGTGGATAAGGTGATGAGTTGCCATCTTTTGCCCTGTCCGAATGTGGTGCGCAGTTCGTGCAACATAATAAAGCAAGCCGCCGCCATCATTAAATGGAAAATGGCAGAGGTTGAAAAAATCATCGCCAGCACAATCACAATGCCGACTGCCGCACTGATTACGCGAATTTTCAGTTTAGACACGCTCCGTCTTCCTTTCGCATCAAAATTCTGTCTTATTTATGACCACCAAATCGTCTGTCACGATTCTGATAGTCTAAAATAGCTTGTGTAAAATCCTTTGTGGAAAAATCGGGCCAGTTAATGTTGGAGAACCAAAATTCACTGTAAGCCGACTGCCACAGGAGAAAGTTTGACAAACGAAGTTCGCCGCTGGGACGGATAATCAGGTCCACATCGGGCACATCGTCTGTATAAACGTGCTTGGATAAAGTCTGTTCCGTAATGTCTTCAGCTGATAACTTGCCATCGGCATTTTCAGCACACAGTTTGCGAACTGCGTTCACAATTTCCTGTCTGCCGCCATAGTTAATGGCAAGATAAAGCACCAGACCTTCTCGGTCTTTTGTGTATTCATGAACTTTATCAATTTCTTCGTTAATTTCGTCAGATAAGCCGCTTCTGTCACCAATCACGCGGATGATAACATTTTTACCGGCCAGCTGATCACGGTCTTTTAAGTACTCTAAGAGAAGGTCCATTAAGGCATCCACTTCTTCTTTAGGGCGCTTCCAGTTTTCGGTACTGAAGGCATAAGCGGTTATGTAGCGAACGCCAACCTTATCGGCAAACTCCGTAATCTGACGGAGTTTCTGTGCCCCCGCTCTGTGACCTGCACTGCGGGAAAGACCTCTTGCCTGCGCCCAACGACCGTTACCGTCCATAATAATACCCACGTGTTTGGGTACGTTAGCAGGGTCAACTTCCGTTAAAAGCTGCTCGGCCTTGCGGAATTTTTTTAAAAAGTCAAACATATGTGTCCCCTTTTTGTTCGGCTTTCGCCTGACATCAGATTTCCATAATTTCCTTATCTTTTTTAGCGGCAATACCGTCAATATCCTTGGTGTACTGATCAGTCAGTTTCTGAATATCGGTTTCAGCACTCTTTAAATCGTCTTCGGTGATTTCGCCATTTTTCTTCTGTGCTTTGTAAGCATCGATAGCATCACGACGGATGTTACGGATAGCAACCTTTGCTTCTTCTGCACGTTTGGAAACACCTTTTACCAGTTCCTTACGACGGTCTTCTGTCAGTGCAGGGAAATTGATACGAATCATTTTACCGTCGTTGTTGGGGGTGATGCCCAGATCGGATTTTAAAATTGCCTTTTCAATATCACCTAAGATAGAAGCATCCCAAGGCTGAATGGTCAGCATTCTCGCTTCAGGAACAGCAACGGTACCAACCTGCTGCAGCGGGGTGGGTGTTCCATAATAGTCAACGGTGATTTTATCCAGCAGAGCGGGATTTGCACGGCCTGCGCGGATTGCCGCATAGTCATATTCCAAAGATGCAATGGCTTTGTCCATTTTTACTTTAATTTCTTCGTACATTGTGTAATACTTCCTTTCAGTTTAAACTATGTAATTTATTCTTCGTTAGAAACGATGGTGCCGATTTTTTCGCCATTCAGTACACGGTAGATGTTTTCGGGATCATCCAGACCGAAGACCAAAATCGGAATATTGTTATCCATGCAAAGAGATGTTGCAGTGGAATCCATAACGCCAAGACCACGATTTAACACATCGATAAAACGCAGTTTGTCAAAACGTTTTGCATCGGGGTTCTTCGCAGGGTCACTATCGTAAACCGCGTCAACCTTTTTAGCCAGCAAAATGGCTTCTGCATCAATTTCAGCTGCACGCAGAGCCGCTGTTGTATCTGTGGAGAAGAAGGGGTTACCTGTTCCGCAACCGAATACAACCACTCTGCCCTTTTCCATATGACGAACTGCCTTGCCGCGAATGTAGGGCTCTGCAATCTGTCTCATTTCAATGGCAGTCTGCACACGAGTGGGAACTCCAACAGCTTCCAATGCGCTCTGCACAGCCAAAGAGTTAATAACAGTTGCCAGCATACCCATATGGTCGGCTCTTGTTCTGTCCATATCGCCGCCGGATCTGCCGCGCCAGAAGTTACCGCCACCCACAACGATGGCAATCTGCACGCCGGAATCGGTGCATTTTTTAACCACTTCTGCAATGTTACCTAAGGTGTCAAAATCAAGACCGGTACCCTTTTCGCCTGCCAGCGCTTCACCGCTGATTTTGAGTAAGATTCTCTTATATTTCTTCGACATAGTACCCTCCCAAAAATAGTTACTTTAGTTTATTATATTTATTATATATTATTTTACATTAGTATTCAAGCACAAATCGAAATATTTTATGATTTTGTGTTACGGAACACCCAACATCTGTTACCAAAGAAGTTCACGCACAGAGAAAATGGCATTGCCAGAACCTTGCAGAACAGCACACCGTTATCACCCACCAGCATAAAATCAGAGCCCAAAGAGAGCAAAATCCGGTTGGCAACTTCGTGAAGATAAAACACATCGTGGAACAGATTCAAACACAAAAGTGTTGTGAGTAGCGCCACACAGTTCACCACCAAAAAGCGCAGGATTTCCCTGCCCTGCACGTGTCCGCGGCGCTCAAAAGTCCAGTAGCGGTTGCAGATGTAACTGTTCACCATTGCAAGGGATGTAGCCAGCACCTGCGCCAGATTTTTATCAAAATTGCAAAGGGCAAAAAACAGATAAAACACCGCATAGTCAAACACCGTGTTAAAGGCACCGACGGTACCGAATTTAACCATTTGCAAAATATCTTTTTTCTTCATGGTAAAACCCTTTCTTCTTCAGTTGATCCAAGCAGATTCTTACTGCAAATCCAACCGATTCCGCACGCCGCCTGCAAGATATGTTTTAATGTTCTCGGCAATCTCACAAATGCAGCGGGTTCTCGCTTCAATGGAGCCCCAAGCCATATGGGGCGTTAAACAAACATTGTCTCTATCTAAAATACGGGTAAAAGGATGCTCTTTCGGGAACGGTTCAACAGAATAAACGTCTGTTCCAAAAGCACCGATTGTACCGCTTTGGATGGCATCTGCCACCGCTTCTTCATCTATCACAGCGCCGCGGGCTGTGTTGACTAAAATGACATCTTCTTTCATCAAACCAATCATCTCGCGACTAACCAGATGATGACTTTCTTTCGACAAAGGAATATGCACGGAAATCACATCGGATTTTCGGCAGAGTTCAGAAAGACTCACGCACTCACATTCGTCAGATGGTGTTCTTTTGTGAACAATCATGCGGCAACCCAGCGCTTTTGCCACCGTTTCCACTTCTTTTGCAATATTGCCATAGCCGATAAGACCCCAGGTTTTGCCGAAAATTTCGTGATACATAGGGGACATTTTATTGGGCAAACCGCTATTTGTGTAAGCGCCGCTTGACACATACTCCCGATAGGTTTTCAGGCAAACCGAAAGGGAAAGCACCATAGCCGCTGTGACTTGCGCCACGTTGTGAGAGGAATAGCCCACCACGTTACAAACCGCCACGCCACGCTCTTTGCAGTAAGCAACATCAATGTTATCAAACCCTGTTGCCGCCACACAAACCAGTTTTAAATCCTTTGATGCCGACAGAACATCACCCGTCAGTTTCACTTTATTGGTCACCACAATCTCGGCATCAGCGATGCGCTCTTTCACTGTCTCCGGCGGCGACATAGGATAGGTCACGCAGTCGCCCAAAGAAGCGATGGGCTCAAAGGACAAATCGCGACCTAATGCATCTGTATCTAAAATCACAATTTTCATAGGCATCTCCTTGAAAACGTTATATTCTAACTTCAATTTCGCGGTTAATGATAAGGGAATCGGCATCCACCGTGCATCCTAAACAAAGAATGTTCACGCCTGCATCCTGCGCCCGTTTCAGTGCTTCGGCAAAGGCTGGGTCTGTGCTTTTATTGGGCGTAAAATAATCGCCGATGTCTGCCTGCACAACAAACACCGCATAGGCAGAAAAACCCTCTTTTTTGCACTCTATGAGTTCATAAAGATGTTTGGCGCCACGCTCCGTTGGTGCATCAGGGAACATAAGAACGCCCTCGTTTTCCAGCGTAACACCCTTAACCTCAACGAACATCTTTTTGCCCTCTGCCTCGATGTAAAAATCAAAGCGGGAATTTCCATAACGACTTTCGGGTTTTATCAGGTCAATCTCCCCAAAATAACCGCTCTCTTTGGCCCATTCAAAAAACACCCGATTGGGCGCATTGCTATCGATGTTAAACAGAGTCTTGCCCTTATAAACGCTAATCAGATCATAGGCAGTTTTCCGATTCGGATTCGCCGATTTCTGCACAAAAACCCTAGCATCAGGGGTCAAGAGTTCCCGACATCTGCCCGTGTTCTTCACGTGGCAAACTTCGATTTTTCCGTCAATCTCGATATGGGCAATAAACCGATTGGGGCGTTCTTTAAAAACGCCCTTTTTAATTCGTTCATATTTCATGTTACATCACTTGCTTTCTTGCCTTCTATTGTACCATATCGTGCACAAAAAGTAAAGAAAATTCCGTCATTTTACACGCAATTGGAACTTTTTGGAAATTTTCTTTTTTAGCCTCTTTCTTTTGACATTTTTTTCGCATACATCGTGGTACAATCTAACTGACAACACACAGCGGAGGACAGCATTTTGGAAATCAAAATTTACATAGACCTTTTGTTTTTCACAAATTTTTATTTTGATGCTTTTTTGTTGTGGCTCACGTTTCGCCTGCTCCATAAAAGACCGACACTGCCCCGTTTACTCCTTGCCGCAAGCTTTGGTGGGCTCTATGGCATCGCCCTGTTTTTCGCCCCAAAAAGTCTGCTCTTTTCCTTGCCGGTCAAATTGCTTTCGGGCGCGGTAATGCTATTGATTTGCGCCCCGGCTCACTGTCTGCGGGCGTTTATAAAACACCTTGCTGTGTTCTTTTCCCTGTCCCTTGCAAGCGGCGGCATCGCCTCTGCTCTCTTCTTTGAAACAGGCGCAGGCGCTCTGCTTGGCGCGGCCAACCAAAACGGTATTTGGTATCTGAATCTGCCCTTTTTCTCCCTGCCTCTTTTGATGATTTTGGGCTATCTGATGATACGAAAAGCCCTTGCCTTCGGCGCACTAACAAGCGGCAAAAGTGTCTATACATTAGAAATCCATTTTGGCGGAAAATCCGTCACGCTGGAGGGGTTTTATGACTGCGGCAATATGATGAAAAGCGCCGACGGACGTGGGGTTATCGTGACGGATTTTTCTGCCGCCTCTCCCCTTTTGGCAGGTCTTTCCGTTAATGATTTACCCCTTAAAATCCCGTGCCAAACTTTGCAGGGAAAAGGGCGGCTCCCCGCCTTTTTGCCCGACGAAATCTACATAAAAAAAGGGCTCACAAAAAGACAAATCAAGCCTTTTTGCGTAGCCCTTTCAACCGTTCCCATCCACCACCATTGGAATGCCATATTACCCCGTGACTTTAAGGAGATGACAGAATATGAAACACCTGTTTTTACAAAAAATATTTAACCACGTAACCGAAAAACGTCGCCACGTTTTAGATTGGCTGACTGACTTTGACAACGCTCTTTTATACATCGGCGGCAGCGAAGCCCTGCCCGCACCCCTCTCCCCCGAAGAAGAAGCAGGGCTTTTAAACCGTCTGACTCCCGAGGCCTTTGAGGTGAAAAAGACGTTGATTGAGCGAAATCTCCGTCTGGTTGTCTATGTGGCACGAAAATTTGAGAACACCGCCATCAATATCGAAGATTTAATCTCCATCGGCTCCATCGGTCTCATCAAGGCGGTGAACACCTTTGATACAGGCAAAAACATCAAACTGGCAACCTACGCCTCCCGTTGCATTGAAAACGAGATTTTAATGTTTCTGCGCAAAAATCACAACATCCGTGCCGAAGTTTCCATCGACGAGCCGCTCAATATGGATTGGGACGGAAACGAACTTTTGCTCTCCGATATTTTGGGCACGGATTCCGATGAAATCTCCCGACGATTGGAAGACGAAACCGACCGTCAGCTTTTATACAGCGCCATCAGTCGCCTGTCCGAGCGGGAGCGCAAAATTATGGAACTGCGCTTTGGTCTCCACTCCAAAAACGAAAAAACGCAAAAAGAAGTGGCGGATATGTTGGGCATTTCCCAGTCCTACATATCACGCCTTGAAAAACGCATTATTCGTCGTTTAAAAAAGGAGTTTGACAAACTCATTTAGAGAGAATATAAGCCACATATTCGTCGATAATATCCCTATCTGTCAAGCTGTAAACCATCCTTGCACCAACGATGTCTTCCATCTCGCCAAGCACCGCTTTTCCGCCATCGTAGAGAAAGTCGATGCCCGCAAAATCAACGGAAAGCACGCTGCAAAGCCGCGCTACATAGTCTGCTTCTTCAGCGGTCAAATCCACCTGTTCTGCCCGACCGCCCAAGCAGAAGTTACTGCGAAAATCAGAGTCGCTTTTGCGGAGCATAGCGCAAACGGGTTTGCCACCCAAAACATAGACACGCTTATCGCGCCCCAAATCTGCAACAGGCGATTGGAGCAAGAATATTTCGTGGTTAAAGGTGGGCAAAAGTGCGGTAAATTCCGCCTCGTTTTCTGCCCATAAAACATCCTGACCCCCGTGACCGTCACAGGGCTTTATCACCAAAGGAAAACCCAGCGCTGCCGCTTGTTCGGTGGCGCTTTTTTTATCTGCCAAAACCGTTTTCGGTACAGGAATGCCCAAACTTTCTGCCAACTTAATGGTTTTAAACTTATCGTTTGCAATCTCCGACACTTTGGCGGGATTCAACACCCTGATGCCCATCTTTTCCAAATGATAGGAAAGTTTGGGGCAAGGGGCACGCATAATTATAAAATCGGGGCGCTCAACAGGTGCATTTTGATACAATAAAAAGGGCGCAGAATCCCTCTCGCCCCAAGAAAAATCTTCAAAATAACAAAGATTAATTTCGGCATTTCTGCGTTTTGCCGCAGCCTGATAAAGCCCAACCGCATAGCTGTTGCGCTTTGCTTCCTCTTTGGGATATATCAGAATGCCTTTCATCTTATAAACTCCTTACAATATGCTCCATAATTGCCTCTGCAACATTCACGCCCGTGCAATCATAAAGATTTTTAAAATGTGCATTGGAATTCACTTCGCAGAGAATGGGCTCACCGCCCTCACCAAACAAAAAGTCAACCCCCGCAAAGTCAAGACCCAATTCTTTGCACACATAAACTGCCAAATCCGCCATCTCTTTGTCGGGTGCATAGGGTTTCATGGTGCCCCCTGCTGTTATGTTGGCACGAAAATCACCGTTTGCGCTGTTTCGTTCCATCGCGGCGACCACCTGCTCGCCCACTACCTGCAGGCGCACATCGTGACCGTGACTTTGCGCAATATATTCTTGAAAAATAAAGGGAACACCTGCTAAAGATTTCACCTTTTCTTCTGCTTCAGCCAGAGTTTTCACCAAATACACCTGACCGCCAAAAGAGCCGAAACATTCCTTAATCACCATCGGAAAACCGAGTTTTTCCCCTGCGGTTTTCACAAAGGATACATCCGTATATCCAACAGCGGCAAAGGTCATGGGTGCCACAATGGTTTTGGGCATTTTCACTTTGCCACAAAGGGCCATATGGGTCAAACTTTTATCATCACAAAGTTCCACTGCCTGCGCCGAATTAAAGAGACGAAGCCCCCGTTTTTCCAAGGCTTTGGCAAGACGAATGTCTTTATCCCAAAACAGCGCAAAATCAGGGAGTTTCGCCATTTTGTCCCCTACCTCGTGCAGTAGTTCTGCTCCGGTTTTTAAGGCCAGAGAAACGCCTTGTTTCTCCGCCGCTATCTTTAAAAATTCATATATCTCGGCAAACTTCTCGCCCGATAAAAAACTGTTGACAATTAACCAACCGCTTTTCATAATGTCACCTCCGGAATCCGATACACTCAATACTCTTTTTCCTTACCTTACCTTTTAAAACGGCGTTTCATAAACAGGAGCAAGATCACGCCTAACAAAGGGAACACCGCCGCCATACCGCTACTGCTCATATAGCACGCATACTTTGTTACATTGTATTTCTTGCTTGGTGGCATATTGTTCTCCTTTTCATTTTTCGTTTAAAGGCCCCTTTGCCTCGCGTACCCGTAGGGTGAAATGGGGCTGTCTGCGAAGCAGACTGGGGGATTCTTATTTACTTTTACTTTTTTGTATCTCTCCACCACCTTCGGTGGTCCCCCTCCCTTTAGGCAAGGGCGGCTTTGTTTCGAGGGATTGTTCTAGTTAGGAAGAAATTACCTTATCTACAGTTTTTTAAGCATTCTCCGATAACTTGGAGCTTCCTCTGTTTCTTCAACAACTTCAAATCTTCCATTTTCAACCATTTTATCAATTCGCCAAGCAGGAAAGGCATCCATTGTTCCAATTCTAACAAGACTCTCGCCTACTACATGTACCTCTGAAAAAATATCATCCATTTTCTCAATAATCGACAAAATGATAGAATCAAAAAAATCCGCCTTCACGCCTACGATATGACCATACAAAATGATTCGCATTTCTGCATTTTCTTCCTGTGCCTGCCTCCATTGTCTGATGTGATGATTCTTGTAGGATTCTGTTAAATATCGTTGTCCTGATACCAATTGAGCAATCAGTTCTGGTTCAAACATTCCAGAAAACCCATAAGTTTCATACTCTCCACTGTTAAATAGAATGTTCTGCGGTAACCGCACATAAAGAATCTGGTCATTCTGGATTCCCCAAGACTCAAGCACAGATAACAACCAACAAAACGCACAAAACTCTCTTGAATTTTCGCTATACCAAATTCTAATTTCGTGTCCCTGTTCAAGTAACACTTTGATTTGAGATATTCTTTTTACATGATCATTAAACCATTTGGTTCTAATTTCAGTGTCATAACATCCGAACATTTCAATATAATCTTTTTTTCTTTTCTCACCAAATTCCAATTCAGAAATATCACCAAAGTCTAAATCTAAAATAAGGTGAAACAAATTTTCTGTCAAATCTTGTATCTCACTATTATCAAGTTTCGCATAGTAATTTGCCATTTTTAAAATACCGCCTAGACATTCTGTAAAATGAACATTTATCATTCCTTCTGCCTCCTTCGTTTTACTATGTCAAAATCTCTCCCCTCCATTCTACCACACTCATCCCTATTCGTCAAATTTCTTTATATTGACATTTATTTTCAAACATTGTATAATAAAACTACTCACTCAAATGGAGGTGTTTTTGATGAAATATGTTGTTTTTTTAGGGGATGGCATGGCAGACTTCCCAACGGAAATGCTGGGCGGCAAAACCCCTTTGGAACTTGCAAATAAACCGAATATCGATAGGCTCGCTAAAACCGGCACAATGGGCCTTGCCAAGACCGTTGACGATAGTTTAAAACCCGGTAGCGACGTGGCAAACCTGAGCGTTTTAGGTTACGACCCCTTGCAGTATTACACAGGTCGTTCTCCCTTGGAAGCCCTGTCCATCGGCGTTAATTTGGCCGATTCTGATGTAACCTTCCGCGCTAATGTTGTCACCGTTTCTGATGAAGCAGATTTTGAAGACAAAACCATGATTGATTACAGTGCAGGCGAAATTTCAACCGAAGAATCCACCGCGCTGATTGCTTATCTGCAGGAGCATCTGGTTGTGCCCGATTTTAAACTGTATGCAGGCGTAAGTTACCGTCATCTGCTCGTGTGGAACGGTGGCACAACCGATGTGGAACTGATTCCGCCTCACGATATTACCAATCGCCCCGTGAAAGATTATCTCCCCAAGGGCGAAAAGAGCGGTATTTTGTTTGACATTATGAAGAAAAGTCACGAGCTGCTAAAAGATCACCCCGTAAACTTGGCTCGCATTAAAGCAGGCAAAAACCCTGCCAACACCCTGTGGATTTGGGGCGAAGGCACAAGACCTGCCCTTGACTTATTCCAAGATAAATTCGGCATCTCCGGCACTATGATTTCCGCTGTTGACCTCTTAAAAGGCATCGCCAACGGAACGGGTATGGATTCCATTGACGTAGCAGGCGCAACAGGTAACATTGAAACCAATTTCGATGGCAAAGCCAAAGCGGCTATTGATGCGCTGGCCGGCGGCACGGATTTTGTTTACATCCACGTGGAAGCCCCCGATGAATGCGGTCACCACGCACAGGCGGACCTGAAAGTGAAAGCCATTGAGATTATTGACGAAAAAATCGTGGCACCTGTGATGGCGTACTTAGAGGAGTCCTGTGAAGACTATAAAGTTTTAATTTGTCCCGACCATCCCACACCGTTAGACCTGATGACCCACACAAAAGACCCCATCCCCTTCGTGATGTATCGTAAGGGTCAGACAGATGGCAAAGGCCTTGCTTACACCGAGGCAAATGCCAAAGCAACCGGCGTTTATGTGGAAAAAGGTTGCAACCTGATGAATCTTTTGCTGGAGCAATAATCAAATGATGTAAGCCCCCGACAATTTGGTCGGGGGCTTTTTTTGCGGGACGATGCAGGCATCGTCCCCTACAGTTCTTACCTGCATTTCCGTAGGGGCGGATGCCCACATCCGCCCGTCATAAAACATTCACCCTTTTCCCGCCCCCAGCATATACATATACAGAGGCTTGCAATCAAAGGAGTGTTCAAAATGGCTTATTCCGACAGAGAACTCTTGGCAAGACTGGTACAATGCGAGGCAGGTGGCGAAGGCGATAACGGTATGCGGGCGGTTGCCAGCGTGGTGATGAATCGGGTGAATGCCCCCGGCGGCGAATATGCAAGGGTCGGTCGTGGCAGTATCCGAAACATTATCTTTCAGCCCAATCAGTTCACCTGTGTTAAAGAGGTGGTAGGCGGCCGCTATAACCCCCAAAATATTTACAATATGCGCCCCGAGGCCATTCATTATTCCATTGCCGACTGGGCAATTGCGGGAAACCGTTTGTCTCCTTTGGGGCGGGCACTTTGGTTTTTTAACCCGTATAGTTCCACCTGTCGACAGAATTTTCCCAGTCAGGTGGGCACGTTTGTCACCCGCATTGTTGACCATTGCTTTTACAACCCCACAGATGCTTACTTCAGAACCTGAAAATCAAGTTTTTATTGCAGAAAGGACTGTCATCTATGGCAAACGAAACCATGCAATTTCCCCCTGAAACAAGAGATGTAAATCCACGAATGGCCTATGGCACTACGCCCAATCAGGATACATATCCAAACTCCGAGGCTACACGGTATTATGACCGCCCGCCCGCAGCCATGAATAACCCCAACACATCTCCCGAGGGCACCTTCCGTCCCGAAGAATCCGCCGCATCCATCAGCAATCCCCAGAGTGTTGAAGAAGCCTTTCAGGGCTCCTTTCTCTCAGTTTTGGAGCAGAATTTGGGCTACTATGTTGTTATCGACTTTTTAATCGGCACAACGGAACTCATCAGCCGCTCGGGTATTCTCTATGCCGCAGGTAACAACTTTGTCACCCTCTTCGAGCCTGACTCTAACCAGTATGTTGTTTGCGATTTGTTCTCCATTAAATTCGTCACATTTTACCCCGGCTACTCGCCCTATAACCGCAATCAGAACGGTGGGTATTCAAACTCAAATCCTGCCGGCTCTTCTTTTGCCAGAAGGGTGTATTAAAAACAAAAAAGGGTTGTCGAAATCGACAACCCTTTTAAAATTTCTTCTGACAATCTGCGCTAAATCCAATAGTCCGGCTTAGAATGAACCATTACCGCGACGATAACTGCCGGAACCACGCTTAGATTCCATACCACGCTTTAAATCCTGCATTTTTTCATCACTTGCCTGTTTAAAGCGGCTCATCAGGTCTTCAAAAGAAGAGCCCTGAGATTCTGTTTTCTTAGAAAAATCAACACGCTCTGTGCGGGGCACCTTGGCGGGTGCGGCGGGCGCTTGGTTCTTCTTTTCTTCTAAAAGTGCCTGTTTGATGGAAAGGCTTACCTTTCCGCTTGCATCAACAGACATAATTTTAACTTTAACTTCGTCATTCTCCTTTAAAAAGTCGCTGACATTTTTAACATATGTCAGAGCCACCTCTGAAATATGCACAAGGCCAGTTTTACCTTCGCCCAAAGAAACAAAGGCACCAAAAGGCGAAATTCCCGTAACTTTTCCTGTTACGATTTTTCCGGGTTCTAAAACCATATAAATGTCCGTAGCCTTTCTGCCCACGAGTTAAAATTATGTAATCCCTGCCTTATCCGTAGGCTGATAAAGGGGAATGAATGACGAATTTTAATTGGCCTTTTTCACATCAACAAAAACCTTTTCATCGGGTTTTGCAAGACCTAACTGTTCGCGGGCCACCCGTTCAATATATTCCGGTGTTGTAGCGGCCTCTCTTTCTGCTTCCAGTTCTTTGTTTTCCTGTTGTGCCTGTGCAATTTCCTTATCATACTCTTTTTCCTTTTTGGAAAGACGAGCAAAATCGAACTGCTGAGACACAAAAACAATCAAAAGATATAAAATCAAACCGCAGAAAATCACACGCGGAATGAAAACAGATAATTCAACTTTTTTCTTTTTTCTTTTAGTTTCCATCGGCATACCTCTATTTTTTCTGACAGAAACGAAGAGCACGTTTGCCACCACTGTATCCAAGCCTGCAAACTCGCTTTGTTACCTGCCGCACGGGTAAAAAAACAAAATAAATACACCTATATATTATATTATACATAAATACAAGAGGTGTCAAGAGAAATTTTAAAATTTTTTTGAAAAATAAAGACAGAATTTCCAAAAATTTGTTCAAAAAACGGGTGACCCATTTCGACAGGGTGAGTCCATATAAAACCGCACCCAAAACAGCGCCCAAAAGTTCATAAAAACGGACTGTGCCGCGACTGTTTGTAAACACAAAAAAGAACAGAACAAAAAGACTCACCACCCAGAATAATCCATCCTGCAGGTGAACCATCATGCCTTCTGCCTTTGTTTGCTTGCGAATCACAAAAAACAGGTCATAGCAAAGGTACAAAATCCCGCCGCAAAGAACAAAGCTGAGGAAAACTGCCACTTCCCGATTGATTGAAAACTCCATAACCCGTGCCGGCTCCCTATTTTAACATCTTCTTGAAAAATCCTTTGCCGCCGCGTTTGCCCGCTGCATCGGTGTATAAAATCCCAACAATTTCACCTTCAATCACCAGTGCGCCATCTGCCACATCCAGTTTCTGAATATGTAAATCATAACCATCGACGATGACCGTATCCTCCGCTGTGTAAAGAACGATTTTGTTTTCATTAAAGGTGTCCACATCCGCCACTTGCGTGATGCTGAGTTTTTTACGGTTTTCCAAAATCAGATTGTGAGGCATTTTCTTATCTTCCATGAGATGTCTCCTTCTTACTTTTATTTTTTGACAAAATCTTACTGCCATTTGTAAAGATTTTATGAAATTTATGCCCCGATTATGACTTTTTAATTGACTAAAAACACCCATAATGGTACAATACATAATATAAGAAAGAATTTTTTACAGGAAACACAGAGGAAGGATTTGACAGTATGTGGCTTGCAGATAAATGGGAAGAATATCGTATTTTAGACTTATCCGGTGGCGATAAGTTAGAAGAATGGAACGGTGTCCGTGTGGCACGTCCTGACCCGCAGGTAATTTGGGACAAGCGTTCTTTTCCGAAACTTTGGAACAGTGCCGATGGCGTGTATCATCGTAGCCATTCCGGTGGTGGTCGTTGGGAATTTAAAACCAAACTCCCTGAGCGCTGGCCTCTGCACTATGCGCCCCTCGATTTAACATTCCACATTAAACCCACAGGCTTTAAGCATATGGGTTTGTTCCCCGAGCAAGCAGCCAACTGGGAATGGATGTCGGATTTGATTAAAAAAGAAAACCGCCCCATCCGTGTGCTCAATCTGTTTGCATACACAGGCGGCGCAACTCTTGCGGCGGCTCGTGCCGGTGCACAGGTGGTGCACGTTGACTCTTCAAAAGGCGTTGTAACCTGGGCGAAAGAAAACTTGGCCCTTTCCGGTATGGCAGACCGTCCCGTGCGTTTTATTGTGGATGATGCCATTAAGTTTGTAGAACGTGAAATCCGTCGCGGTAACCAGTATGAAGGCATCCTGATGGACCCGCCCTCCTATGGTCGTGGTGCCGGTGGCGAAATCTTCAAACTGGAAAAAGAATTGTATGGTCTCATTGATAAATGTGCGACCCTGCTTTCTGACAAACCCTTGTTTTTCCTGATTAACTCCTACACAACAGGTCTTGCCCCCTCCGTTCTTTCCAACCTGCTTTCCTTAACCGTTAGCCAGAAGAAAGGCGGCAGAGCAACTGCTGACGAACTGGGTCTGCCCGTAGAGAACAGCAAACTGGTGCTCCCCTGCGGTTCTTCCGGTCGTTGGCAGGCAAAATAAACATAGCAAGGAGGAAAACGCTATGAACAACCAAAGAGTTTTAGTGGTTGATGATGACAGAAATATTTGCGAACTGATTCGCCTGTACTTAGAAAAAGAAGGCTATCAGGTCACCCTGGCTCACGATGGTCAGGCGGCTCTTGATAAGTTCAAAGAACACACCCCTGCGGTAGTACTTTTAGACATTATGCTGCCGAAAATGGATGGTTTTCAGGTGTGCCGCGAAATCCGCCGCATCTCAAATATCCCCATCATTATGCTGACCGCCAAAGGCGAAACCTTTGATAAGGTGCTGGGGCTTGAACTGGGTGCCGACGACTATATGGTCAAGCCTTTTGAGAATAAAGAACTGGTGGCACGCATTAAGGCGGTGCTCCGCCGCTATGATCCTAAGGACGATGCGGATAAAGAAGTGGTTTACCAGAACCTTGTGATTAACCTGTCCAATTACGAATTAAAAATCAGCGGCAACGCCATCGACATCCCCCCGAAAGAACTGGAACTTCTCTATTTCCTCGCTACCAATCCCAACAAGGTGTTCACCCGTGAACAATTACTTGAGATGGTTTGGGGCTTCGACTATTTTGGTGATTCCCGTACCGTTGATGTGCACGTGAAACGCCTCCGTGAAAAACTGGAACTTGCCGGCGAAAATCAAACTTGGCAACTGAAAACCGTTTGGGGCGTTGGCTATAAATTTGAAGTAAAGTAAGTGATGCATTTTGCGTAAAAAAAGCATTTTTTCTCAGTTGTTTGTGCTGACTGTTTCCGTTATTTTGTTCAGTTTTCTGATTATGGGTATCGTGCTCTATGGTCTTTTGGGCAGTTATCTGACCGAAGAAAAAGAGTCTGATTTGCTCAACGTGGCAGAAAATCTGGCAAGTTTTACGGTGAAACAGGCCTTAACAAACCCTAGCTATTCCAAAGAGAATTATCAAATGAGTATTGATGTGCTCAGCCAGTCTTCCGGCACAACCATCGCTGTTTTAAACACGGATGGTTCCTTGATTGCCGCTAATTCCGGTGCGGGCAAAATCACCTTCTCCCGCGACCTGTATGAAGGCGTGATGAAAGGGGACAGTCTGCGCCATTTCGGCACTTTGGGCGGCACTTTCACCGTGCCGACTATGACGGTGGGCATCCCCATCAAGTTAAGCCAATCTCAAATTATCGGCGGCGTTTTTGTCAGTTTACCTGTACCCGAAATCAACGAATTTCGTACCGAGATTTTAAAAATTATCATCCTGCCTTTAATTTTAGTACTGATGATTGTGCTGATCGCCATTTACGGCACATCGGCCCGCATCACCCGTCCCTTAAAGGCACTCCGAAAAGCCGCAAGGGATATTGCCGATGGTCATTTAGACCGACGGGTGCATTTAGACGAAACAACGGAAATCGGCGAACTGGGTGATTCCTTTAACAAAATGGCAACCGCCCTGCAGCAGCAGGATGCCATGCGCTCAAGTTTTATTGCCAACATTTCTCACGACTTAAGAACCCCGATGACCACTATTTCGGGCTTTGTGGAAGGCATTATGGATGGCACCATTCCGCCTGAAAAAGAAAAGCAATATTTAGCCATTGTGCTGGATGAAACCAAGCGTCTGTCCCGCCTTGTGACCAACCTTTTGGATGTTTCCAAAATGGAACAAGGCAATTTCACCATTGAAAAACGCGTGTTTGATATGAATGAAATGATTCGTCTTTCCGTCATCAAACAAGAAAACCGCATTACAAAGAAAAATATTCATTTAACGGTTAATTTCCAGACGGACGGACTTCCCGTTTTGGCGGATAAAGACGCCATTTCGCGCGTTTTATCAAACCTTTTGGATAACGCTGTTAAGTTCACGGATGAGGGTGGTTTTATCGATGTGAGTGCTGGCCTGACCGACAGCGGCAAGGTGTTTGTTTCCGTACAGAACTCGGGCATCGGCATCGACCCCGAAGATCTGGCACACGTGTTCGACCGTTTTTACAAATCCGATAAATCCCGCAGTCTTGATACAAACGGAACAGGCCTAGGCTTATTCATTGTAAAGAGCATTTTGACGCACCACAACGAATCTATCTGGGCAGAAAGCCAACCGGGTGAGTTTACCCGCTTTACCTTCACCTTAAGCCCCGCCCCCACCGAAAAGAACGGGGAGGTTGAGGCATGAAAAAGCGACTGTTTGTTTTATGTCTTGCCCTCTGTATGATTTTCCTTGCGGGTTGTCAAGCCGCTGAAAAAACAGATAGTGACAAGTTGAAAATTGTTACAACGCTGTTCCCCCAGTATGACTTTGCCCGACAAATTGCAGGGGATTATGCTGATGTTACTCTGCTGCTTCCCCCGGGTGCTGAGAGCCATTCCTATGAGCCCTCTCCCGCTGATATCATCGCCATTAACGATGCGGACTTATTTATCTACACCGGTGATGGAATGGAAGGTTGGGTCGGCGGCATTCTGGACTCTATAGAGGGTGACCCCGTGATTTTGGATGTGTCAGAGTTTGTGACCGTTCACGAAACGACCGAGGATGAAGCTCATCACAGTCACGATGTTGACCCCCATCTATTTACAAACCCCCGCTATGCTATGGAGATTGCAAGTGCCATTTCGGGTGCCCTTGCCAAAATCGACCCCGAGCATTATGACGTTTACGAAATGAATGGGACCGCTCTCCATCAGTCTTTAGGCGCGCTGGACCAGAGTTTTCGCACCATCGTAGAATCCGCCGCACGGAACAAACTGATTTTTGGCGGACGTTTCGCCTTTTCTTACTTTGTGGAAGAATACGGTCTTACCTACGAGGCGGCTTACGATTCCTGCGCCTCTGAGTCAGAGCCTGCCGCTAGTGATGTGGCGCGACTGATTGATATGGTTCGCTCTGAGCACATCCCCGTTGTGCTTTACGAAGAACTCTCAAACCCCAAAGTTGCAAATCTGATTTGTGAAGAAACAGGCGCTAAGGCCCTGCTCTTCCATTCTTGTCATAACATTTCCAAAGAAGAATTCAACCGCGGCGCAACCTATTTGTCGCTGATGCGCACAAATGCGGAGCACCTGAAGGAGGCGCTTTCTGAATGAAATTACTCCATTGCAATGACCTTTGTATGCATTATGACAACATAAATGCTGTTTGCCACGTGGACTTTACCGTGGAGCAAGGGGATTGTCTTTGCATTGTCGGTGAAAACGGTTCCGGCAAAAGTACTTTGATTAAAGGCATTTTAGGGCTGCTTCCGCCCAGCCACGGGAAAGTGGAATTTTACGGTTTGAATCAGAATGAAATCGGCTACCTGCCCCAGCAGACACAGGTACAACGAGATTTCCCTGCCTCCGTGTTTGAAGTGACCATCTCCGGTTGTCGCACAGGCGGTAGTTTCCATCCTTTTTACACAAAAGCCGACCGCGCCCGTGCTGATGAAATGCTTCACCTTTTGGGCATTGACTATTTGAAAAAACGGTCTTACAGAGAACTGTCAGGCGGTCAGCAACAGCGTGTGCTTTTAGCCCGTGCCCTTTGCGCCACGGAGAAATTGTTGCTCTTAGACGAACCCGCCGCAGGGCTGGACCCCGCCGCTATGACGGAACTGTATCAGATCATCAAAGATCTGAATCAAAAACGTGGTGTCACCGTGATTATGGTCACCCACAATATTAAAAGTGCTATGGAATGCGGCACTAAAATTCTGCATATGGCAACCCATGTCCTCTACTTTGGCAAAACCGAAGACTATGCAAAAACCGAGGAATACGCCCGCCTGTCAGGAGGTGTCCGCCTTGCTTGATAGTTTGGTATCCGTTTTTTCCTATTCGTTTATGACCCGTGCTTTAGTGGTGGGACTGTTAGTTTCACTCTGCGCGGCGCTCCTCGGCGTTTGCCTTGTGCTCAAGCGCTTTTCCATGATTGGCGATGGTCTCTCTCACGTGGGTTTTGGCGCTCTTTCCGTTGCCATGGCGCTGAACCTTGCGCCTCTGACCGTTTCCGTTCCCGTTGTTATTATCGCGGCCTTCGGGCTTTTATGGCTCTCTGAAAGCGGCAAAATCAAGGGCGATGCCGCCATTGCTATGGTGTCAAGTTCTGCTCTTGCCTTTGGCGTAATTGTCACTGCCCTGTCGGGCGGTATGAATGCGGATGTGCATAATTATATGTTCGGCAGCATTCTGGCAATGAGTACGGGGGATGTGTTCCTCAGCGTGATTTTATCCCTCTGTGTTCTTGTGTTATTTATCCTGTTTTATCACAACATTTTCGCAGTTACATTTGACGAGGCCTTTGCCCGTGCAACAGGCATTAAAGTTCGCCTTTGCAATCTTCTGATTGCGCTACTCACCGCCATCACCGTTGTGGTGGGTATGCGTATGATGGGTGCTATGCTGATGTCGAGCCTCATCATCTTCCCCGCGCTGACTGCTATGCAGCTATTTAAGAGCTTTAAGGCCGTTGTGCTTTCATCAGCCATCACCAGTATGCTCTGCTTCTTCATCGGCATCCTGCTTTCGTTCTTTTTATCCATCCCCGCAGGCGCCGCCGTTGTGGCTGTGAGTTTAGCGGTGTTTATCCTGTTTTGGATTTGTGAAAAACTGAGAATCTTTTCCTGATTTAATGTGAAAAGGGACTGTTACCAAATGGTACAGTCCCCTTTTTACATTTTTATTAACTTGATTAACAAAAAACAACCGTAAAGTATCAAATTTGTTCTTCTGCATTTTGGGAAAAAAGTTTATATTACAATATGGTCGCCTGAAAGATACACTTTTACAAAAAAGAAAGGAGACCAGATGGATATTGTATTAGAGGACAAAATAAAAATCTTAGAGCGGCTGGTTTTACAGGACATTGTTGAAAGTTATGGCGCACAAAAAGTTTCAGAAAAATCTTACGATGTGCTAATGACAAAGTTGTTGGACCGAATGACGGATTTCTACGAAAGCCTGGAGCTTGATAAGCTATCTTTGCAAAGGGTCAATCAATACGGCGATCGTGCCGAGATTTACAAACAACAGTTGCGAAATGACTTAGGCAAGGCCGCAGAGGTAACCGTACGACAAATTGTGAATCAGTTGCCGAGGGAAAAATTATCAAATCGTTCCCAATGGGAGGTAATTCAGGCGGTGCGACCGATTCTTCAAAGGCGGGCAGAAGTACTTTCTAACCTGCTCTCTGCCTCTGCTTTACAAATGCAGAATTATATGCTATTATGGGAATATCAAGATGAAGGATATTCTCGCTATTGTCTGCTAACCGACGGGGAAAACTGTGACAGTTGTAACCAGTTGGAGGGGCAAACTTTCTCCATTAGCAGGGCGCGTGTAGGCGAAAATTGTCCACCGTTGCATCCTAACTGCAATTGCCGGATTGGCATTCTGAATGACGTAGGACAAGTGGTCTATATCATTAGCGAGGGAGAGGCCGAAGAAAACGTAGAAAAAGCAAATTGGTATGATGCGTTTTTGCGTCTGCCCCAAGATGCAAAGGAACTGTTTTTGTCGTTTGTTCGTTCACAGGAAGAACGTCTGGGCAAGGGTAGTCTGACCGGATTCTTAGATTGGCTAACCTTAGGTACAATCAGCGGCTCGTGGCAGGGTTATCAGGACAGATGGGGAACGATGTTGCAAGACCCAACCCTCTACAACGTCGTCAACTACTTATCCAGTGGCTTGGCAGATACGGTTAAAGGTACCATCAACCCAAAAGAACCCCTCTCGCTTCAACATTGGCTAGATATGCTAGAGGTTGTTGCAATGGCGTATGGTTCTTATCAAACGGGAGGCAAGGCTCCCAAAATAAGAGACGTTACAACAACAGTACAAAAGGGATTAGGTAAAGTTGATGACTTAATAGAACATATTAAAATTTTTGATGATGCTCAGTTAACAACAGAACCGAATACAGCATATTTTTGGTCAGGCATGGGTGAAAACGGTGCTGAAACAGCCGCCGCTATAGCCGAGAAAAATAAAGGAATAACCTTAGAAATAACCGTCAACCGCAATTCAGTCAATATTCCTAAATGGGACTTTGACAATCCTGATTCAATCAAGGCATGGCAGGACGCTTCAGAAGCTTTTGCAAAACAAGCATCTGGTGAAGTAAAGGTTGTATTAGGACCAAATGTTCGTCCTAATAGCATCTGGGCAACAAAAGAACTACCCCTACTCATACAAAATCAAAAAGTCACAAAAATTATAGAAATTGATCCAAACACATTGGAAGAAACCATAATTTTTACGAGGTGAAAATAATGAAAATCACAGGAACAAGAAGTTACATTGATGTTGAGACTGACGGAAAAGTTGTGAGGTTCAGTGGCGAACTTGGAATAAACGGATTTTATGCTACAAAGAATTCAGCACATTGGTTACCGCCTCACGATCAGCAACCTATAACGAATAAGGAATGCGATCAAATTGTAGAAAAAGTAAAAGAAAAATCTGTCGGGAAGAATTTTCAGGTGTTTTTTGATTAAAGTTAAAAGGTGAACATCCTTTTTTTGATTCCCTGTATTCACGCATAATAAAAAAGAACTCCGCAAAGCGGAGTTCTTTTTATTTGTTCAAAAATCAATATTTGATTATTCAGCGCTAAAGGGCAGTAATGCAATATGTCTTGCACGTTTGATAGCCTCAGTTAACTGTCTCTGATGTTTTGCGCAGGTACCGGTGATTCTTCTGGGGAGAATCTTAGCACGTTCGGACACAAAACGTCTCAGTTTTGCAACGTCTTTATAATCAATGTAGTCGATTTTATCCTGACAGAAAGCACAAACTTTTTTCTTTGCCTTTCTTCTCATCGGTCTTTCAGCCATGCGAAAACGCCTCCTTCCGGCTCAAATTAAAAGGGCAGATCTTCTTCTTCCACAGGCATAAATCCGTCGATATCGGCAGAGGGCGCCTGAGGAGCAGATACAGGTGCGGAAAACGCAGGAGCAGCGCCGCCGGATTCGTTTTTGCTCTGAGCAAATTCAACATCTTCGGCAACAACTTCGGTGATGTAGCGTTTTGTACCGTTCTGATCATCATAACTTCTGGTCTGGATGCGACCATCTAATGCGATGCGCATACCTTTTGTGAAATAACGACTGATAAATTCAGCGGTTTTATTCCATGCAACACAGTTGATGAAATCTGCCTGACGTTCTTCACCCTGACGGGCAAAACGACGATCGCAGGCAACAGTAAAACTAACAACATTCGTACCGGACTGTGTGGTACGTAATTCGGGGTCGCGGGCTAATCTGCCAACTAAGACAACCTTATTCACGCTTCCTCATCCTTTCCGCAGCAATTCCTTTTATTATTTGCTGATTTTTTTCTTTTCTTCTTTTTTGATAACGATATCACGCAGAATACCGTCGGTAATGCGATAGATTCGTTCCAGTTCCTGCGGGAAATCACCCTTAGCACTGAAATTAATCAACACATAGTAGCCCTCAGTTAAATCATTGATAGGATACGCCAGTCTGCGTTTACCCCACTCGTCTACGGATTCGATTTCACCCGCACCAGAAATCAATGATTTGAACTTTTCAACAAGAGCCGCGATTTTTTCTTCTTCTAAAGAAGCGTCGATTACGAAAATAGTTTCGTACTTGTTGATTACATCAATCATCTTTTTCACCTCCTTTTGGACTTTGGCTCTCTGCCAACATGCAAAGAGCAAGGATTTTATATCCTAATTACAGATATAACAGTATAATTATAACCAAGTTTTGACTGTTTGTCAAGTTTAAATTTTAAACTTTTTCAATCAATCATACAGGTTACGATTATCAATAATACGCTTGGCCTTACCTTCACTTCTGGCAATGCTCTTGGGCTGTACCAGTTGCACTTTGGCATAAATGCCCAGCATGTTCTTTAAGGCCTCGGTCAGTTTGCGTTCTTTTGCTTCGATTTCACGAACAGTATCAGAGAATGTATCCGCTGTCATTTCAACGCGCACTTCCAGTTTATCACTGTTGTTTTCGCGGCTGACAATAATCTGATAGTTGGCAGGATATCCGTTATCCACCAGAACAGATTCAATCTGTGAGGGGAATACGTTAACACCCTTAACAATCAGCATATCGTCGCTTCTGCCCATGGGCTTGGTCATTTTAACCAGTGTTCTGCCGCAGGAGCATTTTTCACGGGAAAGAACGCAAATATCCTTCGTTCTGTAACGAATCATAGGGAACGCTTCTTTTGTGATGGTGGTAAACACCAGTTCGCCCTTGGAGCCCTCGGGCAACACTTCCCCTGTTTCGGGGTCAATGATTTCGGCGATAAAGTGGTCTTCGTTAATGTGCATACCCTTCTGCTCGCTACATTCAAAGGCAACACCGGGGCCGGAAATTTCGGTCAAGCCATAAATATCAAAGGCTTTGATGCCCAATTTTTCCTGAATGTCGCGGCGCATTGCCTCACTCCAGGCTTCCGCACCGAAGATGCCGCTTTTTAACTTAATCTGATCGGAAAGACCCTGTTCGTGAATGCTTTCTGCCAGATACAGTGCATAAGAGGGGGTACAACACAGGACAGTTGAGCCAAGGTCACACATAAACTGAAGCTGACGGTCGGTGTTACCGGAGGACATAGGCAGGGTTAGTGAGCCCACCTTATGAGAACCACCGTGAAGACCGGAGCCACCTGTAAACAGACCATAACCATAGCAAACCTGCACAACATCTTCTTCGGTTGCACCGGCCGCTGTCAGCGCGCGGGCACAACATTCTTCCCAAAGGTCAATATCGTGCTGGGTGTAAAAAGCCACAACACGTTTACCGGTTGTACCGCTGGTAGAATGAATGCGAACGGTATCCTTCATAGGAACAGCTAAAAGTCCGCAGGGATATGCTTCACGCAGGTCGTCCTTTGTTAAAAAGGGCAGTTTATGTAAATCATCAATAGACTGAATATCATCGGGGGTTACACCCTTTTGGTCCATCAAATTTCTGTAATAGGGCACGTTTTCATAGGCGTGCTTGATGGTTTTAACCAGTCTTTCGCTTTGCAGAGCACGCATCTCTTCACGAGAGGCACATTCTGCTTCTTTTTGGAAATAACGCTCCATTGTCTTAAATCACTCTTTCTCGGGAATTCATTATACGGGTTCATTGGGCATTACAAGTGCCGCAATGATATAGGCAAGTAAACCGCCACCGCAAAACAGAATTGCCAGAACAGCAATCAAACGCACGATGGTGGAATCCATTTCAAAATACTGGGCGATACCGCCGCAAACGCCAAAGATTTTTTTATCAAGTTTGGAACGATACAGTTTTTTGTTCATATCATTCACTCCTTTTTATTTCATAGACACATAACGTCCGTTTTTAACGATATAATCCACACCGGAAATCACGGTTAAAATAGCCGCAATCCAGATGGCAACATCAACAGCAAGGTCAAGATAGAAAACAGCAAATTCGCCAAGAACCAATGCCGCAGTCAGCGCAATGGACTGCCACATAGTTTTTGCCTTGCCCCACCAGCTTGCCGCAATCACGTTGCCTTCAGCCGCCGCCGCAATACGGATACCGGACACGATAAACTCGCGGCTTAAGATAATCACGGTCACCCAAGAAGACACGGTGCCTTCAGCAGTCAGGCACACAAGCGCCGCTGTTGTCAGCATTTTATCTGCCAAGGGGTCCATAATTTTGCCAAAGTTTGTCACCAGATTATATTTACGTGCCAAAAAGCCATCCAGCCAGTCGGTGATAAAGGCAATCACGAATACCACCGCTGCAACGAAGCGGCTATAGGGCACAAAATCATACATCATAAAGACCATAAAAACGGGCACTAAAATGATGCGAAGTAATGTCAGTTTATTAGGTGTATTCATTCTTCTTCCTCCTCTAAAAGAGCTCTGCCGATAAGTTCATAGGGCTCTGCCTGCAGAATTTCGACAAACACAAAATCACCTGCAGAAAGTTCATCTTCTGCCGCAAAGAACACGGTGTTATCCACTTCCGGTGCATCTCCTGCGGAGCGACCGTAGTACATCAGGCTTTCTTCATCATAGCCTTCCACCAAAACCTCTACAGTTTCGCCAAGGTAAGCCTCCTGCAGTCTTTGGGAAATTTCTGCCTGACAGGCAATCACGCGAGCCGCGCGGTCTGCCTTAACCTCTTCGTCAATCTGCTCGGGAAGGCGCGCCGCAGGCGTTCCCTCTTCGCAGGAATAGGCAAAGGCACCCAAACGGTTAAACTTTGCAAATTCAACAAAGGATAAAAGGTCAGAAAACTGCTCTTCTGTTTCACCGGGGAAACCGGCAATCAGCGATGTTCTCAGCACAATACCGGGGATACGGTCTCTGAGTTTTTCAATCAATGCTACCAGTTGTGCATTGGTCAGATGGCGACCCATACGCTTTAGCACAACATCGTTTGCATGCTGAACGGGAATGTCCATATACTTAACGATTTTATCTTCTTTTGCAAAGACATCAATCAGTTCATCCGTAATGGCTTCGGGGTACAGGTACAGAACGCGCACCCAATGAACACCATCAATTTCGCAAAGAGCAGACAACAGTTCGGGTAAACGACTCTTGCCATATAAATCCACGCCATAGCGGGAGGTATCCTGAGCAATCACAATCAGTTCACGCACGCCGCCCTCTGCCAATTTCTTGGCTTCTGCCACAATTTCTTCCATAGGACGACTTCTGTAATGACCACGAAGTTTGGGAATGATGCAATAGGTACAGTTATTATCACAACCGTCTGCCACTTTTAAATAGGCCATATAAGACGGGGTGGAAAGCATACGGGTTTCTTCGGGCAGACTATCATTCATATGACCGAAGAGAACAACCTTCTCCCCTGCTTCTGCCTGACGGATAACCTCTGCAATTTTCACATAGTCACCGGTACCCACCACAGCATCCACTTCGGGCAGTTCTGCCATAATGTCATCGTGGTAGCGTTCTGCCATACAGCCGCACACAATCAGAAGACGACAGTTGCCCTCTTCTTTGTAAGCCGCCATTTCCAAAATGGTACGGATGGATTCTTCTTTTGCTGAGTCGATGAAGGCGCAGGTGTTGACAATAATCACATCTGCTTCTTCAGGCTCAGCTACAATACGGTAACCCTCACGACCCAAAACACCCAGCATCACTTCTGTATCAACCAGGTTTTTGGCACATCCTAAGGATACAATGCCGATATTCAAATCTCTCACCCTTACTCTGCGTCTTCAGAAGCAGTATCGTTGGCTTTTTCAGCAGCTTCCAAAGCCTGTGCTTTTGCCAGATCTTCCGCTTCTCTTTCCATTTCCTGTTCGCGGGTTTCGTTCACAATCAGGATACGGTCTTCAGCGATTTCTTCAGCAGCACGGGTAATGCTTCTTGCACCGTCTAAGGAAGAATCACTGCCATCGCTTGTGTCTAAAATGGTACGGGCACGTTTTGCAGAAGCGATAACCAGAGAATAACGGTTACCTGCCTTTTCCATTAATTTCATAATAGAGGGATAGAGCATCATAATCAATCAATTCCTTTCTTAATTTCACTTATAAATGCAGCGTTCCGTTCGGTGCGCTGTTTTTCTGCTTCAATAATACCGATTAAGCGGTCGGTGGCGCTTTCTACATCGTCATTTAACAAAATGTAGTTATATTTTTCAATGTTAGAATATTCCCAAAGCGCTGTTTTTAAGCGTTCTTCAATGACCTCGGGCTTTTCTGTGCCGCGACCTGCCAAACGATTTCGGAGTTCAGCCAGTGACGGTGGCGTCACAAAAACGAAGACCGCTTCGGGATATTCACTTCTCACCTGCATAGCGCCCTGCACTTCGATTTCCAAAATCACATCTTTGCCTTCGGCCAGTTTTTCTTCCACCTTTTCTTTGGGTGTGCCGTAATAATTCTGGCAGAAACATGCCCACTCGATAAAGCCATCCTTTGCAATCATAGAGCGGAAAGTTTCTTCACTTAAAAAGTAATAACTTTCGCCATCCACTTCACCGGGACGGGGTTTTCTCGTTGTGGCAGAAACGGAAAGATGAGCATCGGGATATTTTGCCATCAGCGCTTTGCAAATGGTACCTTTACCTGCACCGGAAGGACCGGAGACAACCAAAAGAAGTCCCTTACGCATCCTCATCTTCCTCCTCTTCAGGTACAATTTCATCGTTATCATTCAGTCGGTTTGCAACGGTGGTGGGCTGAACAGCAGACAGAACAACGTGGTCACTGTCCATAATGATCACCGCACGGGTACGACGACCATAGGTTGCATCAATCAGCATACTTCTGTCACGTGCCTCCTGAATCATACGTTTAATGGGTGCGGATTCGGGAGAAACAACAGCCACCAAACGTTCAGAGGATACAATATTACCAAAGCCGATATTAATCAGTTTCATAACTGTCTCCTTTTCTTATGTATAAAGATTTTTTTACTCAACATTCTGAATCTGCTCACGCAGTTTTTCGATTTCCGCTTTCATGTTCACAACACGTTTGGAAATGGCAAGGTCATTGGCTTTAGAGCCGATGGTATTTACTTCGCGGTTCATTTCCTGCACTAAAAAGTCCAGTTTGCGACCAACGCCACCTTCTTCTGCCAAAATGTTTTCCATTTCTTCAAAGTGGCTGCGCAGACGAACGGTTTCTTCAGACACGCAAAGTTTGTCTGCCATCAGTGCCACTTCGGTTAAAAAGCGGGATTCATCAACAGGGGTATCGCCCAACAGTTCTTTCATACGTTCACGAAGGCGATTTGCATAACTGTCTGCCGCTTTGGCTGCTAAGCCTTCCACAACGGAAAGTTCGGCTAAAACGTTTGCCTTGCGGAGTCTTAAATCAGCGGCCAGACGCTGACCTTCACGCTCGCGCATAGCTTCAAAATCGTCCACCGCTTTTGTGAGGCATTCTAAAATCACAGCCCAGATAGCATCCTGATCCTGCTCCGCCTGACGGACAATAAAGATATCGGAAAAACGGGTTAAATCAGAAAGACCAATGCGATTTTCGATGCCCATGGTTTCCTTGATTTCAGACAGAACTTCGTAGTAGTTCTGGAGCAAACCCTTATCTAAGGATACTGCCTTATTCTGATCTTCATAACTTTCGTAGTACACGGAAACATCAATCTTACCGCGATGGACGCGCTTGCCGATGTAATCCTTTACCTTGTCTTCTAAGTAACTGTACTGACGGGAGAGTTTCACGTTCACATCGCAATAACGATGGTTTACGCTTCTAAGGTCGATGACGATTTTCTTCGCCGCATCAACCACTTCACATCGACCGTAACCGGTCATACTTTTAATCGTACTCATACTAAACCTTCTTTTCTATTTTTGCTGTTCTAAGTAAATCATCAAAACGGAAACATCCGCAGGGCTTACGCCTGAAATACGTCCCGCCTGACCTAGGGAGCGGGGACGGATTTTGGAAAGTTTCTGTCGTGCTTCAATTCTAAGACCTGACAGTTCGTTATAGTCAATATCCGGCGGCAGAAGTTTATCTTCCATTTTGCGATAGGCCGAAACCTGACGAAGCTGACGGTTGATGTAACCTTCATACTTAATCTGAATTTCAACCTGCTCCGCCTCGGCAACTGTGAGTTCGGGGCGGTCAGGGTCTAAAACAGCTAATTTTTCATAGGTAAATTCAGGTCGGCGTAACAGTTCACTCATACGGATCCCCGTTGTAATCGCCGCTGAATTGTTTTCTGCCAAAAACGCCAGCACTTCTTTTGAGGGCGGCACAACAATGGCAGAGAGTCTTTCAATTTCTTTTTCAATGTTCTCTTTTTTCTGCACGAACTTCCCGTAGCGTTCCTCGCTGATTAAGCCGATTTCATAGCCAAGAGGCGTTAATCGCAAATCTGCATTATCCTGACGGAGCAAGAGTCAGTACTCCGAGAGGGATGTCATCATACGGTAGGGCACGGGGGTGCCCTTGGTTACCAAATCGTCAATCAATGTGCCGATGTAACACTCGGAGCGATCCAGCACAACGGGTTCTTTGCCCTGCTGAGCACGTGCCGCATTGATGCCTGCAATCAGGCCCTGCGCCGCCGCTTCTTCATAGCCGGAACTACCGTTAAACTGTCCCGCACCGTAAAGACCGCCCACCGCCTTAAACTCAAGGCTGGGCAGAAGTTCCGTAGGGTCAACACAGTCATATTCAATGGCATAAGCCGTACGCATCATTTTGGCATTTTCAAGACCTGCGATGGTATGTAACATATCCAATTGCACATCTTCTGGCAAACTGCTGGACAGACCTTGCACGTACATTTCCTCTGTCTGCTCGCCCATAGGCTCAATGAACAGTTGATGCCTTTGTTTATCGGCAAAGCGCACCACCTTATCCTCGATAGAGGGGCAATAACGGGGGCCAACGCCCTCAATCACGCCTGCATAAAGAGGTGAACGATGTAAATTATCACGAATCACCTGATGGGTGTTTTCGTTGGTATAGGTTAAATAACAACTCACTTTGTTTTCGCCGGGATCTTCGGTTTCAAAGGAAAAAGGCGTGATGGGGTCATCGCCCTTCTGCTCCTCCATTTTGGAAAAATCAACGCTGGAGCGCAGGATTCGTGCAGGCGTACCTGTTTTGAATCGGCGGAGCGCCACGCCCTCACGAGCCAGACTTTCGGACAGACGATTGGCGGGAAACAGTCCATCAGGACCGCCGCTATAAGCCACATCGCCAATGATGATTTTGCCTTTTAAGAATGTGCCCGTTGCCAAAATCACGGCGTCTGCCGCAAAATAAGCACCTGTATGAGTCACAACACCACGGACACGACCATCCTCGCAGTGAATGGAAATGATTTCCGCCTGACGAATATCTAAGTGTTCGGTTTTTTCCAAAGTATGCTTCATCACGGTCTGATAGGCACGTCTGTCAGACTGTACGCGCAGGGAATACACCGCAGGACCTTTGCCCCGATTTAAAATACGGGACTGGAGGAACGTTTTATCTGCCGCTTTTCCCATTTCGCCGCCTAAAGCGTCAATTTCTCTGACCAAATGACCCTTGGCTGTACCGCCGATGGAGGGATTACAGGGCATATTGGCAACCGAATCTAAATTGATGGCAAACATAACTGTCGGGATGCCAAGGCGTGCACTGGCCAAGGCCGCCTCACAGCCGGCGTGACCGCCGCCGATGACAACCGTGCCGTAACTGCCTGCATAGTAAGATGCATCCGCAGGTAAATTGTTGCGTTCTTCGTTCATAAAAAACCCTTCTGTTTCGTGGAATCTATGTAAATAATTATAAATGGACATACACTTATATATTGTATCATCTTTTCCCTCTCCGTGCAAGGAAAAAATTGAAAAAATCGACTATTTTATATAAAAAGTAAAAATATCTTTCTTAATTTAATTAAAATTTGAGTTTTTGGTTGACTAAACAGGAATAAAAAGGTATAATGATTCTATGCGATTTATTTCAAAGGAGGAAACTAAAATGAGCAAAAGCATCACAAAACTTGTGATTGCAGTTGTTGTCATTGCCTTAGGTGCCTACATGGCCCTGTTCGGTCTGAACATTCAGATGTTCGGCTGGAACTTCTCTTATCCCTCCGCTTTAGATGCTGATAACGGCATCCGTCAGGGCTTAGACCTGGTTGGCGGTTCGGTAATTACCTATGAGGCACAGACAGAAACAGCAGAAGAAAGTGAAATGGAATCGGTTCGCAACGTATTGCGTAAGCGTTTGGATGCGCTTGGCTACAGCGAAGCAACCGTAACCCGTCAGGGCGACAAGAAAGTCCGCGTTGAAATCCCCTCTATCCAGAATCCTGAAGAGGCTGTTCAGACCTTAGGTCAGACCGCGAAACTGACTTTCCGTGACGCTGATGGTAATATTGTGTTAGAAGGTACCGACGTTAAGAGCGCAACCGCCGCTTTCGGTCCCGTTGACAGCACCAACGCTAACGCACATTATGTACAGCTTCAGTTAGCTGATTCCGGTACTAATAAATTCTATCAGGCAACCGCAAAAGCAGCAGCTGCCGGCGAAGGCAAAAACTATATTGCCACCATGCTGGTCGAACAGGTAATCAGCCAGCCCGCAGTTGAAACCGCTATCAATCAGTCCACCTGTATCATCTCCGGTGGCTTTACAGACGCTTCCGAAACACAGGAACTGGCAACTCTGATTAACTCCGGTAACCTGCCCTTCTCCATTAAGGACGTTGAGCTCCGCTCCGTTGGTCCTACTTTAGGTGAACGCGCACTGGAAACCAGTTTACTGGCTGCCGGTATCGGTATCCTGCTGGTATTAATCTTTATGGCTATTATGTATCGTCTGCCCGGTTTGATGGCTGACATCGCTCTGGTAGCATACATTGCCATTGTTGCATTCATTATGTCCACCTTCCGTATCAACCTGAGCCTGCCCGGTATTGCCGGTATCATTCTCTCCGTTGGTATGGCGGTTGACGCAAACGTTATCATCTTTGCACGTATGAAGGAAGAACTGGCGCTGGGTAAAACCATCCGCACCTCTGTTGATTCCGGTTTCAACCGTGCATTCTCCGCTATCTTAGACGGTAACATCACTACCATCATCGCAGCAGTTGTACTGTACTGGAAGGGTACAGGTCCGATTCAGGGCTTTGCCATCACCTTAGGTATCGGTACCATTGTCAGCCTGTTTACCGCTGTTGTGGTAACCCGCTTCCTGCTGAAGCAGATGGTTGGTTTAAAGATTACAAATCCCGCACTCTATGGTGTAAAAGGAGGTAGTGACCGTGCTTAAAATCGTAGAAAAGTTCAAAATCACAGGTGCTATCTCTTTAGCAGTTATTTTAATCGGTGTTGTTTGCTTTGCTGCTTTCGGCGGCTTTGCACAGGACGTTGACTTTGCCGGCGGTATGACAATGTATGTTGATATGGGCAAAGAAGTAAAACTTGACGATGTTGCAAAAACTGTAGCAGCCGCAGATGCATCAATCAAAAGCCCCAAAGTATTAAACTCTGACGATAATGTTATCATTATCCAGACCACACCTATTGAGCGTGATGTAAGAG
>JAZOLH010000049.1:0-3466 GCA_045652815.1 Clostridia bacterium
TTTGTTTTGTGGTTTGATGGGAGAGTGGTGGAGGACACCTCATCCGTCTTTTGCTTCGCAAAATCCACCTTCCCCTCAAGGGGAAGGCTTACGGGGGATTAATGTAACGTCCCGTGCGACTTACAGCGAGAATTTGTAGGGGACGATGACAACATCGTCCTGTGGGCGGATGTAGGCATCCGTCCCTACGGTTTTGCCGAGGGGGAGGGGTTGGTTACGTTTGGGGTTATCGGTTTGTTCCAGCAGATAGTCGATAGAGACGCCGAAATAACCGGCTAATTTGATGAGTTCCTGGATGCCGGGCTCACGTTCGCCGGTTTCGTAACGACTGATGGTGTTTTGATTTGTATTTAAATCCAGTGCTAATTTAAGTTGGGAGATACCTTTTTGTATTCTAAGTTCCTTTAACCGCATATTCCTTCACCTCTTATTATAATTATCCCATAGCGGGATAATTATCGGTGCGGATAGGTGAAAAAAGTTGTACATCAGAGAAGAGGTGTGCAGGTTGCATCGAAACCTGAGGATTGTTTTTAGATTTTGGCAGGATTTGTCATTGACACAGGGGCGGGGATATGGTATAATAAATATACCAAAACGGGATAATATATATATTGTTATTTTGACCAAAAAACAGATGGAATTTTTGTTGCTTTTTTTTGGTGAAAATGAGGTTTTTTGAGGGTAAAATTATTGTTTATTTGTTGACTCGAGAGCGGCTTCGTGATATAATATGATTAGTAGGACCAATGGACTAATTACGGAGGCGGCTTTTTGATGTTCAAGCAGGATAAATCCTCACAGCAACTGATTAAAGAACAGAACTTAAAACTTGTGTTTCGCTTGATTCATCAGCATGGTTCTATTTCTCGCGCCGACCTTAAAAAAATCACCGGTCTTTCTGCAACGACAGTATCCTCTTTGATTGAAGAACTGATTTTAGATGGTATTGTTGTGGAGCGTGGTATCAAGGATTCTACCACCAGCGGTCGAAAGGCAGTTTTGCTTTCTATTCGTCCTGGAGGCGGTCGATTTATTTCCCTGGATGTACAAGACGAGATTGTTGTGATTGACAGTTATTTGTTGGACTTTTCCTTGGCGTTCCACGCGGAAATTCCTATGAACTCTGTGGAGACTTTAGTGGGCGACGTTGTTTCTGCAATTCGTAATGCCAGCGGTGAAAAGTTGTTAGGCATTTCTATTGCTTCTGCTTACGTGGATTATGCCAGTTTTACCCCCACCAACGAGGTGATGGAGAAACTGGATCGCATTTATCAGGCGGTTTCCCTTACATATCCTGATGTTAATTTGCAATTGATGCACGATGCCGGTTATATGGCTTATGCAGAAATGGCAGTACACAGCGAAATGACAAACTTATTGCTGGTGAACATTCATGATGGTATCAGTGCCGGCATTATCTTAAACGGAAAACTCTATAAAGGGGGTACCGCGACCGGACGTATCGGCCATATGAGTGTTGATATGAACGGGGAAAGTTGTTGGTGTGGCAGCAGAGGTTGTCTTGAAAAATATACAAGTACACAAAAGATTTTAGAGAAAGCGGATTGCAAAACCATTTCTGCCTTACAGGACAAACTGGAGCAGGGCGATGCAAACGCGATTCAGGTTGTTACAACTGCGGCAAAAGCACTGGCTTTTGTGCTTGCTAATATTTCAAATACAATTGGACTGGAAACGGTTATTATTGGCGGCAAGGTTAAAGAACTGGGTGAATTCTTTATTGATAAAGTGATCGAAGAATTTCGCGTTATTGCCATTGCACGCAAATGCACAGATATTTCTTATTCTGAAATTGAAGGCAATACAGTTACCCTGGGTGGAGCGAAGTCTTCATTTGATGAGTACTTTGGTTTGTAATTAAACTTTTTAAAAGTTTAGGATACATTTTTTTGGAAAAAGGGATGTATAAAAAAGTTATAGGTTCCAGTATAAAAGTTAATCCAATGGATGAACAAATGTAAAATGGCGTGCCTATAATATAGAAGAAACAAGAAAAGAGAATATGGCGGTTTTGCTGCACTTGATTTTTAAAAGGGAAATCTTGTGTGGCTTGTGCTACGTTCTTTGGGCTTTTGGCAGGGCAGCGGCCGGAAGCCGAACCTGATTTTGCTGCCGCGGCAACCGAAGGGTTGCGACCTACATCTTGAGGAGCCGGACTTCGGTGGGCGAACAAGGTGTGTGGCTTACAGTGTTTATAACATTGGTGGGGCGCGTTAGAGCAGCGCTATCAATGTTTTATTTTAAAAATACTCTTGGAGAAAAGGAAGGTGTGTGTTAGATGAAAACTCTGCACAAACAATGCATCGCATTGCTGTTGGCGCTGATGATGATCTTCAGCTTGGGCTTAGTTCCCGTTTCAGCAGATGTGACTGCAGAACCCACCGCAGAAGCAACTGTTTCTGCAAAAGACACCGCGCTGGCTGCTAAATGGGCAGCATTCGGCGTTACTCCGGCTGACATTAACGTGTCTGACGTTGTAACTCGCGGCGCAGCGGCGAAAGCCCTGGCTGACGCTTTAGGCGTTTCCAAGGTAACTCCCGCTCATGACATTACAGACGTTAATGACGACATTGCAGGCGCTGCACGTGCTTGCCGCGACATGGGCTTCTTTGAAGTTGTAGATGGAAAATTCCGTCCCGATGATGCGGTAACCGTTAGCGAAGCTATGAAACTGATGGCTGTTTTGGTTGGCTATCCCGCTGACCTGGTTACAAACGGTGCATCCTTAGCACTGCAGAGCCGTCTTTCCAAAGGCCTGAATGTTTCCTTTGGTTCTGACTGCACATGGGCAAACTTCTTAAAACTGCTGGACAATGCAGCTGAAGAAGACATCGTTCGTGTGATTGGTTACACCAACGGCAAAGCATTTGCGGCTGAACCCGCTGAAGATGCAACATTCTTAAGCGAATACCTGCGCATCTTTGAAACACGCGGCGTAATTGGTGCAACTGCTATGACCGCAATCGATGGTGGCAAGGCTGCTAAAGAAGGTAGCGTTCGTATTGACGGTGTTACCTATGCTGACAAAGCAGGCCTGACCATGAAGATTGGTTACGAAGTAAAAGTTTGGTATGAAGAAGACAACCGTGATAACCGCACAGTTCTTTACACAGAATCTGCTTATCAGGATGAAGAATTCATCACCATCACTGCAGAAGACATTCTGCCTTCTACCACAACTGATGCTATTACTTACAGATACGAAGAAGATGATGAAGAAGAAATCGAAACCATGAGTTTAGATGGCGCTACCTTCATCTACAATGGTAAAGTGTTAGATGACGTTGAAGACGCAGACGTAAAACCCGTTGTTGGTAAAGTTGAAATTTTAGACCGTGACGGTGACGAAATCGGCGACGTTGTTTTCATTAATAACATGAGCGTTTACGTTGTTGGCGAAGTTAATGCACAGGGTCCTTACCTTGTTGATGCTTATGATACT
>JAZOLH010000050.1:0-15405 GCA_045652815.1 Clostridia bacterium
AGACATACGTCAGTATGCCTGCATTTTTTATGACTTCTCTAAGACGAAAAATCTCTAACCCAAAACTGCTTGCACCACAAAAATCTCGATTTATAGTGCAGAACAAGGCAAAAAGCCGAAATTATCCTGGCGGATTATGAGACTTTTTAACGAAGTTATGTGCATAAATCGCGGTTTTTGGGCGGCTTATCCCTATGAAGCCCCGCCGAAAGCGATGGTCTTTTTTTATGGAAAAAGCCGCTTGATGGCGGTGTTTTTAAGTGTTAATATCCGGTCGGGGTCAAGGTATGTCATGAGGGTGTTTTCCGCCTCCTTGCAGGAATTATTGGCGCCGATTAAATGTCCTGTGGCAGTGCCGATTAACGACTTATAGCGAGCGGCAATTTCGGCAAGTTCGTTGGCATAGGTTTCATCGGTTTTCGGGGCAACGGACGCCAGATAAAAATCGAGGATTTCGTCTGTTTTTAAAGTGGGGAAATATTCGTGGGGCGATGTGGAATCAAACACGCAAAAACCTAAAGTGCGAACCACCACCATATCCAAACTGTTCGGGTCAAAAGAGCAGTGGTAGCATTCTACGTCAAACCCCATATCTGCCGCCTTTTTAGCCAGTTTTTTCATAAAGGTAGACTTGCCTGTTCCCGGTCTGCCTTTGATGAAATACCGCTTTAATCCCGCGGATAAATTTGCCACATAATCCAGCGGACCATCAATGGTAGCAGAGCCGAAAAAACGATTGAAAATGGTTCCTTTTTTCTCGGCGGCATCACCATCTAAAAGTTTGGAAAGTAAGCCATCGCAGTAGTCATTTAAGGCGGTATAATCCGTGGCGGTAATATAGATTTTCTCCCAGTCGTCGTGGACTTTTTTGGCCTCACAAAAAGCCTCTGATGCCTTGCTAAAATGAACAGCAAAGGTCTCTAAATTTTCGTTTTGGAACAAGGAGGAAATATCCGTTCGCACTTCATAGAGCGGACGACCGATGAGTGCTGTTTTTTGCTCGGGTAAAAAGATGCCTTCCATACTGTTATCCAAGCAGTTATGAACAATGTGAATATCCCTGTCCTGTTGCTTTGCGGCGGCATAACATTCTTTAATGAGCGCGTGGGTCAGTGAGCGGGGAAAACCGTCTAAATACATTACATCACAAAAACCCTCTGTTGCTGATTTTACAAAATCTGTATGACCCATTGAGCCATTGGTTGTCAGAAAATAATGGAGTTCCATTTTGTCAGCCCCTTTCGATGCATTATATGAAAAAGGACAGCAACATTATGCAAAGTCACAGCAAAGTGGCAATATAATATAAAGCGCCGACGATGACGGAAGACAAAACGCCATAAACAATGACGGGACCTGCAATAATGAACATTTTTGCAGCAAGCCCCAGCACGTAGCCCTCGCTTTTAAATTCCATAGCAGGGGAGACCACCGAATTGGCAAACCCCGTAATGGGCACAATGGTGCCCGCGCCTGCCACTTTGGCGATTTTATCGTAAATGCCAAGACCAGTGAGAAGCGCACCTGCAAACACCAAGGTGACGGAGGTGAGGGTAGAGGCGGTCTGTTTAGCAATGCCGAGGGCAAGATAGCCTTTTGTGATGCATTGCCCGATAAGGCAAATGATACCGCCAATCAAAAAGGCAAAAAACATATCTTTTGCCAGAGAAGAATCGGGTGTTTTCTTCTCCACGTACTTTTTATATTCTGCGTTGGTCATTTTGTTCATTTTCTTTTGTTCTCCCTTATTTTGTGTGTTGATATGCCATCACCAAAACAGCGCCGGCACGCTTGTTTCGGAGGGTTTCGTGATATTGCATAAAAGCGGCGGCAGAGAGCATAATTAGCATTAAAAACAGTGCGCCAAACTGGATAAATGACAGTTTCATATTCATTCCACCTTTTTATTTTTCTTGTTGTGTTTAGTCTTTGAAAAAATGAAAATTTTATACTTTATCTTGTCTTTTTTTCGATAGTTTAGTACAATATAAGAGTAAGATGCCCTTTGGCAAATGAAGGGAGATAACCATGCTTAAAAAAATCATTTTGATTGTTCTTGCGGCGGCTATATTTTTGGGCGGCTGGACCTATTTTGACTATCGTTTGGCGGCAGAAGCACCCTCGACGGATTTTTTTGATTTAACGGAAGTTTTGAATAAAGAAACATTGACAGAAGAGGATTTCAACCTGATTTTCACCCAAACGGGATTGGGTAAACCGGCGGTTTCAGAGCTTTTAAAATCCAAAAATTTTGCCGATGAAATCAAGTTATTTCAAAAGCAAAAAATGGCGCCGTTTTCTTACGAGCAAACCTTTATTTTCTTTCCCACAACAACCGCGGAACAACTCTGCAATGAGGCGGGAAATCCCAGAACTTTAAAACTTCCGCCCCTGCAGACAGGGGATATTTTAATCACCCGTTCCACCAAAACGCTCCTGTACCGTCACGGTCACGCGGGGCTTGTTCTGGATGAAGAAGGGCACACCTTGGAATCTCTGATGATTGGCAGTGATTCTATGGTGTTATCAACAGATTACTGGACCTCTTATCCCGCCCTGATGATTCTGCGCCCGAAAGACCTCGGCGCCGAAGAAAAACAGGTCATTACAGACTTTGGCAGAGGCAAAATGCGGGGCATCCCGTATAACCTTTTAACAGGCCTTCTCAAAAAGGACAAAAAAGATATGGAGACGGTGGATGGTACCCACTGTTCTCACCTTGTGTGGCAATGCTATAAAAATGCGGGCATTGACCTGGATTCCGACGGTGGTTTTTTAGTGTCACCCCACGATATTGCAAACAGCGATGCGTTAGAACTTGTCTTTAGTTTCGGATTTGGCGAAAAAGGCACTTGGTAGGGCGTTTTTCGGCATTTTGAATAAAGGAAAAATCAACTAAATTTGTTAATTTATTTAGGTTTTCCTATTGAAATGAGTTTCTACTTATGTTATAATATATGCCGTATGCCCTAACTATAATTCCAGGGGCATCCTCTTTTGACGAAAATCGTCGGAAGAGAAAGTACTAGGAGGAAGAAAAATGAGTAGCGTATTTGACAAAAAGGAAAAGAACACAGTGGAATTTACCATGACAGTTTCTGCTGAAACTTTCAAGGCAGCACTGGATCAGTCTTTCCGCAAGAATGTGAAGCAGATCACAATCCCCGGCTTCAGAAAGGGTAAAGCACCCAGAAAACTGATCGAAAGAACCTATGGCGAAGCAATCTTCTATGATGATGCAATTGATTTCGTATTCCCCGCTGAATATGAAAAAGCCATTGACGAACTGGGTCTTGAACCCGTTGACATGCCCAAACTGGACGTGAAAGAAATCGGTTCTGACAAAGATCTGGTTATGGCAGTTTCTGTTACCGTTAAACCCGAATTCGAACTGGGTGAATACAAAGGTATAAAACTGACTGAAATCGTACATACTGTTGCTGACGAAGACGTTGAGCGTGAACTGAAACAGAAACAGGAACGTAATGCGCGTTTAGTGACTGTTGAAGATCGTGCAGTTAAAGAAGGCGATATCGCAAACATCAACTTCGAAGGTTTTGTAGATGACGTGGCATTCCCCGGCGGCAAAGGTGAAAACTATGACCTGACCATCGGTAGCGGCCAGTTCATCCCCGGCTTTGAAGAACAGATTGTTGGCAAGAAAGTCGGCGAAGAATTTGATGTTAACGTAACCTTCCCTGAAGAATACCATGCAGAAGATTTAAAAGGCAAGCCTGCAGTGTTCAAAGTTAAAGTTAACAGCATACAATATAAAGAGATGCCTGCACTGGATGATGAATTTGCAAAAGATGTCAGCGAATTTGACACTTTGGCAGACTTAAAAGCAGACATCTTAGCAAAACTGACCGAACAGGCAGAAGCCAGCGCTAAACAGGAACGCGAAAACGCTGCTATCGACGCACTTGTTGATGCAACCGAAATTGATGTTCCCGCTTGCATGATTGACAACCGCATCGAATCCATGATTCGTGAAAACAACATGCGTATGGCTCAGCAGGGTCTGACTTTTGAACAGTACCTGTCTTACATGGGCACAAACGTTGACCAGTTCAAAGTTATGATGCGTCCCAATGCTGAAAAACAGGTAAAAGCAAACCTGATTTTAGAAGCAATCGTGAAGAAGGAAGCATTCGAAATTTCCGCTGATATGGTTGACGCTAAGATTAAGGAAATGGCAGACATGTACAACATGGAAGCTGACAAACTGGCAGCATCCATCACTGATAACGATAAAGAAAACATCGCAGCTGATATGAAGATGGAAAAAGCAGTTGCTCTGATTGTTGACAGCGTTAAATGGTCTAAGGCTAAAAAGCCTGCGGCTAAGAAAGAAGCAGCAGAAGCTGAAGAAAAACCCGCTGCTAAGAAAACCGCAACCAAATCTACTGCGGCTAAATCTACCACCGCAAAGAAGACCACCACAACTAAGTCTACCACTGCTAAATCCACCACTGCTGCTAAAAAGACTACCACAACCAAGTCTACTGCAGCAAAATCTACCACTGCTAAGAAAACAACCGCAGCTAAATCTACTACTGCTAAAAAATCCACCAAGAAAGAAGAGGCTTAAGGCATGAGCTTAGTACCTGTTGTTGTCGAACAAACCAGTCGTGGAGAGCGTTCTTACGACATTTACTCCAGATTACTTAAAGACCGTATCATCTTCTTATCTGAAGAAGTGAACGATGTAACTGCAAGTTTAGTTGTAGCACAGCTTCTGTTTTTAGAGGGTGAAGACCCGGATAAAGACATCCACTTTTACATTAACAGCCCCGGCGGCTCTATCACAAGCGGTATGGCAATTTACGACACAATGCAATACATAAAGTGCGATGTGTCTACCATCTGCGTGGGTATGGCGGCAAGTATGGGTGCGTTTTTACTGGCGGCCGGTGCCCCCGGCAAACGTTTCGCCCTGCCGAATTCTGAAATTATGATTCATCAGCCCTTGGGCGGTATGCAGGGTCAGGCAACAGATATTAAAATCCATGCTGATCGCATCATTAAGATTAAAGAAAACCTGAATAAAATCCTGAGCGAGCGAACAGGTAAACCCTTAGAAGAAATCTGCCGCGATACTGAGCGTGATAACTTTATGACCGCTCAGGAAGCGATGGAATACGGTCTGGTTGACCAGGTTATCGCTCATAGATAATGGATGCTGAAAACTAATAAGCGAGGTGCGCGTTTTGGCAAACAAAGGCAACACAAATGAGCCCCGTTGTAACTTCTGCGGCTCTTATGAAAGCCAGGTCTTGAAACTTTTCAAAGGCCCTAATGTGAATATTTGTAACGAATGTATCGCTATGTGTAACCGCTACATGGGACACAATTTTGATTTTATTGAAACAGATGTGAACCTGTCCGGTTTGCCGAGGCCCAAGGACATTAAAGAACAACTGGATCAGTACGTAATCGGTCAGGAAAATGCAAAGAAAACCCTGGCTGTTGCGGTGTATAACCACTATAAACGTATTGAAAACAAACAGCAGGCAGGCGATGTTGACATTCAAAAGTCTAACATTCTGCTTTTGGGTCCCACAGGCTCCGGTAAAACATTACTTGCACAAACACTGGCGAAAATTCTGAATGTGCCTTTTGCCATTGCCGATGCAACAACCCTGACAGAACCCGGTTATGTTGGTGAAGATGTTGAAAACATCCTCTTAAAACTCATTCAGGCGGCTGATGGCTCCATTGAGGAGGCACAGCGCGGTATTATCTATATCGACGAAATTGATAAGATTACCCGTAAGTCAGAAAACACCTCCATCACCCGTGATGTCAGCGGTGAAGGTGTGCAGCAGGCCCTTCTGAAAATTTTGGAAGGTACGATTGCATCTGTTCCGCCCACAGGCGGTCGCAAGCATCCCCATCAGGAATTTTTGCAGATTGACACAACCAATATTTTGTTCATCTGCGGTGGTGCTTTTGAAGGCATTGAAAAAATTATTGAACGAAGAACCGGCACAAAGTCATTAGGCTTTGGCGGCGAAGTTCTTTCTAAAAACAGCCGTGACATCGGCGAAATCCTGACGCTTTTAGAGCCTCAGGATCTCCTGAAATTCGGTCTGATTCCTGAACTCGTTGGTCGAATTCCCGTCATCACAACCCTTGACCTGTTAGATGAAAAAGCTTTGGTGAACATTATCCGTGAACCTAAAAATGCGCTACTCAAGCAATATCAGAAGCTTTTTGAATTAGATGGTGTTAAGCTGGAAGTGGAAGATGCGGCAATCTCTGCCATCGCCCAAAAGGCATTGGAACGAAAAACCGGTGCACGTGGTCTGCGTTCTATTATGGAGGAAACCCTGCGCGATACTATGTATGCGCTGCCTTCTGAAGAGAATGTGGCAAAATGTATTATCACAGAGGATTGCGTTACTAAAAAGGCAAAACCCGATGTGATTTACAAAGAAAAAAAGGTTAAAAAAGCAGAACTGAACGAATCAGTTTCATAAGGATAGGGCGGTTTCATCCGCCCTATTTGTTTACTGTCCGAAAAGGAGGCAAACTCATGAATTTAATCGAAATCGGCGAAATCGTGAATACCCACGGTGTTCGTGGTGAAATCAAACTGAATCCCTGGACAGATTTTCTGGAAGATCTTTTGGATGTGGAAACATTCTACTATCAGGAAAAGGGACAAACTGTTCCCCTTTTAGTTGAAAAAATCAGAATACACAAAAACTGTGCCATCATCAAGGCAGAAGGCGTTGACACTATGGGTGAAGCCGAGGCCTTCCGCGGCAAAACGCTGTTCGTAGAACGGGAGGAAGAACTGCCCGAAGGTCGCTTTTATATTGCCGATTTAATCGGCTTAAAAGTGCTGACCGAAGATGGAGAATTCGGCACCATCACCGACGTGTTCCAAACAGGTGCCAACGATGTGTATGAAGTGCGCCGCGAGGGTGCACCAAAAGCATATCTTCCTGCCATCCGTCAGGTTGTGCTGGAAATCAATGTGGCAGAGGGATTTGTCAAAGTGCAGATTCCCGATGGATTATTAGATGATTAAAGGTGAAAACTATGCGTATTGATTGTTTAACCCTGTTTCCTGCTATGATGAAATCCGTTTTGGATGAAAGCATCATCGGCAGGGCATCAAAAGCAGGTATTTTAGACATTTCTTATACAGATATCCGTGACTTTGCGGGCAACAAGCATAACAGCGTGGACGATTCGCCCTATGGCGGCGGTATGGGTATGGTGATGCAGGCAGAGCCGATTTACCGTGCCTATCAGTCTGTGGCGGAAAAGACGGAAACCAAGCCCTATGTGATTTATATGTCGCCGCAGGGTCGTGTTTTCAATCAGGAAGTTGCCAAGGAACTGGCAGGAAAAGAACATCTTGTGTTCCTTTGCGGTCACTATGAAGGCGTTGACGAGCGCGTGATTGAAGAAATCGTGGATGAAGAACTCTCCATCGGTGATTACGTGTTAACAGGCGGCGAAATTCCCGCTTTGGCTGTGATTGACTCGGTGGCACGTATGATTCCCGGTGTTCTGCCCTCTGAGGATGCTTATAGCGAAGAATCCCATTATAGCGGGCTTTTAGAGTATCCCCAATATTCAAGACCGCCTGTATTTATGGGCAGGGAAGTGCCCGATGTGCTCCTTTCGGGCCATCACGAAAATATTAAAAAGTGGCGACGGGAACAATCCATCCTGCGTACATATAAAAAACGTCCCGATATGTTGGAGACAGCAGAGCTGACAGATAAGGAAAGAAAATGGCTGTCAGATATGATTAAAAAGGGAGATGACGGGAAATGAAATTAACAGAAAAAACCGTTAAAACCGAAGAGATTTTTCAGGGAAAAATCATCAAATTGCGTCGCGATACGGTGGAACTGCCCAATGGTAATTTAGCCACTCGAGAAGTGGTGGAACATCCCGGCGGTGTTGCCATTGTAGCGCTGACCGATGATGGACAGGTTTATGTTGAAAATCAGTACCGCCATCCTTTTGAGCGGGTGATTATGGAAATCCCTGCCGGTAAACTTGATGCAGGTGAAGATCCTTTAGAATGCGGCAAACGTGAACTTCACGAAGAAACGGGGCTCAAAGCCGAGCGTTATGATTATTTAGGTGCCTTTATGGTGTCTCCCGGTTTCTGCCGCGAATGGATACATATTTACTTAGCCCGTGGCTTATCTTGCGGCGATGCAAAACTTGACCCCGATGAATTTTTAGAAGTCAAAACCATTCCCTTTGAAACCTTGCTTGATATGATTATGGAAGGCAAGGTGGAAGACGGTAAAACCGTTATCGGTATTTTAAAAGCAAATGAACTCTTGCGCAGAGAGCAGGCATAAAGGTGATACGATGGGTAAGTTTGATGGCTATTTGATTTGCTCGGATTTAGATGGCACCTTTCGTGGCGGAAAACCCGAGAGTATTGAGCGAAACATAGAAGCTGTCCGTTATTTTACGGAAAATGGCGGTCGCTTTTGTTTTGCAACGGGCAGAACAGTGGAATACTTAAAAGAATATCAACTGGCACCAATGGCCAATGCGCCTTGCTGTTTATGTAATGGTGGCCTATTGTATGACTATCAAAAAGAGGCGGTGGTTAAGGAAAACCGTGTGCCTTTTACGGTGGGTGCATTCATAGAGATTGCAACGCAGATAGAGGGAATTTCAGAGGGATTTTATTTTAACATCTATCCCAATGAACAATTGCGATATGTTACCTTTGCAGAAGCAGGGAACCTGCCGCAAGAAGCCCTAGAGGGCTATCCCATCAAGATGATTTTGGTGGCAGAAACCGAAAAAGATGCAAATGCCTTGAAAGCTAAACTGGACGAGCATCCGTTTTTTGCAAACTGTTACATATCAAAATCCTGGGCAGAGGGCGTTGAAATCAACTCAGAAACAGGCACAAAGGGCTATGCCATTCGCTATATTAAGGAATCCTTAGGCAACATTCACACGGCCATTGGTATCGGTGACCACGAAAATGATATACCGCTCCTTGTGGCAGCGGATATCGGCGTGGCGGTGGGCAATGCTTTGGATGAAGTGAAGGCGAAAGCAGACCTGATTGTTAAGCATTGTGACGAGTCTTCCATTTGTGATTTGATTAAGATAATAGAAAAAGACATAAAAAAAGCGTGTAGCAAGTAGCTACACGCTTTTTCTTAATCTTCGCGAAATTGCAGGGCATACAAATCTTTGTACGTTCCGCCTTTTGTGATGAGTTCTTCGTGGGTGCCGCGTTCTACGATTTGTCCGCCCTCTACAACAGCAATTTCATCGGCGTTTCGAATGGTGGATAAGCGGTGCGCCACCACTAAGGTGGTACGACCTTTGCACAGTTCATCTAAGGCCTGTTGAATCAGCACCTCCGTTGTGTTATCAAGGGCGCTGGTGGCCTCATCCAAAATCAAAATAGCAGGGTCTTTTAAGAACACACGGGCAATGCTCATACGCTGTTTTTGTCCGCCGGAGAGTTTCACACCACGCTCGCCGATTTCGGTATCATAACCATTTTCCAAGGTCATCACATAGTCGTGAATGTTGGCGCGTTTGGCGGCCAAAATCATCTCTTCTTCAGTAGCATCGGGTTTGCCATAGAGAATGTTATCCCGAATGGTACCGCCAAAGAGGAACACATCCTGCTGCACAATGCCGATATTCTTGCGGACGGATTCTAAGGTCAGTTTACGAACATCGTGACCATCGATGGAAATGGAGCCACTATCTGCGTCTAACTCGTAAAAACGGGGGAGCAGATGGCAAAGGGTGGTTTTACCGCCGCCGGAAGGTCCTACAAGGGCGAGTTTTTGACCTTGCTTAATATGCAGATTGATGTTATTTAACACTTCTTTTGAATCGCTGTAGGCATAGTTAACATCTTTAAATTCAATTTCGCCAATGGCTTTTGTTAAAGTGATGGCGTCGGGAGCGTCAGCTTCCGGCTCTTCATCTAACATTTCAATGAAACGGGAAAAACCGCTGACACCGTTCTGATACTGCTCCATAAACATAATCAGGGAGTTAATGGGCTGAATAAACAGGTTCAGCGAAATGATAAAGGTAGAGTAGTCACCAAAGGAAATGCGACCGCCATAGAGGAACAAACCGCCGGCAATCAGAATGATAACGTTAAAAACATCTGTAATAAAAGCGGTAGAGGAGTGGAATTTTGCCATAGCGTGATATGCCTTTCCGGCAGAGCCCACAAACTCTTTATCGCCCTTTTTGAATTTTTCAATTTCCATGTCGGCATTGGTGTATGCCTTGGTAACACGGATGCCCGTCACGCTGCTTTCTACAGCCGCATTGATGGTGGCGTTGCTCTTTCTGCGCTCGGCAAAAGCTTCTTTCATTGCCTTGCGGGAATGGGAACTCACCAAAAACAAAATGGGCACACAGGCGAACAGGATCAGGGTTAAAATCCAGTCGATAGTCATCAGGTAGGCAAAGGATAAGATAAACATCACCGAACTGATGATAACGCCTTCCGGTCCGTGATGAGCCAGTTCGCTGATTTCAAACAGGTCACTGGTCAGACGGGTCATAATGCGACCGGTTTCGTGATTATCATAAAAACTGTAAGGCAGTTTTTGCAGATGAGAAAACAGGTCTTTTCGCATCTGAGACTGCATCCGAACACCGATGACGTGACCGTAGTACTGCACAAAATACTGCAGCAGCATACGGATGACATATAAAGTCAACACCAAAACGCCTGCAATCACAATGGCAGAATACATCTTGTTCGGGATATATTCATTGAGCATTTTGTTGGTGACGATGGGGTAGCACATACCGATAATGGAAATGAAAAATGCCGCCATCATATCAAGTGTTAACATTTTTTTATGGGGTTTATAATAAGCGATAAATCGTTTCAGCATAAGGCGGCTCCTTTCTCAGATAATTTTTGTTTGCTTTTAATGAGGATGTTGCACCTTTAGTGGTCAACAAATTATCCTCAAAGTGACGCAAAAATTGTACCATAAAATTTTTAATAAGTCAATGGGAGAGCACGATGAAAACGGATAAAAATTCATCAGCGATTTTGAATGCAAGATAAGCCGTGCTCATAACCCTGACAAAAGAAAAAAGCAACCACTTTCGTGATTGCTTTTAATTGGGTGCAGGGGCCGGATTGATACCTTCGACCTCCGGGTTATCGCTTCGCGCCGGTCGCCGTCGTGAGTCGTCTGCTGTCGCCGGATAAATCGGCTCTGCAGACTCGCACTTTGGGCGACACCGCTTACAAAAACAGTTCGCCGGACTGTTTTTGTTTCGCTAACCCAACGAGCCACGCTCGCCGTGCTCATAACCCTGAGAAAAGAAAAAAGCAACCACTTTCGTGATTGCTTTTAATTGGGTGCAGGGGCCGGATTTGAACCGACGACCTCCGGGTTATGAGCCCGACGAGCTACCGAGCTGCTCTACCCTGCGATATGGTACTTAAATAGTATAGCACTGTTTTGTGGGTTTGTCAAGGGTAATTTGCCAAGTTTTTTGGAAAAGAGAAGAGAAAAAATCGCCTCTATCAGAGAAAATCTGACAGAGGCGTTTATTTTACAACAATTTTCTGCGAAGTTCGTCAGCGCTTTCAGCGGAGAGATAAACAGGGGGGATATCGAGAACTGTTTTGCAACCTGACTGACCTTCGGCAGAGAGGCGGAATGCCGCGCGGGCATAAGCCACGATGACGGATGCGGTGAACTCGGGATTGGAATCCAGTTTCAGACTGTACTCAATAATATGAGTGTTTTCAAGGTTAGCACCTGTTCTACCGCTGCGGATCACAAAACCACCGTGGGGAATGCCACTGTGGTCGCGATTCAGTTCTTCCTGTGTGATAAATGTCACGGTTGTATCATAGTCGGCAAAGTAGTTAGGCATATTTTTGATTTCGGCTTCAATTTTGGCCTTATCAGCACCTTCTTTTGCAACGACGAAACATTCACGGGTGTGCTTCTCTCTGGTGGAGAGAACGGGGTTTTTGCCGCTTCTGACAGCATCTAATGCGGCAGGCACGGGAACAGTATATTGTTTTGCATCCTGCACGCCATCGATGCGACGGATTGCATCGGAATGGCCCTGACTCACGCCTTTGCCCCAGAAGGTGTAATCACTACCGTCGGGGAGCACAGCACCTGCATAGAGACGGTTTAAAGAGAACATACCCGGGTCCCAACCAACGGAGATGGCCGCCACTTTGCTGCCTTCTTTTGCGGCAGCGTCAACAGCGGCAAAATGTTCGGGAATTTTAGCGTGGGTATCAAAACTATCCACAACGTTAAAGAGTTTTGCCATAGCAGGAGTCTGCTCGGGCAGGTCGGTAGCAGAGCCACCGCAGAGAATTAAAACGTCGATTTTATCTGTCATAGCGGGCGCATCATCAATATGATACACCTTTGCACCTGTAACGGTTGTTACGGTTTCGGGATTGCGGCGGGTGAAAACGCCCACCAGTTCCATATCCTGATTCTGACGGATGGCACACTCAACGCCGCGGCCTAAGTTACCATAACCGTAGATACCGATTCTGATCATTAGAAACACTCCTTTTTGGAAATCACCTGATAATTATATAATTTTTGCGGAAAAAAGTCAATACGGGATTATTTTGTTTTACCCTCTAATGACCTGATTTTATCGCGGAGTTTTGCCGCATCTTCAAAGCGCAGTTCTGCGGCCGCTAGCTTCATTTGTTCTGCCAGAATTTCAATCTGCAGATGGATATCCATATCTTTTGAAAGTTTAATATCCCTTGCCGATTCATCAGGCGCCGCCGAGGTTGCATAGAGCACATCACGGATGCCTTTTTGAATGGTTTTGGGTGTGATGCCGTGTTCTTTGTTATAAGCCATCTGTTTTTCACGACGACGATTGGTTTCGGAAATGGCACGCTCCATAGAGCCCGTCATAGAGTCGGCATAGAGGATCACGCGACCGTTTTCATTTCGCGCCGCACGACCGATGGTCTGAATCAAAGATGTTTCGGAACGGAGGAAACCCTCTTTATCCGCATCCAAAATGGCAATTAAAGACACCTCGGGAATATCAAGACCTTCACGAAGCAGGTTAATGCCCACCAACACATCAAAGAGACCTTCGCGCAAATCACGAACAATTTCCATACGCTCAAAGGTTTTGATTTCCGAGTGGAGATACTTGACCTTAATATCCATTTCCCGCAGGTAATCGGTTAAATCCTCTGCCATTTTCTTGGTCAGGGTGGTAATCAGGGTCTTATCGCCCCGCTGGGTTTGTTTGCGGATTTCATCAATCAAGTCATCAATCTGCCCTTTGGTGGGACGAACTTCCACTTCAGGATCAAGAAGTCCTGTGGGGCGAATGACTTGTTCTGCAATCTGGCTGGAGCGTTCCCGCTCGTAGTCGGCAGGGGTGGCGCTCACATAAATGGTCTGATTTAATCTATCATTAAACTCGGTAAAGTTTAAGGGGCGGTTATCAAAAGCCGAGGGCAGACGGAAGCCATAGTTTACGAGGGCTTCTTTACGGGAACGGTCCCCGTGGTACATAGCACGCACCTGCGGCAGCGTCACGTGAGATTCATCCACCACCAAGAGAAAATCATCGGGGAAATAATCCAGCAGGGTGTAGGGAGCAGAACCCGGTGCGCGACCACTGATGTGACGGGAATAGTTTTCAATGCCCTGACAAAAGCCGATTTCTCGCATCATATCAATGTCGTAACTGGTACGCTGTTCGATGCGCTGGGCCTCCAGCAGCATATCATTTTCTCTAAAATAACGAATGCGCTCAGAGAGTTCTTCTTCAATGGAATGAATGGCCATTTCGCGCTTTTCGGCAGTGGTAACATAGTGAGAAGCGGGGTAGATGGCAACGTGCTGACGGATGCCGATAATCTCGCCCGTGAGCACATCAATTTCGCTGATGCGGTCGATTTCGTCACCGAAGAATTCAACACGAATGGCGTGCTCCGAGGTGCTGGCAGGGAAAATTTCCAAAACATCCCCGCGCACACGGAATTTGCCGCGGACAAAGTTAATATCATTACGTTCAAACTGAATATCCACCAGTTTGCGCAAAATCTCCTCCATAGGTTTAACCATACCGGGACGGAGAGAAATCACAAGTTCGTTATAGTCAATAGGGTCACCCAGACCATAGATACAGGACACACTGGACACAATGATAACATCCCTACGTTCAAAGAGAGCGGCAGTTGCGCTGTGGCGCAGTTTGTCGATTTCATCGTTGACAGAGGAGTCCTTTTCAATATAGGTGTCCGTTGTGGGAATGTAGGCCTCGGGCTGATAATAATCGTAATAGGAAACAAAGAATTCCACCGCATTGTTGGGGAAAAATTCTTTGAATTCAGCGCAAAGCTGAGAGGCGAGAATTTTGTTATGGGCAAGGACTAAAGTAGGGCGGTTTACTTTTTCAATGACGTTGGCAATGGTAAAGGTTTTACCGGAGCCGGTAACACCAAGGAGCGTTTGTTCACTATCGCCACGCAAAACGCCTTTTGCCAAGGCATCAATAGCGGTAATCTGGTCGCCCATGGGTTTATAATCGGAAACCAATTGAAAGTCCATATCTCTCTCCTTTCTGCGCTGTGCACACTTTTTGTATCAATACATATATTGTAGTATAAACATTTGGAGGTGAGTCTTCGTGCGACTTCGTTACAGGCTTTGGGGCGCTGTTGCGGCGGCTTTTTGTTTAGGTGTTTTTGCAGGACTCATCCTGCCGCCTGTGTGGCTTGTTGTCGTGGAAGGCTCAATGATTATTTTCATCACGTTTTGCTGGCTTTGCAGTTAACTACATAACTTGGTTTAGTTTCTCAAAAGGATGGTGTTTTTATGAAGATTGTGATTTGGCAACCCTCAAAATTTGTGGGCGGACTTTTAAAATCGTTCTTCAAAATCAAATGAGAAAGATGGCTGCGGCAAGGGGAATGATCCCTTTGCCGCAGTTTTATTTTATATCTCTATTATATACCGAAAACCACCGTTTGTCATCCTTTTTTTGCAGAAAAGGCATAATTTTGGGGCACCGGCTACAAAATAAAGGCAGAAATAAAAAAGAGGAGACGACTATGAACGAAAAGGAACTCATGTCAATAGAAGACAGACTGGCAAACGAAAGACTGCTCATAACAAAATTCAGAGTCTATGCATCCCAATGTCGCGATGCGGAACTTAAGTCAAAATGCAATCAGGTTGCAGATTGTCATCAAAAACATTTCAATATGCTCATCAGTTATTTGCAGTAAAGGAGAAAAAGATGAAGGAATACGTAACACCAGATATATTCCTTTGGGAATTTGTAGGAAGGAAGGACATCATCACGGCATCAAACCCGAACGACAACGATTTCAGTGATATTGAGGATTGGGACGCTTAAAGCGAAAAGGGGAAGTCG
>JAZOLH010000051.1:0-19032 GCA_045652815.1 Clostridia bacterium
AGGAAAAACGCTATTCGGCGTTATCATTCTTTTTAACGAATTAGGTGAGATAATGGATAATCAAATCACATACCCTTTTATAGAAGAATATCTGAACAACCTGCAAGTGCCGGAAGATGCATTCTTGAAGAATTTAGAAGAAGAGTGCCGCGCAGAAAACATTCCTGCGGCGGTGCGCCCTACGGCACGGCTTTTATATCTCCTTTCCGCCCTTCATAAACCGGAGCGGATTTTGGAAATCGGCACAGCGGCAGGATATTCTGCCCTGACGATGTTTGCAGGCAGCGGCAAAACCGCTAAAATTGTCACCATCGAAAAAGATGAAGAACGGTTTTTGGTGGCACGGCAGAACTTCAGACAAGCAGGGGCCAGCGAGAACATCAAACCCCTTTGCGGCGATGCGGAGGAGTTGCTCGACGGCGTGGAAGGTCCTTTTGATATGGCCTTTATTGATGCGGCCAAAGTGGCAACACAAAGATTTTTCGATTTGGTACTGCCCAAAATGAAGCAGGGTGGTTTAATTATAACAGATAATGTGCTCTATGGCGGTCGCACCGCAATGCCGGGTGAGCCGGAGCATAAACACAGAACAGGCGTCCGCGCTATGCGGGACTATCTTTCTTATCTCACCAATGAACCAAAAATTTACACGGCTGTGCTGCCCGTCGGTGACGGTGTGGCACTGTCCTTTGTGAAATAGGAGGAAAACTATGTACGTCATTGTAGGACTCGGCAATCCCGGTCGGCAATATGAAAATACAAAGCATAACATCGGCTTTATCAGTTTAGACTATCTGTCAAACCAGTGGAACATTCCCATTCAGAAGATTAAGCATAAAGCCATCATCGGTGAGGGTAATCACAAAGGTGAACGTGTGGTTTTGGTCAAGCCTCAGACCTATATGAATTTATCGGGTGAGAGCGTTGGCGAAATTATGCGTTTTTACAAAGTGCCCCCCGAAAATTTAATCGTTATTTTCGATGATGTGAGTTTTGACGTGGGTACAGTCCGCATTCGTCCCAAGGGCTCTGATGGGGGTCATAACGGTATGAAATCTATTTTGTACCATGTGCAGAGTGATAACTTCCCCCGTATTCGTTTGGGTGTTGGCAAAAAGCCCGCCCAGTTCGATCTGGCGGATTGGGTGCTCTCTAAATTTACCAATGATGAAATTAAAATCCTCTCCAAAGCGGTGGATAACGTGCCTGCTATGGTGGAAGAAATTATGGAGAACGGTCCCCAAAGCGCTATGAATAAATTTAACGGTGCACAGTAATTTGAAACGGTGTGAGTCATTTGTTTGAGAAGATTTTAAAAAAGCATACTGAGTGGCAAACATTAGAAGAGGCGGTTCTTTCCGGAACTTCGCCTCTTTCTGTCACGGGCATTTCGGAGCAGGCAAAAGCACAGCTTGCTTCTTATTTTTGTGCCCGCAAAAAGACCGGTGCCATGATTGTTTGCGACAGTGACTACACAGCCAAGAGGTTTAGCGTAGACTTAACATTCATCCTTGGGAAAGAAGCGATTTACTATCCTTCCAAGGAAATTGAATATTATCGGGTGGATGCCAAAAGTAACGAACTGGAAGCCCAGCGTCTGGCGGCACTGGGACGTATGGCAGAAGAGGGCGACAAGGCAGTTTTGGTTTTGGGCGTTGATGCGCTTTTGCAGTTTGCAACGGACTTTTCTGCCTTTAAAAGTGCCCGCATCACCCTTTCTGACGGTGGCAGTTTTTCCACGGAAGAACTGTTTAAAAAGTTAGAAGAAATGGGTTATGTCCGCGAGGAAATGGTAGAAGCCCGCGGTCAGTTTTCGGCCCGTGGCGGCATTGTGGATATTTATCCGCCGGGTGCGGAAAACCCTTATCGAATTGAATTTTTCGGGGATGATATTGACTCCATTCGTGAGTTTGACCCCATTATGCAAACGTCTGTTGCTCGCGTGGACTCCGTGCAGATTGATGCGGCACGAGAAATGGTTTCAAAAGATGCACAAAGACCCTGTGTGGCAGACTATTTGCCCGAAAATGCCATGGTCTTTTTCGATGAACCCGAGCGCATTCGTGAGCGTGCGGAGGGCTATCTTTGGGATATTGGCGAAACCGTAACGGGCCTGCTGGAAAAAGGTGTTATTGAAAAGGCAGAAGAGGCCTATATTCACGATTATGACAAGGTGATCGCGAAACTTTTAGCCCATCCTTTTATGGGTCTTTTCACCTTGCCGCAGAGTACCCGCGACTATCGCCCCAAGCAGATTTTCAACGTGACTTGTCAGGGCATTAATATGTATTCAGGTCAGAGGGAAATGCTCATTGACGACTTGCGGGACTGGGTGAAAAAGAAAATGGCGGTTGTAATTGCCGCATCCGGCCACCTGCAGTGCGAAGCCATTTTCAGAGAACTGGCAGACAATGAACTGCCTGTCTTTTTGGATTCTAACCCCGATAATGCGGCAAAAGGCAAAATCTTGGTGACAGAGGGCATCTTGCGGAAAGGTTTTTCCTATTCTGCCTGCGGTCTTGCCTTTGTTTCGGAAAATGAAATTTTCGGTCGCGAACAGCGGAAAAACCGTCGCAAAAAAGCGGCAAAAGGCAATAAACTGAAGAGTTTTGATGAACTGGATATCGGCGATTTTGTTGTCCACGCCACCCACGGTATCGGCCAGTATATCGGTCTTGATACGCTGATGGTGGAAGGGCATTATAAAGACTATTTGAAAATTAAATATGCAGGGGATGATTTCCTTTATATCCCTTGCGATCAGGTGGAACTTTTGCAAAAATATATTGGTAAAGAAGCTAAAGTGCGCCTTTCTAAAATGGGCGGCGCTGACTTTGCCCGCCAAAAAGCAAAAGTTAAAAAATCTACTATGGAACTGGCCCAAGGACTTATTGCGCTGTATGCTGCAAGGCAGGCGGCGGAGGGCTACTGTTATTCTCCTGATACCCTTTGGCAGAAAGAATTTGAAGACCGGTTCCCCTATGAAGAAACAGAAGATCAGTTAACCGCCATAGCGGAAGTGAAGGCGGATATGGAAAGTGAGCGGCCTATGGATCGTCTCCTTTGTGGTGACGTTGGCTATGGTAAAACCGAAGTGGCACTTCGTGCGGCCTTTAAAGCGGTGCAGGATTCTAAGCAGGTGGCTTATTTAGCACCCACAACCCTACTGGCCCTGCAACACTATAACACATTTGTAAACCCTATGGCAGACTATCCCGTTAAGGTGGAACTCCTGTCCCGCCTGATTACAAACAAAGAGCAGGATGCCATTATCAAGCGCCTGAAAACAGGCGAAACCGATGTTGTCATCGGTACACACAGACTGCTGAGTCAGGATATTAAATTCCGCGATTTAGGTCTTTTGGTTATTGACGAAGAACAGCGTTTTGGTGTTCGCCATAAAGAGCGCATTAAGGAAATGAAAAATAATGTGGATGTTTTGACCCTCTCTGCCACACCCATTCCCCGAACGCTCCATATGTCTATGGTGAACATTAAGGATATGAGTTTGTTATCCGAACCGCCGCAGGACAGATATCCCGTTTCCACCTATGTGGTGGAATATAACCCCAGCATTTTAATTGAGGCCATTAAAAAGGAACTGTCCCGTGGAGGACAGGTATATTATCTCCATAACCAGACCCAAAGCATTGCTTCCTGTGCAAGACGACTGCAAGAAGCCATTCCCTCGGCTCGCATCCGCTTTGCGCACGGGCAGATGGACCCTGAAGAACTGGAAGACGTAATGCTTTCTATGCAAGAAGGCGAGATTGACATTTTGGTTTGTACCACCATCATCGAAACGGGGCTTGATATTCAGAACGTAAACACGATGATTATTGAAGATGCCGACCGTTTGGGTCTTTCTCAGCTGTATCAGCTTCGTGGTCGTGTGGGCAGAAGCAACCGTCGTGCCTATTGCTACTTAACCTATCGGCAGAATAAGGCGCTGAAGGAAGAGGCGGTGAAACGACTTTCCGCCATCCGTGAATTTACGGAATTCGGCTCCGGTTTTAAAATCGCCATGCGCGATTTGGAAATTCGCGGTGCCGGTAACCTTTTGGGTGCCGAACAGCACGGACATATGGAAACCGTGGGCTATGATATGTATTGCAGACTGTTAGAAGAAAGCGTTAACGAACTGCAAGGTCGCCCATCGGCAACAGAAGACTGGGAGCCTCAGCTTGATTTTGAGGCGGATGCTTATATCCCTGCCGATTACATCCGTGCTCATAGGCTTCGCCTTGAGTTTTATAAGAAAATTGCCGCCATTGAAAACGAAAAAGAGGCAGGAGATGTGGCAGAAGAACTCATTGACCGTTTTGGTGATTATCCCGCCTGCGTGGGTAATCTTTTGGCGGCGGCTGAATGTAAGGCTCTGGCCAAGGAAACCAACATCAGTCAGGTGACAGTTCGTGATGGCAGTGTTCTTTGCTATTTTAAAGAGAGTTTCAACCCTGCTGTGATTGGTGAACTGATTGGCAGATTCAGTGGCAGAATCCTGCTTTCTGCAGGGCAAAAACCCTATTTTGCCTATCGGATGACAGCAGAGGATAAAAAGTCGCCTACAGGCTGTATTAAAATTCTGTTACAGGCTTTTAAAGACTTGCATAGCGACGCAAAGTAGTGTATTATATTATTTGAATATAATGGACTTTGTGTCTTTAGTTATGAAAAGGAGTGTTATCTATGAAACGAGTTATTGCTATCCTGTGTGTACTGGTAATGGTTCTTTCCATGACCGCTTGCGGTAAACTGGAAGTATCCAAAGAAATCGGTACCATTAACGGTCGTTCCATCACAAAAGCTGAATATATGTACTATTTGGAAACTGTGAAAGAACAGATGCTGATGGAAGCAAATCCTGAAGATGCTCAGGCATTTTGGGATGCTGAAATTGACGGTGTGAAAGCCAGTGAAGCAGCTAAAAATAAGGCGATGGAAGAACTGCTTCGCATCGAAATCGCTTGCATTAAAGCAGAAGAAGCAGGCGTCTCTTTAAGTGGTGCTGAAAAGTCTCAGATTCGTGGCACCGTTATGACCACCAATGCAGAACAGAAAGCACAGATTGATGCAGTGCAGGATGCTACCGGTCTTTCCGATGCCCAGCTCATTAACCTGCTGGAAAAAACCACACTGGCAAGTGCTTATGCAAATCACATCAATGAAACAAATGCAGAATTGATTAACCCCACCGATGAAGAGGTTAAAGCGGCTTACGAAGCTGAATATGTACGTGTTAAACACGTTCTGATTAACTCTACTGCAGAAGCAACCGAGACAGAAGGTAAAACCGAGGAAGAAGTTGCTGCAATCAACGAAGCTTATAAAACCGAACAGAAAGCAAAAGCAGATGAAGTTTTAGCCAAAGCAAAAGCCGGCGTAAACTTTGATACTCTGGTGAAAGATTACGGTCAGGATCCCGGTATGGAACAGTCTCCCGATGGTTACACCTTCACAAAGGGTATGATGGTGCCTGAATTTGAAGAAGCATCCTATGCCCTCGCTGTTGGTCAGATCTCTGATCTGGTTGAATCTTCTTACGGCTGGCATATTATCAAAAAATATGCACTGCCCACATCCGGCGAAGAATATGATCAGGCAATTGCTTCCGTTAAGAGCACACTGTCTCAGGAAAAATTCAATGTGATTTTGGATTCCTTTAAATCTGAAATGACCATTGAACTGAACCAGAAAGCAATCGACGGTATTAAAGTGAAATAAGAAATAAAACAAAAAGGACTGTGACCATAAGTCACAGTCCTTTTTTATGTTTGTTTATAGACCGTTAGGATTTTTCACCATAAAGTTCCAAGCATCCCGACACATTTTTTCTAAGCCAAACTCGGCTTCCCAACCAAGCACTTCTTTTGCTTTGGAAGGGTCAGCGTAGCACTCGCCAATATCACCGGGGCGACGGGGGGTTACCACATAGGGCACTTCTACGTTGTTTACGCCGGAGAACGCCTTGACCATCTGGAGAACGCTGTAACCGTTACCTGTGCCTAAGTTATACGCATCAGCGCCGGTGGAAGAGAGCACCTTTTCCACAGCTTTAATGTGACCACGGGCTAAATCCACAACGTGAATATAGTCACGAACACCGGTGCCATCGGGGGTGTCGTAATCGTCACCAAAGACGCCGAGACGCTCCAGTTTTCCTGCGGCAACCTGCGCGATATAGGGCATCAGGTTGTTGGGGATACCGTTGGGGTCTTCACCAATCAGGCCGGATTCGTGAGCGCCGATGGGGTTAAAATAGCGGAGCAGAGCAACGCTCCATTCCTTATCGGATACATATAAATCCCGCAGGATGTTTTCAATCATCAGTTTGGTGCTGCCATAGGGGTTGGTGGTAGACAGGGGGAAATCTTCGCGAATGGGCACACTTTCAGGACAACCATACACCGTTGCAGAAGAACTGAACACCATCTTTTTGACGTTATATTTTGTCATAGCGCGGCAAAGGTTTAGGGTGCCTGTGATGTTGTTATGATAGTAAAGCAGGGGCTTTTCCACAGATTCACCAACAGCCTTTAAGCCTGCAAAGTGAACGACAGCATCAATTTTATGCACCTTAAAGATGGCTTCGATACCCTCAATATCTAAAAGATCTGCCTGATAGAAGGGAAAATCTTTGCCTGTGACTTGCTTAATACGGTTTAAGGCTTCGGGCTTTGAATTCATAAAGTTATCCAAAACCACAATGTCATAGCCACGCTCTAAAAATTCTACGCAGGTGTGAGAACCGATGTAACCGGCGCCACCTGTTACTAAAATTGCCATGGGCTCATCTCCAATTAAGTGTTATATTCCTAGTATATTGTTATTTTACTTTGTTGTCAAGAACTGAATCAGAAAAGATAAACTTTATGCCTGATTTGTCAATCAATAGGTGATGGTGATTTTGGCAGTATCGGGGTCCCAATCCACCGTGCAATCCAAAGACTCTGCGGCAAAACGCAGGGGGATTAATGTGCGATCGTTTTCGATGCGGGGCTTTGCAGCTAAAATGGTGATGCGACCATCCACAAAGGCAGAGGCATCATCAATCCGCAGAATCACCACGTGGGAATCACGCTTTAAGGTTACCTTGCGCTCATCCGCCTCCCAATCTACCGTGCCTCCGATGGCTTCGGTGACAGCACGGATGGGGAGCAGGGTATAGTCATCATAAATAGCGGGGGCAGTATCTAAAGTTACGTCGCCCTCGGGGGTTTTCATAATATTACTGCCGATATGCAGAATCAGGGTGTTTTCAGGGCATTCTTCATCTGTTTCCTCGTCGGGTGTTTCTTCCTCTACGGGAGGTGCGGGCGGCTCATAGGTGCTCGGGTCGATAAAGTCATATGCGCCATCGGGCAGACTCACAGCAGCAAAGCCGGAAGAAATGTGGCTTGCTACGGGGAATACGGGAGCAACGGCAATGTTGCCGGCGGCATCTACATAGCCCCAGAGTTCGCCTTTCATAAAGGGGGCATAGCCATCGCTGAAGTTTCCTGCAAAATCGCAATCAATGGAAAATTCGATTTCGAAATCTTCGTTGATGTACTGCCAACCGCTTTCATTTTTAACGGGGCAAAGACCCTCGGAAAAGTCGCCGATATCGGTATAGGAAAAGGGCAGCAGTGTTTCGCCCAAGGTGTTAATGATACCCATTTTTCCGCTTTTGGTGGCTTTTAAAAGTCCCATATAAACAGCAGGGGAGAGATGGTTGTAGGTTGGTTGTAATTTTGCGTTTCCGTCGCGGTCAATGAGACCATAAGCGCCCTTTTTCACCACAGCAAAACCCTCGGAAAAATCAACGGCCAGTTCGTAGGTGGCAGGGATGGTCAAATTGCCATCTACGTCAATGTAGCCATAGGTATCATCCACCTTCACGCAGGCAAGCCCCTCGGAAAAGGGGTAGGCTTCCTGATAGGTGGCGTCGATGACCATTTCACCATCGGCATCAATATAACCAAAGAGTCCTTCTTCTGTGTTGACTAAGGCACGACCGTCGGAAAAAGAGTTTGCCATCATATAGGTGGGCTCGATGATGGTGTTGCCATCTTCGTCGATAAAACCCCATTTGCCCTCCGCATTTAAAACAGCGGCAAAACCCTCTGAAAAGTTTTCAACTTTGGCATAGGCAGGGGCAATGACCTGCTTGCCGCTCCCGTTTGCAAATCCGTAGAGTCCGCCACGGGCAATGATGCGGTAGCCATTGACTTCCTCGCCTAAATAGTCCCAAGTGGGTGCTAAAAGTTCATCCAAATCGTCATCTAAAAGACCCCATTTCCCGTTCTGCACAAAACGGGCAACATCGTCCTCAAAAGGATAAGTCATATCATATGTTGCATCTGCCCACACGATTTGGGGCAGGCATAAAAGCAATGCAAGTAATAAACACAGTTTCTTCATGGTGAAACTCCTTTAAAAGTTCTTACTTTCATTGTACCTTATTTTACGACTTTTTTCAACAGTTTTTTGGAATGGAGAAAGCGGCAAAGATGGGAAAATCTGCTATAATTTTCTTTACTTTGGGAATAAAATAGTGTATAATATAAAATAGAAAGAAATAGGCATTTATGCCTGATTATATTCGTGGAAAGAGGGACGACCTTGAATACGAAATTAGATGCTTTTAAACAAGAAATCAAAGGGAAAAATATTTGCGTGGTAGGTATCGGCATCAGCCACCTGCCCTTAATTGAATATCTGGTAAAACTGGGTGCTTGTGTCACCGCTTGCGATAAGCGGGCAGAAGCCGAAATGGGTGAAACCGCGGCTCATTTAAAGAGTTTAGGCGTAAACCTTTGTTTAGGCGAAAATTATCTTGCAAACCTGTCCGGTGATTTGATTTTCAAAACCCCCGGTATGCGCCCTGATGTACCCGAACTGATTGCCGCAAAAGAAAAGGGCATCACCGTTACAACAGAGATGGAAGTGTTCTTAAAATTGTGCCCCGCGCCTGTAACAGCGGTGACGGGTAGTGACGGTAAAACCACCACCACAACATTGGTTTATAAACTTCTGTCCGCAGCGGGCTTTAAGACCCACGTAGGCGGCAATATCGGTAAACCGCTTCTGCCTGAAATTGATTCCATTTCGGAAAGCGACAGGGTTGTTTTGGAACTGTCCAGTTTCCAATTGCAGACTATGACCCAGAGCCCTGAAAAAGCGATTATTACCAACATCACCCCCAATCACCTTGACTATCACAAAGATTATCAGGAATATATTGATGCGAAAAAGAACATTATGTTGCATCAAAATACATCGAATTTGGTTATACTAAATGCTGATAATGATGTGACAAGCGGTCTTGTCTCCGAAGCAAAAGGCAAAGTTTTAACATTCTCCCGCGAAGGCGAAGGGGATGTTTGCTTACAAGACAAAATGATGTGTGTGCATGGCGAACCTGTTTTGGATGTTCGCGATATCCGCATCCCCGGCAACCACAATGTTGAAAACTATATGGCGGCTATTGCGGCTACCTATCCCGATGTGAGCGCAGAGGCCATCCGCACTTGTGCCAAGGAATTCGGCGGTGTGGCGCATCGTATTGAATTTATCAGAGAATTAGAAGGCGTTCGCTATTACAATAGTTCTATTGACTCATCCCCCAACCGCACAAAGAACACTTTGGCAGTTTTCTCCGAGCCTGTTGTTTTAATTGCGGGCGGTAAGGATAAGGGCATCCCTTATGATGAACTGGGTCCTGCCATTCGTGACCACGTTAAATGCCTTGTGCTCATTGGTGCAACCGCACCTGTGATTGCTAAAGTGGCAGAAAAAGATGCACCCGATGTGCCTAGGCTGTTTGCAACCACCTATCCCGAAGCGGTGGCCATGGCAAAAGAGCAGGCAGAGGCAGGCGACGTTGTGATTATGTCTAACGCCAGCACGAGTTTCGATATGTTTAAAAACTTTGAAGAACGCGGCAATTTATTTAAGGAACTGGTGAACAACCTATGAAAGAAAAAATGATGAAACTGGCAGGTGCCGATGGCATCTCCGGTTTTGAATTTTCATTAACCGAACAAGTGAAAAACTTAATGGCACCGTATTGCGATAAGGTGGAAGCCGACAAGATGGGTAATGTGATCGGCACGGTTTTATCTGACAATCCCGATGCTGAATCCGTTATGTTAGAAGCCCATATTGATGGTATTGGCCTCTTGGTTTCCCGCATTCACGATGATGGCTTTTTATCCTTTGTGCCCGTGGGCGGCGTGGATAGTGCGATTCTCCCCGGTGCGGAAGTGACCGTTTGGGGCAAGGAAAAACTCTATGGCGTCATTGGTGCAAAACCGCCCCATTTGCAAACGGGCGGAAGCGGTGATGCGGCGGCCATTGCTGATATGGTCGTTGACCTTGGTTTATCCGGCGAACAGGTGCGTGAACTGGTTTCCGTTGGGGATATGATTTGCTTTTTAGAACAGCCCCGTGCCCTTTGTGGTGACATTATTTCGGGCAAAAGTTTTGATGATAGAGCAGGTCTTATCTCCCTGCTGATTTGTTTGGAAGAATTAAAGGGCAAGAAACTGCCTTTTACTTTGCATATTGTTGCATCGGTGCAGGAAGAAGTGGGTTTGCGCGGCGCTATGATGGCGACGGAACATTTGGCGCCTGATTGTGCATTTGTTGTGGATGTGTGCCATGGTGACACCCCCGACGGTGGCTCGGAAAGTATCTTTAAACTGGGTACAGGCGCTGTTGTGAGTTTTGGTCCTAACATTCATCCCTATCTTTCTGACCTTGCCAAAAAAGTGGCAAAGGAAAATGACATTCCTGCCTCTTTTGATGCAGATGGCGGCGATACGGGCACAGATGCCTGGGCGGTGCAGGTGGCAGGTCTTGGTGTGCCGGTACTGCTTTTATCCATCCCCCTGCGCTATATGCACACAACGGTGGAAACGCTGCACTTTGGCGATGTAGAAGCGGTTGGCAAACTGCTTTCAGCCATGCTTTTAAACTTAGATTTGGAGGTGCTTAGATGTACCTTTCAGAATTAACAGCTTTGCCCGGTGTTTCGGGCAATGAACGGGCTGTGAGAAACTACATTAAAGAAAAAATTGAACCCTTATGCGACCGCGTTGAAATCGACTCTATGGGCAACCTGATGGCCTTTAAAAATGGCACGGGTAACACGGGCAAAACCCTGATGCTTTGCGCTCATATGGATGAGGTTGGTCTCATTGTCAGCCGCATTACCGATGAGGGATTTTTAAAATTCAAAACCGTTGGCGGTATCGACCCCCGCGTGATGATTTCTAAACGTGTTCTGGTGGGCGAAAATGCTCTCCCCGGTGTGATTGGTCGCAAAGCCATTCACCTTTTAACCAAGGATGAACGTGCAAAAGCACCTGAAATCAAGGGGCTTTATGTGGATATCGGTGCCAAGGATAAAGAAGATGCCGAATCGAAAGTATCTGTGGGGGATTATATCGTTTTTGACAGCCCCTACGTGCCCTTTGGTGATGGTTTGGTAAAAGCCAAGGCATTAGATGATAGAGCCGGATGCTCCGTCTTGCTCCAGATGGCAAAAGAGCCCTGCGTTTGGGATAGATGCTTTGCCTTTACGGTGCAGGAAGAAACAGGTCTGCGCGGTGCACGTCTTTGTGCCCGCAGGGTTAAACCCGATATGGCGCTGGTTTTAGAAGCCACCACTTGCTCCGACCTGCCCGGTACGGACAAGCAGATGACCTCCACCCGCCTGGGCGGTGGTGCGGCGGTTTCCTTTATTGACGGTACCACAAAATATAATCGTGAATTGGTGCAGACAATGTACCGCCTGGCCGAAGAAAAAGGCATTCCCGTTCAGTTTAAGCAAACCGCAACGGGCGGTAACGATGCGGGCATTATTCATATCTCCGCAGGTGGTATTCAGGTTGCATCCATCTCCGTGCCTGCCCGCTATATTCATTCTCCCGTCAGCGTCATGGCAATGCGTGACTATGAGGCTGTGCGGGATTTGACAAAACTCTGGATTGGAGAGATAGACAATGTTAACGTTATTAAATAAATTATGTCAAACAACTGCGCCCTCCGGTTGCGAGGCGGCTCTTGCCGAACTGATTGCGGAGGACATCCGCCCCTTTGTCGATGATGTGTATCAGGATGCCCTGGGCAACCTGATTGCCTATAAAAAGGGTAATGGTGAAAAACTGATGCTTTGTGCTCATATGGATGAAATCGGTTTGGTTGCCACCTGTCACGGTGACAAAGGTCAGATTTATGTGGCGGCGCTTGGCGGCGTTTCTCCTTACTGCGCTCTCTATCAGCGTGTTCGCTTTACCAATGGCGTAGAGGGTGTTTTGGTGCCCGATGGTCCCACCGCGGATTTGGTGAAAGATTTAAAACTTTCTAAACTCTATGTGGATATCGGCGCAAAAGATGAAGAAGAAGCCAAAGCAAAAGTGGCGGTTGGCGATTGTGCTGTTTTTGTGGGCAATTTGATGGAGCAGGGCGATGTGATTGTGAGCAAAGCGCTGGACGACCGCGTTGGTTGCTATGCCCTGATTCGTGCTCTATGCGAAGCCAAAACAAACAAAAATGATATTTATGCGGTGTTCACCGTGTCCGAAGAGTTGGGTCTGCGCGGTGCGAAGGCATGTGCTGTTAGTTTAGCACCCGACTATGCAGTGGCGCTGGATGTAACCGCCGTTGGCGATGCGGCATCGGGCCCGAAAATGTCCACTAAATTAGGTGGCGGCACTGCAATTAAAATTATGGATAGTTCACTCCTGACCCATCCTATCATTAAAAACCGCCTGCAAGCTCTGTGCGAAAGCAAGAATATTAGTTGGCAGCCGGAAGTACTCGAGCGTGGCGGTACCGATGCAGGCGCCATTCATGTAACAGGTGGTGGTGTGCCCAGCGGATGTATCTCTGTACCCACCCGCTTTATCCACACCCCCGGTGAAATGGTGAATAAGGAAGATTTAGAGAATACCGTAAAACTGGTAACAGCGTTAATTGAAGAAGGGATATAAAAAGGGTTGTGGCGTTTGCCACAACCCTTTCGTTTTTAATCTCTTCGTTTTAAAATTAATTGTTCAATGCGGGAGAAATCGCTGTTGCGGATGGTTTCCGCTGTGATGGTAACTTTTGCGCCGCAGTTGCAACACTCCAGCACCAGATCATCTTCTCTCACTTCCACATCAATCATCGTTGAACCGCATTCGCAGTAGAGATGTTCTTCATCTGCCAGTTCCTGAATTTTATCAAGAGCTTTGAGCATGGTCACGCCGTTTTTGCCTGTGTGCTCAAGACCGCAAGCGGCAATCACTTCGTCGATATACTGTTCGTTACGAACGACAGCGTTTCGCACCGCTTCGCCTCTGCCGATGAACACAAGGCCCACCATTACATTGGGGCAGGCAAACTCCGTGCAATCCTTTTTCGCCAAAGAGGTAAAGGGCAGGGAGAACTTATGAATATCATCGCAAACGAGACAAGGCACGCTGATGATGAAATTATTTTTACCCTCGGGGGCAATCACCAAAGATGACTGGCCGCAGTTACATTGAACGACAACACTTTTGCCGCCGGAAAGACCAAAGAGAGAAAAATCGCCATAGGAGATTTCTCCGCATCCGGGACAGCGGTATGCCACCGTTCTGTCAAAATTTATAATCATAAAAATTCCTCACTTTTTCAATTGACCTTATTTATCATACTACAAAAAGAGATTATTGTAAAGAGGATTTTGTATTTGTTCGCAGAAAGTTCATTTTGACAAAAAGGAACTTATGTGTTATACTGTAAATAGGATTTTACGAGCGGAGGGCAGAATATGAAGATTAAAGAATCAGCTGAAAACTATCTTGAGACCATATTTGTGCTGCAAAGCAAAAAAGGTCAGGTGCGCAGCATTGATGTGGCGGGCGAACTTGGCTTTTCCAAGCCCAGCGTTTCTGTGGCTATGAAAAACCTCCGCGAAACAGGATATATCGTGGTGAGCGAGGAAGGGTTTATTTCCTTAACAGAGCAGGGTCTCTTAGTGGCGCAAGGCGTTTTTGCCCGCCACGAACTGATTGCTGAAATTCTGATTCGCCTGGGCGTGGATCGAGAAACCGCCCTTTCGGACAGTTGCAAAATCGAGCACAGTTTAAGTGAGCAGAGTTTTGAAAAAATCAAGGAATTTTTTGAAAATTATAAAGGATAACGAAAAAACCTTTTGCGGGCAGAGTTTTCTGCCTGCTTTTTTTATGGCAAAATCCATCGGGAACAGGGAAAAATAAAGGATTTTAGCCGGTTTAAATTACACTTTTTTTCTTGACAAGAAAAGGGAATTATTGTATAATACAATTAGGGTAATTATACGCCTTTTTCCCATAATGGAGGTTATGGCTTATGCAATATGAAATCGGCTCTAAAGTTGTGTATCCTATGCACGGAGCAGGTGTGATTGAATCAATTGAAGAACATGAAATTATGGGCGTTCGCCAGCCGTACTATATTATGCGCATTCCCATCGGCGATATGAAAGTGATGGTTCCTATTGCTACAGCAACCACGATCGGTCTTCGTGATGTGATTGACGGTGCTGAAGCAGATAAAGTTTTGGCAGAGTTTAAAAACTGTGCTACGGATATGGATACCAACTGGAACAAACGCCAACGTGAGAATTTAACCCGCATTAAAAGCGGCAACATTTATGATGTTGTTTATGTGGTGAAAAATCTGATGTATCGGGATAAGATTCGCGGCCTTTCCACCAGTGAACGCAAAATGCTGACCAATGCCAAGCAGATTATCGTCAGTGAACTTGTGATTGCCAAAAACAGCAGTCAGAAGGATATCGAGGCGATGATGGAAGCTATGGTTGTAGAAGAAATCGGTTGAGATTTTAAATCATATTCGCAAAGCGAGTAGGGGGCAGTTACTATGGCTGAAAAAAATACTTTAATTGTTAAAATTTGCGGACAGGAATATACCATTGCATCGGATGAATCCAGAGAATATATGCTTGGTATTGCAGACCTTGTGGATAAGAAAATGAACGAGGTTATGTATCTCCGTCCCGACCTGAACACGAAAATGACAGCGGTTTTGGCGGCGCTGAATATGGCAGAAGACTATATCTGCCTGCAGCGTGAAGCGGAAGAATGGAAGCAAAAGGCCGACAAGTATGATGAAATGGCCCGCAGACAAAACAGCGGCAATACGTATGGTGGTTATAACGGCAGACGGTAAGGTTCTGTCACCTTTTTAAGTAGGGAGGTCCTATGATGAAGAAACGAATTTTACTGCTTCTTTTAGCGTTTGTTATGCTCCTTAGCGGCTGTGCAAGTCCGCTGTGGGACATTTTCAGTAAGAAAAATGATGATAGCGGCATTGTTTTATACTTTGCCAATAAAGAAGGCAGCGATTTAATCGGCGTGCCTTTAGATGTTGATGGTGTTGACGAAGATGATTTGCCTGCCTACATTATGGAAAAACTTTTGGATGGCCCTGAAAACGCAAATTATTCTCATCCTGTTCGCATCGGCACCAGTCTTTTATTTATTGAAAGAGACAAAAATCTGGTAACGGTTGACGTCTCCAAAGAATTCTATCACGAAAAGCCGATTTATGATGTGCTGGCCCTTGCCGCCATTGTTAAATCTCTTTGCTCCATTCCGGAGGTAGATAGCGTTCTCTTAACGGTAGAAGGGCAGAGACTGCAATCGGCAACAGGCGAAGAAATCGGCATTTTAAAAGAATCCGACGTTGTGTTTGATGCAGATGCCTTAGCAAGTGATGAATCGAATATTACCTTGTATTTCTCCGATATGAATGCGGAATATTTAGTGCGCGAAATCCGTCGCGTAGAGGTGCCCCGTGGTGAAACCGTTGAAAAACTGGTGGTTACGGAACTCTTAAAAGGTCCCCAGTCTCCTAATGCGGGTCGCACCATTCCCAAAGAAGCAAAAATTCGTTCTGTGGAAACAAAAGAAGGGGTTTGCTTTGTAAACTTCTCTTCTGAATTTGTCAGCAAAAACAATGTTGGCACATCGGCAGAACGTTTAACGGTTTTCTCTATTGTAAACTCTTTAACAGAACTTTCCAATGTTGATAAGGTGCAGTTCTTAATCGAGGGCGAAAAAAGAGAAACCTATCATCACATGATTTTCAATGAGCCCATTGAACGTGATGTGAGTATGATTCAAAAATAATGATAAGCATATAATGCTGGAAAGACGGTGTACAATGATTACAAATGCAAAAGACAGAACTTTAACCGAAATGGAAAAAGCGCAGGGTGGCGAAGGTGTTTTAAAACTGGATAAACTGTTTGCCGCACCCAATCAGCCGGCTAAAGTTAGAATGTATGCAAAGGCAACGCTGGAGCCGGGTCATTCTATTGGCTACCATGAACATCACGGTGAAAGTGAAACTTACTTTTTCCTGTCCGGCACAGGTCTTTATAACGATAACGGTAAAGAAGTGCCCGTTAGCGCAGGCGATGTGACTTACACCCCCAGTGGCGAAGGTCACGGTATTTTAAACACAGGCGATGAACCCTTAGTGTTCATGGCTCTGATTGTGTTAGACTAATTTGACAGGAGAGAAAAAGATGGCTTTTACATTAGAAATCCAAAATAAAGATGGCGTGGTTTTAGGCGCGGCTCGTGGCGAAGAACGCGTTGAACTGGCCTATGCCCCCGTTTATGAAGAAGGGGATAAAATCATCCTCCGCACAACCGATCCCGGTTGTTTTGCAATGCTGAAGCTGGATGATGCTATGGGCGAAGCTTTTGTGTATGTGAACACAGAAGAACTGGTTTACGAAATTCCTTTTAATGAAAAGAGAATATCCTATTCTCCCCGTGCGTTCGTGTTAGACCGTCACGTTCTGTCTGTTCGCAAAGCAACAGAAGATGAAATTTCCATCCGTAAAAATCTGGCGCTGAATGTGTATGACCAGCACGGCGACCCGGGTTTATTCCCCCATGCTCACGCAAACGTGGAAACCCGTGGTGAAGCTGTTTTTGCGGCTCGTAACGCCATTGACGGTTGCTGCTGCAATTTAGGTCACGGCGCTTGGCCCTACGAATCCTGGGGCATTAACCGTCGCGATGATGCCGAAATTATTTTAGAGTTCGGTCGTGAAGTTGAAATTGACAGTATGGTCCTTGTGACCCGTGCGGATTTCCCCCACGATAACTATTGGATGGAAGCAACCTTTACTTTCTCTGATGGTACAACCCTGACTCATTCTATGACTAAATCCATCGTACCCCATCTGATCACTCTGCCCGAAAAGAAAAAGGTAACCTGGATTAAACTGAACCAGTTAATCAAAGATCCCGGTCAGCCCTCACCCTTCCCAGCACTGAGCCAGTGGGAAGTATATGGCAAAGAAGCGTAATTCTATATGGTATAATCGGAGCTGTGGCATGCGTCACAGCTCCTTTTCAGGTGATTTTCAGAAGGAGGGATGACTATGGCATTTAAAAAGTTTATTAAAAAGAATATGGTTATGGTTATCGCTCTTTTAGCGGCCATTGTGACCACCTGTATCGTCCCGCCCGACGAAATGTATGCAGGTTATTTTGATGTTAAAACGCTGGTTTGCCTGTTCTGTGTTCTGGCAGTGGTATGTGCACTGAAAAACATTCATTTCTTTTATATGTTAGCGCGTAAAATCGTTCGTGTGTTCAAAAACACAAGGATGACGGTGCTGGCACTGGTGTATATCACCTTTATCGGTTCGATGCTCATCGCCAACGATATGGCGCTTTTAACCTTTTTGCCGCTGGGCTATTTTGTCCTGACGACAACGGGCAAAGAAAAGTATATGGCGTTTACCTTTATTATGCAGAATATAGCGGCTAATTTAGGCGGTATGTTAACGCCTTTCGGTAATCCGCAGAATTTATATCTGTATTCAGTCTTTAACATTCTCAATCTGGAATTTATGCAGATTATGGCGCCACCCTTTGCACTGGCGGTTTTGCTGATTACGGTTTGTTGCCTTGTTTTTGTTAAAAATGAGCCGCTGCATTTAGATGACGTGCAGATTGAATTAAATCCTTATAAAACCTTTTTATATTTAGCTTTGTTTGCGCTGTCTATCGCCATTGTTTTCAGAGGGATTTCCTATTGGATTGGTCTTGTGGTGATTCCTGTGGTACTGTTCTTTGTAGATAGAAAAGCCCTGAAGAAAGTGGATTATCCGCTTTTATTAACTTTTGTTTTCTTCTTTATCTTTGCAGGTAATATGGCGCGTATTGATATTGTAAGAGAGTTCTTTTCAATGTTGCTTGAGAAAAATACATAGCTTGTTAGCGCGTTTTCCTGCCAGTTTACCACTAATGTTCCCTCGGCCATTTTGCTCTCGCAATTTACGCAGAATTATGCCGACCTTTTGGTAGGTGTTAACATCGGCGGGGTGGGAACGTTGATTTCCTCGTTGGCAAGTTTGATTACATTCAGAGAGTATGTCAAGCACAATCCCGGCAAAACGGGATATTACATAGGCATGTTCTCCTTATTTAATTTCTCGTTTTTGATTATTTTACTTGGATTTATGCTTTTGATAGGATAAAAAAAGGACTGCCGAAACAGGCAGTCCTTTTTTGGTATATTTTTCTTTTCTTCTGCATATACTGTCAGGAGAGGTGAGAAACGTGGTATATAAAAAGAAAAAATGGGAATACTTGAAGAGACTGTTTATGAGTCCAAAAAGAAAGAAAAAAGTGCCTGTGGCCGATGAAGAAGTGATAGATGACGTTCTTTTAGGAATCATTAAAGGAAACAAAGATATGGCTGAAAAGGGCATAAAACAAGGGTTTTGACAAAGGAAGTGATGCTGATTTAAAAATAATTTAAAAAAATTTGAATTTTTTTTCAAAAAAGTGTTGACAACACCCTCAAATGATGCTATAATTAGATTCCGTTGCGAGTGCAACGCGCAGAACCTTGAAAATTGAACAGAGCAGGCTCTTATAAATTACTTTGAGTAATTTTGGATAATGAGAATTTTTAATTAGTCAGCAATGACTGAAACAGGATTTTAAGTTCTCCGTAAGGAGAGTTTAGAATACAAACTTTTTA
>JAZOLH010000052.1:0-6914 GCA_045652815.1 Clostridia bacterium
CAGGTCAAAGGTGCGCTCGTTGGCACGGTAATCATCGGTGTTTAAGCTCATATCGGCGGCCAAAACACCTACTAAGGTGACATTTTCAAAGTCTAGCCCTTTGGTAACCATCTGCGTGCCGATTAAAATATCGGTTTTTTCTTTGCCAAATGTATCTAAAATCTGTTGGTGGGAATTTTTTGCGCCCACCGTATCTAAATCCATACGTAACACGGATGCATCGGGAAACAGCGCCCGCAGTTCTTCTTCCACCTTTTGGGTACCTGTGCCGAAATGCTTGATATATTGGCTATCGCAATCGGGACAGGTATGGGGATGTTTCATAGTATAACCGCAATAATGGCAGGTTAAAAAATTGTGATTTTTATGGTAAGTCAAAGCAATATCGCAACGGGGACATTTGGCCACATAACCGCAACTACGGCAGGATACAAAGGTTGAAAATCCGCGTCGGTTTAAAAACAAAATGGTTTGTTCGCCTTTGGAGAGATTTTCTTCAATATTGTTTAAAAGTTCAGTGGAAAACAAAGAACGGTTACCGCTTGCCAGTTCTTTTCGCATGTCCACTATGGAAACATCGGGAAGCGATGCTTCTTCTCTGGCTCTGGCTGATAAGGTTAACAGTTCATAGCGGCCGGAAAGCGCCTTATAATAACTTTCCACAGAGGGTGTGGCAGAAGACAACACCAAGGGGACGCCTGCCTGCTTGGCACGAACAGCGGCTACTTCGCGGGCGTGGTATGCAGGGGCATTTTGCGCTTTATAAGAACTTTCGTGTTCTTCATCCATCACAATCAAGCCGAGGTTCTCAACGGGTGCAAACACAGCAGAACGAACGCCGATAACAACCCGCGCTTCTCCGCTTTTAATGCGCTTATATTCATCGTTTCGCTCACCCATAGAAAGTCGGGAATGAAGCACAGCAATTTGCTTGCCGAAACGACCTGCAAAGCGCTCAATCATTTGCGGTGTTAAAGAAATTTCGGGAACTAAAACGATAGCGGATTTACCCTCTGCCAGCACTTTTTCGATACACTGCAAAAACACCTCAGTTTTGCCGCTACCCGTTACGCCATAGAGCATAAATACGCGGAATGCATTGAGGCAATTCGTGATTGCATCAATGGCTTTTTGCTGGGGTGCGGTTGCTTGCAGGGGTTTTGTGGGTTTGATTTTATTATAATCAATGGGGTTGCGGAAAACCTCGATATCAACGGGTTCAATAACCCCTTTTGTTTGCAGGGTTTTGATAGCTGCGCCGGAGCAAGAGAGCATCATCTGAATATCTGTGTTTGCCACGAAATCATTCTGCATTAAAAGTTCTATGATGCGAGCCTGCACGGGTGCCTTATCACGAATCTTTTCTAAAACTTCAAAAGCTTCATCGCAGGAGATGGCAAGGGATGAACCTTTTAAAATCTTGTCAGACACGTTGTTTGAGGATAGACCGAGTCCATATGGAACAACGGTTTTAAGCGCCGCAAGGTAGGTAGAAAAATAGCGGCGTTTCATAAAGAAAATCAGGTCTAACAGTGTTTCATCAAAAAGGGGCTCTTCGCTGATAATATCGTGAATTTCTTTGGTGTTTTCGGCGTCTGTGGTGTCAGATAAGCGCACAACATAAGCCTCAATCAACTGATTGCCACGTCCGAAAGGAACTAAAACAACCGAGCCGACGGAAAGCTTACCCAAAAGGCGCTCGGGGACTTCGTAGTCAAAAAAACGATCCAGCACCCGAGTGGTCTTATTCACGATGACACTTGCAAAAGCCATATCACTCACACTTTTTTATAAGGCAGAGCCAATTTTTCAATCATCACATGATTAGATGGTTTTATTTTAAACCTCTAACCACTCCTCTTCTCCTTCGTCCTGGAGTTTTGACAGGGCCGAGTCGATGGACTCAGAAGAAAAACCGCGGGACAAAAGATAACGTTTTGCTTTCATTTTGTTGGGAAAGGAAAAGTCGCCGCGAAGCTTCTTTTCCAGAAGTTTAGAAACAGTTTCCTGCTCGTTTCCAAGAAGACCTTCATCAGAAAATTCGGCGGCCACCTGTTCTACAATGGCTCTATCAATTCCTTTTCCGCAAAGGTCATATTTTATTTTGAAAAGCCCGCTTTTGCCGCTTTGCAGGGCGGCTTCTATATAGCGGCGGGCATAACTTTCATCGTCAATATAGCGGTACCCTTTTAAAAAGGCAATTACCGCAGTTGTGATTTCGCTATCGCCATAGCGCTCATCAATTTTGCGCGCCATGGCCTTTTCTGTGTAACTGTGTCTGTCGAGTAAATGCAAGGCGTGTTGCTTGGCTTCAGACAGCAGCACATCCTGACGGATGGACAAAAGAGCACCGTCAGACAGTTCCATGCCAACCTTAAGGTGCAATTTATGCAGGTCAAAATCAGACAGACCGAAGGCAAAAACATCGTCAAGATAAACGTTGCTCCGCCCTTTTAACTTTTTTTGCGGTTCGATTTTTGTAATCTTCATAACAAGACTCCGTCACTTAAAAACGGACTGTCACTGAGCAGGAAACGGCTATGCATCCTGATCGGTGGCAGCCCGTTTATGATGATTCGGACATATGCCGACTGAAAATCAGTCTTTAGAGTTTGTCGCAGTAAACACCCAAGGGATAGTGAGGTAACATATTATCCTGCAGCCATTTCATAGCTTCTTCGGGAGAGAGACCCCAGTTGGTAGGACAAGTGGAAACCACTTCAACCAAAGAGAAGCCCTTCTTTTCAACCTGAGCAGTAAATGCCTTTTTGATGGCTTTCTTTGCCTGGTTGATGTGTTTAACGGTATCAACAGCAACACGTTCAATGTAAGCAGGACCATCTAAAGTAGCCAGCATTTCGCTGACACGGATGGGATTACCGTTCGCCTGAGGATTACGGCCATAAGGCGTAGTCTGGGTTACCTGACCGGGCAATGTGGTCGGTGCCATCTGACCGCCTGTCATGCCGTAGATTGCATTGTTGATAAAGATGATGGTGATGTTTTCGCCACGGGCAGCTGCGTGAACAGTTTCAGCAGTACCAATAGCGGCCAAGTCACCATCGCCCTGATAGGTGAAGACAATGTTATCGGGGCTGGTGCGTTTGATACCGGTTGCAACAGCGGGCGCACGACCGTGAGCCGCTTCAACCATATCACAGTTAAAGTAATCGTAAGCAAAAACGGAGCAACCAACGGGTGCTACACCAACGGTTTTGCCTTCGAGTTCCAGTTCGTCGATGACTTCTGCAACCAAGCGGTGCACGATACCGTGGGTACAGCCGGGGCAATAATGCAGCGGCACATCGCACAGCGCGTGGGGCTTTTTAAATACCTGTTTCATTATGCGATACCTCCTGCAATTTCTTTCATTTTAGCAATAATTTCATTGGGGTAAGGAATGTTACCACCGGTGCGACCAAAGAAGTGAACGGGCACTTTAGATTCAACTGCCAGTTTAACATCGTCAACCATCTGACCTAAGCTCATTTCAACGCTCAGAACAGCTTTCACCTGACCAACATACTGTTTGTATGCTTCGTGGGGGAAAGGCCACAGAGTGATAGGACGAACCAGACCGGCTTTAATGCCCTGCTCGCGCAGTTCATCAACAGCGTTTTTAGCAATACGTGCAGTAGAACCAAATGCGGTAATCATATATTCAGCATCTTCCATGCAGTAAGTTTCAAACTTGGTTTCGGTTGCCTCAATCTGCTGATATTTCTTGTTTCTTTCGATAACGATTTTTTCCAGATTATCGGGCTGGATGTAAAGAGAGTTAACAACGTTGTGTTCACGCTTCATGCCGGTACCGGTACATGCCCAAGTTTTTTCAGGCAGTTCTCTGCCCTTAGGCAGTTCGAAGGTAACGGGTTCCATCATCTGACCCAGCATACCATCGCCTAAAATCATAACAGGCATTCTGTAAAAATCAGCAAGGTCAAATGCTTCTGCGGTTAAGTTGATGATTTCCTGAACGGAAGAAGGCGCCAGAACAATCATCTTGTAGTCGCCGTGACCAAGACCCTTTGTTGCCTGATGATAGTCAGACTGAGAGGGCTGAATGCCGCCTAAACCCGGGCCCGCACGCATGATGTTAACCACAACTGCGGGCAGGTCAGCACCTGCTATGTAAGAAATTGCTTCTGCTTTTAAGCTGATACCCGGGGAAGATGATGATGTCATAACGCGGGCACCTGCTGCAGCAGCACCATAAACCATGTTACAAGCGGAAATTTCACTTTCTGCCTGCAGGAAAACGCCGCCGATTTTGGGCATACGTTTTGCCATGTAAGCAGAGATTTCCGTCTGAGGTGTAATCGGATAACCGAAGAAATACCGACAGCCTGATAAAATTGCGGCTTCAGCAATGGCTTCGTTACCCTTTAATAATACCTTTTCAGCCATTTTGATCTCCATTCCGCCGCTCCGCACGGCACATATTTGATGTCATTCTCATCTGCGGAGATGTTGATGAGAAAAGCGGGAAGGACTTCCCTGCTTTATTTGAATACTTCGATAACGCAGTCAGGGCAGATGGTGGCACACATTGCGCAGCCGATACATTTTTCCTGCTCAACCACTTCAACGGGACGAAAACCCTTTGCGTTCATTCTGTCCTCAGCAACTTTGATAATTTTGTTGGGACAAGCAGTTACACAAAGATAACAACCCTTACATTTTTCTTCGAAAAAAACAACCTTTGCCATGTTACACTCCATTTCTGTCCACAATTGGACCGGATTAAAATTGTAACGCCATAAAGCGTTTAATACAAAATGCTTTTTCCCTGTATTCTGCAGGGAGAGATTCGTAAACCGCCTCGGTCACGGAAATGTAGCGACACGGGATACCGGTTAACGCCTCTGCCTCTTCAACAATCTTTTGACCGCTGAGGGTTTCATTTACTGTTGTGAGCCCCGCAAGATTGGAACTGTTAACCAGCGCAGTTACTTTCTGACGACTGACGGTTTCAATATCCGTCACCATATCACGGATGGCTTCAGCATTTGCAGTCATGGGACGGTAGGTGTTAATCACGAATAACATCTCTGTCTCTTCATTGTCAAAATGCTGTTTATAGCGACCGAGAGCAATGGCACCATCGTCATCGCCGCCAACGTCAAACACAACCGCCGCTTCTCTATCGGCAAACACGCGGTAGATATCAGATGGCAGTGACGGTACATCCACGTTAGAACTTGCATAAGGTGATGCGATAACGGACAGACCCAGTTTAGATAAGGTCTCCGCCGCATCGTTGGTCCGAAAGTACGGATTCACGATATCCAAGTCAACAATATACACACGCTCGAAACGTTCTTTGAGTTTTAAAGCGTAGTTAATCGCAAATTCTGTTTTACCACTGCCGTAATGACCGACAATGATGTGTATTCTAGCATCTGTGCCCTGTTTCATAGGCGCTCCTTTGATAAAAATAATTACTTATAATATTATAACATATATTTATATATTTGTACAGTAAAAAAACAAAGAAAACGACAATTTCTTTGATAATTTTTTTAAAATACGCCCTGCAGACTCCAAAAGATAGATACAATCACGGTAGAAAGTAATGCAATAGCGCAAATCAGGGCAATAATCCGCATTAAAAGAGAACGATTTTGGTTTTTCATAGATGTATTCACTCCTTTTTTATCATTATAGCACAGACATATTACAAAAATATGAATTTCCGCGGTATTTGTATATTTTTCTGAAGATTGAATACACTATCAAAACACAGAAAGGAGATGGAATGATGCAGGTTACACTGATTCGAACACTTATTTTATACATAGCGGTTGTGCTGGCACTCAGAATGATGGGAAAGCGGCAAGTTGGTCAATTACAGCCATCGGAACTGGTGATTGCCATGATGCTCTCAGAGCTTGCCTCTATTCCTATGGAAAGTGTCGGCGCACCGCTGCTATCGGGACTTATCCCCATTTTCACTTTAATCGTAGCCGAAACAACTTTTTCCTTCTTAACCTTAAGAAGCAGGCGGATGCGAAGGCTTTTATCCGGCTCCCCTACCATTTTGATTGAAAAAGGACAAATTTTGCAAAAAGAGTTAGAACGACTTCGTTACAACATTGATGACCTTTTGGAAGAACTCAGAAGTTCAGGCTACGCCAATGTTTTAGATGTGGAATATGCCATCATCGAGTCTAATGGTGATTTGAGCGTGATTCCCAAATCCACCAAACGCCCTGTAACGCCGGAAGATTTATCCATCACGCCACCTTTTGAGGGCGTGCCTCATCTTTTGATTACAGATGGTATTGTCAACTATGAGGCGCTGAAAAGAACGGGCCATTCGGTAGAATGGTTGATTGATCGGCTGAATGCCTATGAAATTTATGATATCGAAGACGTATTCCTGGCAACGCTTGACTCAACAGGACAACTGTTTGTGCAGAAAAAAATAAAGAAAAAAAGTGCATCTACAAAGAGGAATGGGCCATGAAAACCTTTATCATTGCAATCGTGATTTTTCTTGTTATGCTGATAGGAACGGGGATTTACATCGGCTGGATTGATTCGGTTTCGGAAAAATTTGCAAGCAAATCCGCGGCTATGCATGATGATGTTAAATGTGAGAATTGGGACGTTTGCGAAGCGCAGATGGCAGACTTTTTTGATGAGTGGAACCAGATATATCCTAAAATTGAATTCTTTATTCATCACAAGGAAATTGATACCATCAACAACCTTTTGTACGAGCTGGATGGTTACATTAAAGTTCGTGACAAAGACGGATTTTTGGTGCGAAACGGTGTTTTGCAAAATATGCTTTTACTACTCCCTGTTGGCGAACGGTTAAATTGGGAAAACATCCTTTGCACCGAAACTTTAGATATCACATAAAATGTTATATACCGAGAAAGGCTTTGCTTTTTTCGTTTATATAA
>JAZOLH010000053.1:0-3832 GCA_045652815.1 Clostridia bacterium
CAAAAACGCAACCGATCTGAATAAACATAAAGGTAAAGGAATCCATTTTCTGCGGTAGCGCCAAAGATGTTTTCACCTTTAAAGGTCGCAATATTTGCCCCGCTTGTATGAGCGAATTAAAAGACTGATAAAAAAGTAAAAGCCCGAATGGATCATTCCATTCGGGCTTTTTTTATTGCATTTTACAGTAAATCGTTGCGGAGCACATCTTCATAGGTTTCACGCTTGATAATGACTCTTGCCTTACCATCTTTCACCATCACCATAGCAGGACGGGGGAGACGGTTATAGTTACTGGACATAGAGTAGTTGTAAGCGCCTGTGGTCTGCACAGCCAGAATATCGTCACTTTCGGCTTTTTGCAGAGGCACATCTTTGCCCAGCAGGTCACCGGATTCACAACATCTGCCTGCAACTGTATAGGTTTCGCATTTAGCGTCGCCGGCTTTGTTGGCCAGCAGGAAATCATATTCTGCTTCGTAGAGAATGTAACGGGGGTTGTCCGCCATACCGCCATCTACGGAGAGATACTTACGAATACCGGGGATTTCTTTCACAGAACCGACGGTGTAGAGGGTGATACCTGCTGTTGCTACGATGGAACGACCGGGTTCCATTAAGATGCGGGGGAGAGCGATGCCACGGTTTTCGGCGGTTTTCTTAACCACGCGACTCACGGCATCCATATACTGATCATAAGCGATGGGATCATCGGACTCAACATAGCGAGAGCCGAAACCACCGCCTAAATTCAGTTCAGAAATGGTGATGCCCAGTTCATCTTTAATATCGCCGATGAAGTTCATCATCACCTGTGCTGCTTCTTCAAAAGGTTTTAAATCAAAAATCTGTGAACCGATATGACAGTGAATGCCAACCACTTCGATGTTTTCCATTTTAGAAGCGGTGCGGATAATTTCTATCGCTTCGCCTGTCTCCAAGGCAACGCCGAACTTTGAGTCGATCTGACCTGTCATAATAAAATCGTGGGTATGGGCATCAATGCCCGGTTTGATACGGAACAGAACAGCGGCTTTTTTACCTGCTTCTTTGCTGAGTGCATCCAAAAGAGAAAGCTCATGAAAATTATCAACAATAAATCTGCCAACACCGAAAGAAAGCGCCATAGAAAGTTCATCACGGGTTTTGTTGTTGCCGTGGAAACAAACTTTTTCCATAGGGAATCCTGCTTTGTGGGCGGTGTAGAGTTCGCCGCCGGACACAACATCAAGACCCAGACCTTCAGACTCCACAATTTTGCAGAGAGAGAGGTTACAAAGGGCTTTGCTGGCATATAAAATCATACCGTTTCCATCATAAAAACGATCGAGAGACGATGTGTACAGTCGGCAGTTTTTACGGATTTGCGCTTCATCCAGCACATAAAGCGGTGTGTCGAATTCTTTCGCGAGAGAAACCGTATCCATACCGCCGATTGTTAAATGATTTTGATTGTTGATACTAAGGGATTCTGATGTTAACATAAGTTCCTCCAAGGGTTTATCAAGAGTTTACAGTGCCTGTTCCAGTTTGCAGTCACGATGGCTGACAACGGTATAGTAATTCTTTGTTTTTAAAAATTCGCCCAGTTCTTCGGCGATGGCAACAGAGCGGTGTTTACCACCTGTGCAACCGATGGCAATCACAAGCTGTGTTTTGCCTTCTTCCACATACTGGGGTAATAAAAATTCAACCATATCGTGCAGTTTTTCTACGAATGTTTTTGTCACATCCCATTTAAAAACATAGTCGCGAACAGGGGCGTCGAGACCTGTTTGGGGCTTCAGTTCCGCTTCGTAGAAGGGGTTGGGCAGGAAACGGACATCGAACATTAAGTCACTGTCTAAAGGAATGCCGCGCTTAAAACCAAAGGAAACAACGTTGACATTGATATTTTCGAACTTCTTTTTGGTTTCGAATAAATCAAACACGCGGTCCTTTAACTGTTTGGTTAATAAATCAGTTGTATCAATAATGTAATCAGACTGATTACGAATTTCAGAGAGCAAGCGGCGTTCCATTTCAATACCGTCAATCAAGCGACCGCCTTTGGCGTGAGGATGGGTGCGGCGGGTTTCTTTATAGCGCTTGATGATGGTTTCATCAGATGCTTCCAAAAAGAGAACTTCGCACTTGTTACCGCTCTTTTTAAATTCAACGATTTCGTCAGCTAAGCGCATAACTCTGTCACCGCTTCGCGCGTCAACGACAAAAGCGATTTTATCCATCAGAATGTTGGAATTCTGACAGAGACTGACGAATTTTGTAATCAGAGTGGGCGGCATATTGTCGATACAATAATAGCCCATATCCTCCAACATATGAACAACTGTACTTTTTCCTGCACCGGACATACCGGTGATAATTACAAACTGCATAATGTCCCCCGAATGTAATGATTAGCCTAAACGAGCCTCGATGAGCTTCGCCAGGTAGTTTGCTTTCTGAGTGATGGCAGAAAGTTCAGGACCTTCCAGCATAACACGAATGCAAGGCTCTGTACCGGAAGGACGGATTAAAATGCGGCCGGAACCTGCCAGTTCTTTTTCTAAAGCCTTGATTTCTTCCTGAATTACACTATCGTTTTTCAGGTCTGCTTTTTTGCTGTTTGATACTTTGGCATTTACGGTTACCTGAGGCAGAGTCTTAAATACTTCTGCCAGTTCGGATAACTTTTTGCCTGATTTCTTCACGATAGACAAAAGCTGCAGAGCGGAAATCAGACCGTCACCTGTGGTGTTGTGGTCTAAGAAGATAATATGACCGGACTGTTCACCGCCTAAGCAGTAACCGCTCTTTAACATTTCTTCCAGTACGTATCTGTCACCAACATTTGTCTGTGTGATGTTAATGCCTTTTTCTTTAGCGGCTAAAACTAAACCGAGGTTTGTCATAACTGTGGTAACCAACGTGTTCTTGGAAAGCAGACCTTTTTCTTTTAAGTAGTCTGCGCAAATGAACATAATTTTATCGCCGTCGATTAAGTTGCCTTTTTCGTCAATAACGAGCAGACGGTCAGCATCACCATCAAAGGATAAACCGATATCAACATTGATATTCTTAACATATTCGCTGAAGTTCTTGGTGTGGGTAGAGCCACAGTCTCGGTTAATATTGGTGCCATTGGGATGATTGTGCACAACAAAGGCTTCGGCGCCCATATCAACAACAACTCTAACTGCACTTTTATAGCTTGCACCGTTAGCACAGTCTAAGGCGATTTTCATACCGGACAGGTCGCAATCAATGGTGCTCTTTGCAAATTCAACATAATCATTAAGGGCGGTATCACATTTTTCAATGGTGCCAACAGCGTCGCCGGTGGGGCAGTCAACAGGTTCGGCATCATCTAAGATAATGGCTTCGATTCTTTCCTCAATAGCGTCATTTAATTTGTAACCGTTGGCATTAAAGATTTTGATGCCGTTAAATTCGGCGGAGTTATGAGAAGCAGAAATAACAATACCTGCATCGGCTTCGTATTTACGGGTTAAATACGCAACAGCGGGGGTGGGGATAACACCTAAACTGATAACGGTTGCACCAACAGAGCAAAGACCTGCCGCCAAAGCAGATTCTAACATATCGCCTGAAAGACGGGTATCTTTACCAATTAAGATTTTCGGTTTGTGCTGGGTTTCTTTTGTCAAAACATGAGCGGCCGCCTTGCCGATTTTCATAGCCAGTTCACATGTGAGTTCGGTGTTTGCAATACCGCGCACACCATCAGTACCAAATAAACGTCCCATAGTCATTTCCTCCTGTATCTTTTTTAATAAACATATACCTCTACATTTTATCATATTTTTTTCAAAAAGTAAAAGGTTTTTGC
>JAZOLH010000054.1:0-2266 GCA_045652815.1 Clostridia bacterium
GCGGTATGCGTGCCAGCATCTACAATGCAATGCCCATCGAAGGTGTGCAGGCACTCGTTGACTTTATGGCAGAATTTGAAAAGAACAACTAAAAGGGAGGAAACACCATGTTTGACGTTTTAACCTTAAACAAAATCGCGACTCAAGGCCTTGATAAGTTTGACAGCGCGAAATATAACGTAACCGATACCTGCGATAGTCCTGATGGTATCATTCTCCGCAGTTTCTCCATGCACGATATGGAACTGCCCGAAAGCCTTCTGGCTGTTGCCAGAGCAGGCGCAGGTGTTAACAACATCCCCATCGACGCTTGCACAGAGAAGGGTATTGTTGTATTCAACACCCCCGGCGCTAACGCAAACGCTGTTAAAGAACTGGTGATTGCAGGTCTTCTGCTTGCCAGCCGCGATATTGCAGGTGGTATTGTCTGGGCAAAAACTTTAATCGGTAACGGTGCCGAAGTGCCCAAGATGGTTGAAAAGGGCAAAGGCCAGTTTGTTGGTCCCGAAATCAAGGGCAAAAAACTGGGCGTTATCGGTTTGGGTGCCATCGGCGTTATGGTGGCAAACACAGCTAAAAGCTTAGGTATGGAAGTTGTGGGTTTTGACCCGTATTTAACCATTGATGCGGCTTGGCATCTGTCCCGCAGCATTCACAAGGCAAAGGATATGAATGAAATCTTTGCAACTTGTGATTACATCACCCTGCATGTGCCCCTCAACGATTCTACCAAGGGCATGATTAACGAAGCGGCATTTAAAACTATGAAAGATGGCGTTCGCATCTTAAACTTCTCCCGTGGCGGTCTGGTTGCAACTGCCGATTTAGCGGCGGCTATTGACAGCGGCAAAGTGGCTTGCTATGTAACCGACTTCCCCGATGAAGATGTTTTAAAACTGCCTAAAACCGTTTGCATTCCTCATCTGGGTGCATCCACACCCGAATCTGAAGAAAACTGTGCTGAAATGGCGGCACACGAACTGGTTGATTATTTGGAAAACGGTAACATTACCAATTCTGTTAACTTCCCGGCTTGCGCAGCTGAACGTGAAGGCGATGCAAGAATCACCATTCTGCATAAGAACATTCCTTCTATGCTGAGTCAGTTCTCCGCATTACTGGCAGAAAAACATATTAACATTCTGAATCTGACCAATAAAAACAAAAAGGAAAACGCTTACACCATTATGGATATTGAAGGCGAACATCCTGAAGATTTAGAAGAAAAGCTCAACGCCATTGAAGGCGTTCTGCGTGTACGCATTCTGTAATAGTTATCTTTATTCTCGAAAGGGGTTTAATTTATGAAACGTTTTCTTAGTTTAGGTCTTGTGTTTTTACTGTTGGCACTTTGTGCGCCGATGGCTTTTGGTGCCGATATGGAAACGCCCGGTTATGCTGCAGGCATTAACGGTGTGTTCTCCTCCGGTAACGAAAACGGCAATGTGCCCGGCCGAATTTTTGACGGTAACCTGGGTGCTAAATGGGCACACGACAGCATCCCCAGCGTTGTCTGGGTCAAAACCGATGCAAGCGTGACTTATGATCATGTAAGCATTGCATTTACCAACGGCCATCTTCGTGTTTACACTTTCCAGTTGGATGTTTATACAAATGGCCAGTGGGTCAATGTGTTCGATGGTACCAGTTCCGGTACAACCGACCAGTTGGAACGCTTTGATTTTACAAAGCCTGTCTCCGGCGAATGGTTCCGTTTCACCGGTAAAGCAAGTAATGTAAACCAGTGGAACAACCTGTCTGAAATGACCGGTATTCCTATGGAAGCTTATAATGAAATTCCGGTACTGTTCGGCAATGAAATGGTAATGGGCGTAACACCTGTAACCTATGCTGACGGTTCTGTGATGCTTCCGTATCGTAAACTGGCTGAATCCATCGGCTACAAGGTTGATTGGAATGCTCAGGAAAGCTCCGTTACCGTATCCCGTGATGGCCGCTGGATTAAGGCTCGTCCCGGTGTTGCGGAATATACTGATAGCGACGGTAGCTGGGTAAGCGAACATCCCATTAAGTTAGTGAACGGAGTGAGTATGTTGCCCATCGAATCCACTGTTGATTTCTTAGGTCACCAGCTGACAAATATTGAGCAGAGCGGTGTTTACAAACTGGCGGACAGATACATCGCCCGTGATCTCTTGGCGGCATTGGCTGAAATGGAAACGATGTTCGATCCCCAAAAACAGATGGACTTATATGTAAGTCTCTATGACCCCGAAACCGGCGGTATGTATTTCTCTCAGCCGGC
>JAZOLH010000055.1:0-20854 GCA_045652815.1 Clostridia bacterium
CAGTTTGAAAAAAGGGTTGTTTTTTGGTAATAAAAAAGGCGCGTGCGGGGGGGAGCCTCCTTTTCTGTTTATCTTATTCTTTTTCCAGAGCCAGTGTTTTGGTTGTCAGGTCGCAAACTTCAGCAGGACCGTAATACTGGATAGCACCGGGGAATACATAAGCGGTTTCATATTTCCAGGTGTCACGGCGAGCTTCAAAGTAGCGGAAGGGCTTGCCGTCAAGTTCAACCAGCGCCTTTTTGATAACGGGTTTATCTTCACCGTGTCTTCTTTCGATGTTCATCATCTTGGTGATGGGCATACCGCCTGCCACCCATTCGGTAGCGGGTTTAGACAGGTTGGAAATCTTGGAAAGATAACCGTTGTAACCGTACATAATCAGCATAAATGCGTTGTAACCTAAGGAGTAGCAGTAGTCAGAGTCGAAGTTAGAGGGGAATGCGCAACGACCTTCGTAACCAAAGAAGTGATGGATGGGAGTGAACTTACCTTTGTAAGTGCCTGCCGCTTTTCTCTGTGCCAGTTTATCAGCAACCATAGCGGAGAACAGTTTTTCGGATTCGATCAGAGAAACCTGCACGTTACCGTGGGGGTCACGTTCTAAGAACAGCTGCTGCTGAATGCCCTGAGGCAGAATTGCAAAAACAGCCATAGATTCGGCGGTTAAGCCGTTTTCGATGAAGGCATATTTTTCTTCCCAAGTAGCCAGCGCATTGAAAGCATCGGCTTTGGAGCCGGCTAAGAGTTCGTTGATTTCGGAAATTAAAACGGAGAATTCGGGAACGAATTCAACAACACCTTCGGGAATCAGCGCAACGCCAAAGTTCATACCGTTTGCGGCGCGGGTTGCAACGGAATCGGTGATGTAATCTGCGATTTCGGAAAGGGACATTTTCTTCGCCGCAACTTCTTCAGAAATCAGGCAGATGTTGGGCTGGGTTTCCAGCGCACATTCCAGAGCCACGTGAGATGCGGAACGACCCATAACTTTAACAAAATGCCAGTATTTTTTCGCAGAGTTTGCGTCACGTTCGATGTTACCAATCAGTTCGCTGTAAGTTTTGGTTGCAGTATCAAAACCGAAGGAACATTCAATGTCTTCGTTCTTTAAGTCGCCATCGATGGTTTTGGGGCAACCGATAACCTGAACGCCGGTGCCTTCTGCTGCAAAATATTCAGCCAAAACAGCCGCGTTGGTGTTAGAATCGTCGCCGCCGGTGATAACGATAGCGGTGATGCCGTGTTTTTTGCAAACTTCAGCTGCGATAGCAAACTGTTCGCGGGTTTCAAGCTTGGTTCTGCCGGAGCCGATGATGTCAAAACCGCCGGTGTTGCGGTAAGCATCAATATAAGCATCGTCAAATACGAGATAATCATCTTCAATCAGGCCGCTGGGACCGTTTTTAAAGCCAAACAGTTCGTTTTCGGGGTTGGTGGATTTTAATGCGTCATAAAGACCGCAGATAACGTTATGACCACCGGGAGCCTGACCGCCGGAGAGGATAACGCCAACAACCTGTTTTTTGGCAGGTGCGGTGTTCTGACCCTTAGAGAAAACAACTTCTTTTTTGCCGTAGGTATTGGGGAACAGAGCCTGAATTTTGTCGCAATCGGCAACGCTTTTTGTTTCTGCGCCTTCGGTTACGCAGATTTCACTAATGCCGCCGGAGAGCATCTGGGGCAGTTTGGGAGAGTAGGCATATCTTGCCTTTTGTAATGCTGAAAGTTCCATAGTTTTACTCCTTACGATATATATCAATATATTTTTAACACATTGGAAATCATTATACCATAAAAATTCAAAAAGGTAAAGGGAAAACTTGGATTTTATGGGCTTTTTTATAACTTTTTGTTAAAGAAAGCCTCCCTTGTGTAAAGGGAGGTGTCACGAAGTGACGGAGGGATTGTTGCAAGGCCGAAGGTTCTGCGCATCTTTCCGTTTTTTTGCCCTGCCGGGCGGGCCTGAAATCCCGCCCCTACGATTTATGTGTCAACTTGTAGGGGGAGGGTCTCTGCGCCCTCCCGTTATTCCGTGAGCAGCCCGATTGCCGAAAGATTAGAAAAAGATGCAGAGAAGTTGACAAGCTTTTACAAAAGTGCTATAATTGGCTTGTCACACAATTGCATAAAAATTGTCTATCCATGGGAAAATACTTTGGTAAATGGTGTTTTCTCTCTTTTGCGTACATCCCTGTGGATAGATGCGATTGTGTGACAACAATGAGGGAATTCGCTTTTTCAGTGTGTTCCCTTATTGGGTACACACTTTTTTTATTTTTAGGGGGACAATGATGAAAAACAGAAAAAAGAGTATTTTTATGCTAATGGGAGGAGTTGTTTTAATTTTCGCAATTATTTTGGCTATTCCTCAAGTATTAGAAATGCAAAGACAAAATAACTATGAGACGGCGATTGAATTATTTAACAAAGCAAACTATACGGAAGCAAAAGAAATTTTCTTAAAATTAGACGGTTATCAGGATTGTGCGGAATATATAAGCAGATGTAATCAAGAAATTAAATTTTTAAAATTTGATTATTCAGGGAACAATGAAATATATTCAGGTTTTTATGACTGTTATGGCGTCAATGGAGCACCTAACAGTACCGTTGCGGAAGAAGAATTCTCTACTTGGGTGTATGGGACATGGTATGACGAAAATGACGTAAAAGTAGAGATTTCAAAGGAGTATTTTGATGGAAAAGAATATGGAGTATGTGCCTTGGGAGATTTGGCGGCGCTGATTTATTTTTGTGAGGACGATAGCACTTTATATGAATTATGTGTTTATCCAGATGCGATAGCTGGACAAAAAATGGACTATTCAAAGGTTAATGAGTATGATACAAGAATCGTTTATAGCCGCATGACATCAACAGAGTACGAAGAAGCATACAAAAAATGGGAAGAACAGCAGCCAAAGTATTCAGATAATGAAATCATAAGTAAAACATCAAACCAAACGAGAGAAAGACTTAGTCGTGGATATAGTCCGACGCAGAGAATATATCATTCATATAGCGTAGATAGTTCCACCGTCAACTATGATTGGACAACACGGACATATACTTGTTTTATGGAAGTGACATACTCAACGAATGTGTTTGATATCTGGGGAACAGAAACGAATTCTTACAGTATAACCGCAACATACAGAGACGAAGGGAACGGATTGATCACAACAGGTTTTTCGTTATTTTAATCAAATATAAGATACGTCTTCTAAAAGCTTATGATTTTTTCATGAGCTTTTATTTTTTGACAAAACAACATAGATTCAATTTCTAATACATTAAAATTGCGATGTAAGTATGTCTCCTTTTTATTGACAGAAATACCTGTTTTATGATATTATATATAATAAGTATAAGTATGTTTACATAGTGGAGGGCAAAACGGTGCGAAAACTCAGTTTGATATTGATTTTTATCCTGGTTATTTCTTCCCTTGCAGTGCCGGTTTCTGCGGCAGGTCCTGATATTAAAGCAAGTTCGGCAATTTTGGTGCACGCCGATACAGGTCGCATTCTCTTTGAAAAGGATGCAGACAAAAAGGCGTACCCTGCCAGCACAACAAAAATTATGACGGCGCTTCTCGCTATTGAAAATTTAGATCCCAATGCAATCCTGACTGCATCGGAAACCGCCATTGATATTGACCGTGACGGTAGCAATATGGGTCTTTTAAACGGTGAAACCTTATCCGTTACCCAGCTTCTTTACGGTTTGATGGTTTGCTCTGCCAACGATGCGGCTAACGTTTTAGCCGAAGCTGTTGCCGGCGATATTGAAACCTTTGTGGGCAAAATGAACGAGCGTGCGGCTGAACTGGGTATGGAAAACACCCACTTTGTAAACGCCCACGGTTATCACGATGCTGAGCATTATACCACCGCGCGTGATATGGTTCGCTTGGCGGCGGCTGCGATGCAGCACGAGTTGTTCCGCACCGTAGTTGGCACAGCCATCTACGAAATCCCCCCCACCAACAAATATGAAGAAACGAGAATCATCTCTAACAATAACGCCCTCGTAAATGCATACCGCGACCATCGTTATGCGTATTCTCCCGCAACGGGCATTAAAACCGGTCACACCAGTGATGCGGGCTCTTGCCTGGTTTCCTCTGCGGAGAAAAACGGTATGTCTTACTATGCAGTGGTGCTTGATGCGCCCAACGATGCCGAGGGTAACTACTCATTCCTAGATTCTATTGCCCTGTTTGAATATGGTTTTTCTGCTTACTCTATGCAAACGGTTTCCACCAGCAGCGAAATCGTTGCCATCCCCAAAGTGAAATGGGGCGCCGGGGCAGACAGCGTTATTTTAACCACCAAAGACCCTGTGCAGTTATTACTGCCCAAGGGTTATGATAAATCTAAACTCACCTCAGAAATCACCACCGAAGAGCGCATCGTGGCGCCCATTTCCGAAGGGGATGTTCTGGGTCGCATCACCTATTTTTATAACGGTGAGCAGGTGGGTAGTATGGACCTTGTTTCCACCGAGAAAATCCGCCGCAGTTTCTTTAAAATGATTTTCGGCACGCTGATTGATTTCATCTTCAGCATCTGGGTGATGGGTCCTTTGGGTCTCTTTGTGGCACTTTTAATCCTGCGTTCTTATTTAAAGGCACGTCGTCGTCGCAAACGTCGTGAAAAACTGCGTCAGGAAGCCCGTCGCGATTTTTACCGTTAAGCCATGGTGGAGTTATTTTTAATCCGACACGGGCAAACCGCCGGCAACCTGCGCGTCACCGCGCTGGGTGTGACTGATTTGCCGCTGACCGAAACGGGCCGAAAACAGGCCGAAGTTTTGGCAGAACAACTGAAGAGTAAAAACCCTGCTGCGGTTTACACAAGTCCCCTTATGCGTGCCAAAGAAACAGCAGAGATAGTGGCAGAGCCCCACGGTCTTGTGGTTTGCGAAATTCCTGATTTGATGGAACGAAACTTTGGCGTTTGGGAAAACATCGCCAAAGAGGATATTAAAGAAATGTTCCCCGAGGCCTACGAAGAATGGCAACAAAACCTGCCTGATTATCGTATGGAAGGCGGGGAAACCGCTCGCGAAAATTATGAGCGGGTCAGCCGAGCCACCGATGCTATTTTAGCACGTCACCAAGATGGCAGTGTTTTCATCGTCAGTCATTTGGGCTCCATCCGCAACATTTTGGCTCATTTGATGGGTCAGGGTGTGGAACGGGCTTGGGATTATCACGTTGATAACGGTGGTTTTTGCAGGCTGCAAATTGAAACAGGTAAAAATGCGGTGCTTACCGCTTTTGACATTATATAAAACAACTGAAAATACAAGGTAAGGAGAAAAGGTATGAATACTGTCAGACGAATTTTTGTTGAAAAGAAACCCGGCTTTGATGTTGAAGCCCGCCGCCTGCTTGCAGACCTGAGAGATAATCTCAATCTGTCCGGCTTAACAGGCGTGCGCGTGCTCCAGCGCTATGATGTGCAGGGTGTTAGCGATGAGGCGTTTGCCGCTGCGAAGACAACCATCTTCAGCGAGCCGCCGGTGGATACTGTTTATGATGAGGCATATCCCGCTAAAGAGGGTACCCGCGTGTTTATCACTGCATTTCTGCCCGGTCAGTATGACCAGCAGGCAGACTCTGCCGCTGAATGCGTTCAGCTCTTAACCCAGCAGGAACGCCCCAAAATTGCGGTAGCGCACGTGATTGAACTGGCAGGTACTATCACAGATAGTGAACTTGAAGCCATTAAAAAATATTACATCAACCCCGTGGAAGCACACGAAGTGTCTGCCGATAAGCCCGAAAGCCTCGATGTAGATGTAGTTCTGCCTCCCGACGTTGTAACCGTTGAGGGCTTTATCACTTTAGATGAAGCGGCTCTTTCCGAAATGGTTAAAAAGTATGGCTTTGCAATGGATTCCGATGACCTGCGCTTCTGCCGTGACTACTTTAAAAACACCGAAAAACGCGATCCTTCTCTGACAGAGCTTCGCATGATTGATACCTATTGGTCTGACCATTGTCGTCACACCACTTTCTCCACCGAAATTGAACATATTGATTTAACCAATGCCCCCGACCGTATTAAAGACGCTCTTTCTGACTATCAGGAAGCAAGAAAAGCGCTCTATGTGGGCAAAAATAAAACCCTTTGCCTGATGGATCTTGCTACCATCGCAGCAAAACAGCTGAAAAAAGAGGGTTACCTGACTAAACTTGACCAGTCTGAAGAAATCAATGCTTGCAGCATTGAAGTAACCGTTACCATTGACGGTAAAGAAGAACCCTGGCTGATCATGTTTAAAAACGAAACCCATAACCATCCCACCGAAATCGAACCCTTCGGCGGTGCGGCAACCTGTCTTGGCGGCGCTATCCGCGATCCCCTGTCAGGTCGTGCTTATGTATATCAGGCAATGCGCGTCACCGGCTCCGGCGACCCGAGAAAGACTCTGGCTGAAACCCTGCCCAGCAAACTGATGCAGAGAAAAATCACCACCGGTGCGGCGGCGGGTTACTCTTCCTATGGTAACCAGATTGGTCTGGCGACCGGTCAGGTTGTTGAAATTTATGACGAGGGCTATGTTGCAAAACGTATGGAAATCGGCGCTGTTATGGCGGCGGCTCCCAAGAAAAACGTGGTGCGTGAACGTCCCGCGGCAGATGACTTGGTTATCCTGCTGGGTGGTCGTACCGGTCGTGACGGTTGCGGCGGTGCAACCGGCTCCTCTAAAGCACACGACGATAAATCCTTAGAGTCCTGCGGCGCAGAAGTGCAGAAAGGTAACGCACCTGTTGAAAGAAAACTGCAGAGACTGTTCAGAAAAGAAGAAGCAGCGCGCCTGATTAAACGTTGTAACGACTTTGGTGCCGGCGGTGTTTCCGTTGCGGTTGGCGAACTGGCAGATGGCCTGTTTATCGACCTTGATAAAGTGCCCAAGAAATATGAGGGCTTAGACGGTACCGAACTTGCCATCAGTGAATCTCAGGAACGTATGGCGGTTGTTATCGATGCTAAAGACGAAGAAAAATTCTTTGCTCTGGCTGCAGAAGAAAACTTAGAAGCAACCCGCGTTGCAGTTGTAACTGCTGAACCCCGCCTGAAGATGCAGTGGCGCGGCAAACTGATTTGCGATATCTCCAGAGAATTCTTAAATACAAACGGTGCGCAGAAGCACACCAAAGTGGCACTTTCTGCTCCCGAAACCCCTGAATATTTCAAAGATAAGCCGGCAGATAATATTAAAGAAACCTGGATGGCTACTTTATCTGACTTAAACGTCTGCTCTCAGAAAGGTCTCTCCGTGCGCTTTGACTCTTCCATCGGTGCAGGCTCTGTACTGATGCCCTTTGGTGGTCTCCATCAGTTAACACCGGAAGATGCAATGGCGGCTAAAATCCCCACAATGGGCGAGACCGATAATGCAACCTTAATGGCGTTTGGCTATCAGCCCCGCCTCGCTAAAGAAAGCCCCTTTGATAGTGCTATCTATGCGGTTGTTGAATCCTTAGCAAAAATCACTGCCGCAGGCGGTGACAGACGCGACGTTTACTTAACCTTCCAGGAATACTTCCCCCGTCCGGGTGAAGATCCGGCTCGTTGGGGTCTGCCCTTTGCGGCGCTCCTTGGTGCTTACCGTGCACAGACCGCACTGAAAATCGGTGCTATCGGCGGTAAAGACTCTATGTCCGGCTCCTTTAACGATTTAGATGTACCGCCCACACTGGTTTCCTTTGCTGTGGCACCTGTTTCCGCTAAAGGCGTTGTATCCGGTGCGCTGAAAGAAGCAGGTAGCGCTCTGTGGCTGGTGGCTCCTGATAGAAAAGCCGATGGTATGCCCGACTTTGACGATATGATTTCCAAATACGGTCAATTGCACGACCTGATGGCACACGGTAGAGTCCGTGCGGCTTACACCGTTAAAGAAGGCGGTATTGCGGCGGCAATCAGCAAAATGGCATTCGGTAACAAGATTGGTGCAAAACTTTGCGATTGCTTAAAAGATAGTTTATTTACGCCCAATCTGGGTGCTATCATCGTTGAAACAGATAGCGCAGAATCTTTAGGTTATGCTAAAAAGATTGGTGAAACCGTGGCAGAGCCCGTGATTACCATCGGCGATGTGAAACTTTCTATCGATGAACTCTTAGCCGTTTGGCAGAAACCCTTAGAAGGCGTGTTCCCCACCAAAGCCTTTGCAGGCGAAGGTGAAATTCCCGTATTTAACGGTGTGGCAAAATGTCCCGCTGTTGCAAAAGAAAACTTTGCAAAACCCCGCGTATTCATTCCCGTATTCCCCGGTACTAACTGTGAATACGATACTGAAAAAGCATTCCGCTTAGCCGGTGCTGACCCCACAAGTTTTGTTTTAAAGAACTTAACCGCCTCTGACATCACCGCATCTGCGGAAGAATTTGTAAAACGCATTAAAGAAAGCCAGATTATTATGATTCCCGGCGGTTTCTCCGCAGGTGACGAACCGGAAGGCAGCGGTAAATTTATCGCAACCGTATTCCGTAACCCCGCTATTCGCGAAGCGGTTATGGATATGCTGAAAAACCGTGATGGTTTAATGCTGGGTATCTGTAACGGTTTCCAGGCGCTGATTAAACTGGGTCTTGTGCCTTATGGTGAAATCTGTGACCTGTCTGACGATTCCCCGACCCTGACTTATAACGCCATCGGTCGCCATATTTCTCAGATGGTTTACACCCGCGTGGCATCTTGCCTGTCTCCCTGGCTGTCTCTGACCAATGTTGGCGATATTCACGCCATCCCCGCATCTCACGGTGAAGGTCGTTTCGTGGCAAGTGAAGAATGGGTGAAGAAACTGGCAGAAAACGGTCAGATTGCAACACAGTATGTAGATCTATCCGGCAAACCTTCTTACGAAACCGCATTTAACCCCAACGGTTCTGTATATGCGATTGAAGGTATCACCAGCCCCGATGGTCGCATCCTGGGTAAAATGGCGCACTCCGAACGTCGTGGTAATGACGTTGCGAAGAACATTTATGGCGAACAGGATCAGAAGATCTTCTTAGCCGGCGTACAGTACTTTAAATAAGATGGGCTAGAAAAAAGCGCAGACAGCAGTTTTTCGTGCCCTTGGAAAGATGAGGGCGGAGATGAAGTATCTCCGCCCATCATATCCTCCGGAGGAATGATTATGTCCTTAACAAAACTCACCGAAACAGCAGAATATTTAAAAAAACATCTGCCTTTCGCTCCCGACGTTGCTGTTATTTTAGGCACAGGTCTCGGGGCGTTTGCCGATCTGTTAGAAGATGCGGTGACGATTCCCTATGGCGACATTCCTCTTTTCCCCGTGAGCACCGCCCCCTACCATAAAGGTCAGCTGGTGGCTGGCAAACTTTCGGGTAAAAATATTTTGGTGCTCCAAGGTCGCTTTCATTACTACGAGGGCTATTCTATGGAGCAAATCGCATTCCCCATCCGCACATTAAAACTTCTTGGTGTGAAAACTTTATTTGTAACCAATGCGGTGGGTGCTATTAATCCCGACTACAAAGTGGGGGATTTGATGATGATTTCTGACCATATCAAATTCTTTAACGATTCGCCCCTACGCGGCGCGAATATGGATGCATTCGGTCCCCGTTTTAACGATATGTCAGATGCTTATACTGCGCGGCTGAGAGATTTGGCAAAAGACGTTGCGGGTGCAAAAAATATCCCCTTACAAGAAGGCGTTTACGCCTATATGCCAGGCCCCAGTTATGAAACCCCTGCCGAAATCAGAATGCTCTCGGTGCTGGGAGCAGACGTGGTGGGTATGTCCACCGTGCCCGAGGTGCTAACAGCATCCCACGCAGGCATGGAGATTTTCGGCCTTTCCTTCTGCGTGAATATGGCGGCGGGACTAGGCGGAAAAATCGAACATTTAGAATTTACGAAAATTGCCATAGAGAATTTTAAAACCTTGCTCACAGAAATGATTGAGCGACTGTAAAATTCGGACTTTGGAGGAATATACATTGAATCAGGAAAGAATCAGAAACTTTTCAATCATTGCCCATATCGACCATGGTAAATCCACGCTGGCAGACCGTCTTTTAGAAAAGACAGGTTTACTCACCGAGCGCGAAATGGAAGCGCAGATTCTGGATAACATGGACTTAGAGCGTGAAGGCGGCAACACCATCAAAGCCCGCCCAGTTCGACTACTTTATAAGGCAAATGATGGAGAAGAATATGTTTTAAACTTAATCGATACCCCCGGTCACGTGGACTTTAACTATGAAGTGTCCCGTAGCCTTGCCGCTTGCGAAGGCGCTCTCTTAATCGTAGATGCGGCACAGGGCATTGAGGCGCAAACTTTGGCGAATACCTACTTAGCCTTAGACCACGACCTTGAAATTATGCCCGTTGTAAACAAAATTGACTTACCTGCGGCACGTCCTGAAGTTGTGATTCAGGAAATTGAAGATATCATCGGCATCCCTGCCGAAGATGCACCGAAAATTTCTGCGAAAAACGGCATTGGTATCGAAGAAGTGTTAGAACAAATCGTGCAGGTGATTCCGGCGCCCAAGGGTGATGCGGATGCACCTCTTTCCGCTTTGATTTTTGACAGTTTTTATGACCCCTATAAAGGCGTTATCATTTATTTCCGCGTGATGGACGGCAGCTTAAAAACAGGTGACAGAATTCGCCTGATGGCGACGGAGAAGGAATTTGATGTTGTGGAAGTGGGTTATCTCCATCCCAACGGTTTCTTAAAATGCGATTCTTTAACCGCCGGTGAAGTTGGTTATTTAACCGCATCCATCAAAAATGTAACCGATACCCGTGTGGGCGATACCATCACTTTGGCAAATCGCCCCGCAAGCGAGCCTTTGGCGGGTTATAAGCAGGTGAACCCCATGGTGTTCTGCGGTATTTATCCTGCCGATGGTGCCCGTTATGACGATTTGCGTGATGCCCTTGCAAAACTCCAGCTTAACGATGCATCCCTCTCCTTTGAGGCAGAAACATCCGTAGCCCTTGGCTTTGGTTTCCGTTGCGGCTTCTTGGGACTTTTGCACATGGAAATCATTCAGGAACGCCTAGAGCGTGAATATAACTTAGATTTAGTTACCACCGCCCCCAGCGTTGTTTACAAAGTGAAGAAAACCAACGGGGACGAACTTTGGATTTCAAACCCTACCAATATGCCAAACCCCAGCGAAATTCTTTACATGGAAGAGCCCATGGTTAAGGCAGATATTATGACCCCCACCGAATTTGTGGGTAGCGTTATGGAACTGTGTCAGGAACGTCGCGGTATTTATCACAATATGACCTATATTGATACCGACCGTGCCCAACTCCATTACGACCTGCCCTTAAATGAAATTATTTATGACTTTTTCGATGCCTTAAAATCCCGCACCCGCGGATATGCAAGTTTTGACTATGAACTGGCGGGCTATGAAAAGTCTGACCTTGTGAAACTGGATATTCTGTTAAACGGTGATATGGTGGATGCCCTGTCCTTTATCGTGCATAACACCAAGTCTTACACCCGTGGCAGAAAAATTGCGGAAAAATTAAAAGCCGCCATTCCGAGACAGTTGTTTGAAATTCCCATTCAGGCGGCCATCGGCAATAAAATTATTGCCCGTGAAACCGTTAAAGGAATGGGAAAAGACGTATTGGCAAAATGTTACGGTGGTGACATCACCCGTAAGAAAAAACTGCTTGAAAAGCAGAAGGAGGGTAAAAAGCGGATGCGTCAGGTGGGTAGCGTAGAGGTACCTCAGGAGGCGTTTATGTCCGTTTTGAAGCTGGATGAATAAGAGTGCAGGTATTTATATTCACCTTCCCTTTTGTTTAAAAAAATGTGCTTACTGCGATTTTGTTTCCTATGAAAATTGTTTGGGAAAAGCGGAGGATTATGTGTCCGACCTGCTTTGCGAAATGGAAACCTACCGTGGTGAGACGGTTAACACTGTGTATCTGGGAGGTGGAACGCCAACGGCGCTTCCGCCTCATTTGCTTGTGCGGATTTTAGAAGGAATCCGCAAAAATTTTACACTTTTGGCAGATAGCGAAATCACCGTTGAAGCCAATCCCGGCACCTGCGATGAGCAGGGCTTTCGCGCTTTGGCAGAAGCAGGGGTGAACCGCGTGAGCCTTGGCGCACAGAGTTTTGTAGACACGGAACTTTCCGCCCTGGGCAGAATCCACACCGCGGGGGAGACCAAAGAAGCGGTGGAGATGGTGAGAAGAGCGGGCATTCATAACGTAAGTCTTGACCTTATGTTCTCTCTGCCCAATCAAACCAAAGAGAGTTTGATGGTGAGCTTGGATGCCATCACAGCCCTTAACCCCGACCATATTTCCTGCTATTCGTTAACGGTTTGCGAAGATACGCCCCTTTGGACGAGAGTGGAATCGGGGGAAACGGTGCTTCCCGAAGAGGAAACCGACCGAGAATTTTATGAACTGATTTGTGACACATTAAACAAGAACGGTTATGACCGCTACGAAATTTCAAACTTTGCCAAAGCGGGCAGAGAATCCCACCACAACACAAAATACTGGCTTCGTGCTCCTTACATCGGTCTGGGTGCGGGTGCCCACTCCTTTTATGGCGGCAAGCGGTTTGAAAATCCTGCCTCTCTTTCGGCGTATCACCGGGTGGCCAATGGGCAGCAAGAGCGGGCAGGCGAAATCATCACCGAAGCCGATGCAATGGCAGAATTTATGTTCTTGGGTCTTAGAATGACCAAGGCGGGCGTTTTGCGGTCTGATTTTAAAGCGGAATTTAATCAGGATTTAGATACAGTCTATGGCGAAGCCATCAAAAAGTTATCAGATAGCGGCTTGTTATCCGATACGGGCGACCGCCTTACTTTAACCGAGCGGGGCATCGACCTTTCCAACACGGTGTTCTGCGAATTTGTATAAAGGTGATTCTATGCATAAAAAATGGGTGAGAATTCTGCTCCGCAGAAGGGTGCTCGTCATTTTCCTGTTGCTGTTGCAACTGTTTTTAATGGGAATGGCGGTCTATCATGCGGGGCGTGCTTATCAATGGATTTATAGCGCTTTGCACGGGTTGAGCATTTTGGTTGTGCTCCACATCATCACCGCCAAAAAACGCAGTTCTTATAAACTTCTTTGGACGGTGATTGTGCTCCTGTTTCCTCTGTTTGGCGGACTGTTATATCTTTTGATTTCTCTGCAAAAGATAGATAAGAGTTTTCAAAAGCGCATCAGCGAAGCAGATCTGCAGGCAAAACCCTATTTTGCCGAAACCGAGCCTGCGGCCTTTGCCTGTCGGGAAGCGATGCCCGAATATGGTGGGCAGGTTTCGTTTTTAACCAAAGAATGCGGTTTTGGCGTTTATGCCGATACGAAAACCGATTATCTCTCCCCCGGGGAAGCTTTTTTTAAGGCGATGCTTTCTGATTTGGAGCACGCCAAAAAATTTATCTTTTTAGAATATTTCATTATCTCCGAAGGTCGTTTTTGGAGCGAGATTTTAGATATTTTGCAGAAAAAAGTAAAAGAAGGCGTGGAAGTGCGCCTGATTTATGACGATATGGGTTGCTTTTGGAATTTGCCCATAGATTATCGAACAACGCTGGAAGAGATGGGCATTAAAACCGTGGTGTTCAACAAGTTCCGTCCTGCACTTTCCACCCTGCAAAACAACCGCGACCACAGAAAAATCACGGTGATTGACGGGCAGATTGCCTACACAGGCGGCGCTAACCTTGCCGATGAATATATCAACGAAAAACTGCGGTTTGGCCATTGGAAAGATGCCTCCGTTCGTATGGAAGGTCCTGCGGCAGAGGGTTTTACCCTGCTGTTTTTGTCTATGTGGCAAAGCATCACAGGTGAAAAAGAAGAGTTTGCGCCCTATCTTGTGGGTGCGGCTGCTCAAAGGGGCAGAAAAGGATTTTTAATTCCCTTTTGCGATAGCCCCATTGATGATGAATATGTCAGCGAGCAGGTATATATGAACTTGATTGACAGTGCCCGCGACTATCTTTACATCCAAACGCCCTATTTGATTTTAGATGACGGAATGGTTTCTGCCCTGATTCGTGCGGCGAAAAACGGTGTGGATGTGCGGATTTTAACCCCCGGCGTGCCCGATAAAAAATATGTGCACCTGACCACCCGATCTTACTATAAGGAACTTTTGGCGGGCGGGGTGCGTGTGTTTGAATATGCCCCCGGTTTTATCCATTCCAAAGTTCTTTGCGCCGATGATAAGCAGGCGGTGGTGGGCACGGTGAATTTAGATTGCCGCAGCCTGTACCTCCATTTTGAATGTGGCGTTTTTATGTGTGGCGAGGAATGTATTCCCGAGATTCGTCGGGATTTTGAAACAACGCAAAAGCTTTGCCGCGAAATCACTTTGGAAAACTGCAAATGTTCAATTGTTACATCCGTCATTCGCAGTTTGTTCCGTTTGTTTGCACCTTTGTTATAAGGAGATTTCCTATGAGAACAGTTATCATCAATGAAAATGACAGCGGGCAGAGAGTAGATAAGTTTTTGTCTAAGTTTTTGCCGCAGATGCCCAAAAGTATGCTCTATAAAGCCCTGCGGAAAAAGCGTGTTAAACGTGACCGAAAGGCCTTAAAGGAGCAGGATATTCTATCTGCGGGCGATGTTTTAGAACTGTATATCAATGATGAATTTTTTGAAAGTGCGCCCAAAGCAGTCAGTGCCGATTGTTCCGATCTTTCCATCTGTTATGAAGATGAGAACATACTGGTTGCCGATAAACCGATGGGTCTTTCTTCCCACGGGGGCGAGGATTCCCTGCTTTCTAAGGTGCAGGCCTATTTAATTGAAAAAGGGGATTACAACCCGAGGGAAGAGCATTCCTTTGCACCGGCTCTTTCCAACCGACTGGATAGAAACACCCGAGGTCTCTTGCTCGTTGCCAAAAATGCGGCGGCACAAAGGGAACTGAACCACCGCATCAAAAACGGTGAGGTCACAAAGGAGTATTTGTGTTTGGTAAACGGTGTGCCCAAGCAGAAAAAAGGGGAACTTTGCCACTATCTTTTGAGTAGCCAGACGGAAAACCGCGTGAAAGTGGTTTCGCCCGATACAAAAGGTGCAAAAGAAGCACGTCTTTTATATGAAGTATTAGAAGAACGCGGCAAAACAAGCCTTGTGAACATCACCCTGCTGACAGGTCGTAAACATCAGATTCGCGTGCAGATGCAGGCCATCGGTCATCCTTTGGTGGGCGACACAAAGTATGGCGCGCCCAAGGACAAAACGTTTTCCTATCAGGCCCTTTGCGCCTATCGTTTACGCTTTGATTTTAAAGATGAGGGCGTTCTTTCTTATCTGAACGGGAAAGTGGTGGAACTTTCCGAAAAACCCTTTTAAAACGCAAAAAAGAGACTGTGACTTATGTCACAGCCGCTTTTGTTATAGTTTTATTTTACAAGGTAGAAATGTTTCAGAATGTTTGCCAATTTCTGTTCGTCGGTTGTGGTTGCGGTGATAGTAGCATAATAATCGCCGCAGTCAACCAGGAAGCATTTCTGGTAAAGGTCGGTGCCGCCGGCCTGGCCATAGATATCTATCGCATAAAAGCTTTTGCCTTCGATTTCAAGAGAACCTTTTGTTACGATGGAGAAGTCGTAAGCTTTGTTGAGAGCCACTTTTAAAGCGTCGAATTCATGTTGATATAAGCCTTCAAAGGTCAGATCCCGTGCTGTATCGTTCTTAACAGCTAAAAGGATATTAACGTTAAAGCCGGTGCCCTGTTCAACCGCCATCATTTCACCAAAGGAACCATTTGCGTGCAGGTCTGCCACAAAGTCGCCGGTAAAGGTAACATTCAGTAATTCGTGAACTTTTTCATCGGATTGGTATGCCCAAAGAGCCGGCAGATTAAAGCCGATACCTAAAAATGCGCTTTCATATTTGTTTGCCAGTTTTTCGCCACGGGCAAGAACGGTGCCTGCGGGCACTTTGCCCAGCCAAACGGTGTTGTTTTTGCCATCCCAGTTAACAGCAACAGAAAGCAGGGTGGAAACCGCACGAACAGGCAGATAGGTGGTACCGTTATAGGTGATGGGATACACACGGTTGTTATTGGCATCGTACATTGTCTGTTCGTTGCCGTTATAGCGAATGGTGATGCCATAATTTAAAAAGGCGCTGACATCTTCAAGGTTTGCCATCAGTTCGGGTTTTTCTGCCACGTTTGCAGCAGCGACGGATTCGCCTTCGCCCAGCCAAACGGTGTTATTTTCGCCGTCCCAGCGAACAGGAACAGAAAGCATAGCAGACACCGCACGAACAGGCAGATAGGTAGAACCGTTATAGGTTAAGGGATACACACGGCCTCCGTTGGCATCGTACATAGTCTGCGCATCACCGTTATAGCGGATGGTAATGCCATAGTTTACATAAGCGCTTACATCTTCTAAATTGTTATCTGCAAAAACAACAGAAGAAACAGAAAAGATGAGCACCAAAGAGAAAATAAGAGCGAATAGTTTTTTCATGATACATCCTCCTTGAAATATGGTTATTGTAATTCATATAGATTTTCAATAATGCGGAGTGGCGAATCGGACACGCGGCTGGTAACCATGATAATTCCGTAATAATCACCTGCGTCAACTAAGATGGCTCGCTGATAGAGTGCAACGCCGCTGACTTCTCCGTAAATATACATCATATGATAGAGATTATCGCTGATGGTTGTTGTTGTTTTTTTCACGTATAAATTCTCGTATTGTTCCTCCAAAACGTCTTCCAGATGGTCATACACATTGTTAAACAGTGCATTTGTATCCAGTGGACGTTGATCTTTTGTTTTTTGGAGAATCTGAACATTTAAAGAGTTGTGACCAAAGTAATCGCTGATGACAGCATCATAGAAATGTCCCAAATTATTGATCTGGTCTTTGTAGGTGCCGGCATAACTATCACCGAGTATATCCAGAAGCTGCTCATCGGTATAAAAATACCAGGATGAGGGAAGTTTGAAAGCAATACCCAGATAGGCGTTTTCATAACGCATGGCAAACTTTTCGCCGGCTAAAGCGGGGATTTCCGCACCCGCACTTTGAGGTTTTTCACCTAGCCAAACAGTGTTGGCGGCACCGTCCCATTCCACAGCTACAGAGAGCATATTGCTTACAGCGCGAACGGGCAGATATGTGGTACCTTCATAGGTGATGGGATAAACCCGAACACCATTTGCGTCATACATAGTCTGCACATCTCCATTATAGCGGATGGTAATGCCATAATTCAAAAGAGCGGAAACGCGTTCAAGTCTTGACATCAGTTGGGGCTCCTCCATCACAGGAAGGGCGGCCAAGGGACTGCCCATACCCAGCCAGACGGTGTTGTTCTCGCCATCCCATTCTATGGGGAGAGACAGCATATTACTTATGGCACGGACAGGCAGATAGGTTGTGCCTTCATATGTAATGGGAAACACACGAGAGCCATTTGCATTGCGCATAACTTGTGCCTCACCGTTATAGCGGATAATGATGCTGTAATTCAAAACCGCGTCAATTGTCTGCAGATTGCCATTTGCCACTGCGGTGGTACAAAGACCTGAAAGGAGCGTGGCGACAAGGAGCAGAGCAAGAAATTTTTTCATAATAACGCCTCCGTTATTGTAAATATTCTAAAATCGCAGGCAGTGACTTTTCTGCCACGCTTCTGCCAATTTCATAGACGGTTTTTAATTTTTCGGGGTCTTTTTCCACTTTGCTGACAGGCAGGTTGCCATCGGGACGAATCACAAAGATGTTGCCCGCTTTTTCCTGCTTTTCAATTTCAGCAAGGGTTTCGTTGTAAACAATGTGTCTGTTTGCCATAGCGGTAACTAATTTAGGATATTTTTTATAAAGCAGTTTCGCCAGCGGGATCAGGGGATTTTTCTTTTTGATGTACCCTTTTGGCTGGGTTAAAACCACAATATTTTTCTCATAGCCAATGCTCTGGAAAAAGGCGAGGGGCACAGAGTCTGCCACGCCGCCATCTAACAGTTTCTGCCCATCAATTTCCACGATTTGTGACACAAAAGGCATGGAGGCAGAGGCGCGAATCCAGTCAAAACCGTGGTCGGCACGACCTTCGTATTTGTGATACACCGCTTCGCCGGTTTCGATATCGGTTGCCACCACGTAAAATTCCATGGGGTTATTTTCAAAGGTATCAAAATCGAAGATATCGTGCTTAAGCGGCACTTCGTCATAACAAAACTCAGTGCTGAAAATGTTGCCGGTTTTTAAGAGGATGCCCCATCCCGAGTAGCGCTTGTCGGCACAAAAGCGGGTGTTATAGCGGAGCACACGTCCGATTTGTTTTGATTTATAATTACAACCAAAGGCCGCTCCTGCGGAAACGCCAATGGCACCGTCGAACATGACGCCGTTTTCCATCAAAACGTCCATCACGCCGGCGGTAAAAAGACCGCGCATAGCGCCGCCTTCCATAATCAGTCCTTTTTTCATTCTTTCACAACCTTGTAAAAGGGATATTTACTATTATTTTATCACAGTTTTGCGGTTTTGTAAATTGACGAAAAAAATTTTTTGTGATACAATGAATAGACAAACATAAAAAGTTGACAAATTAATCATAGAGGAGAGATTTGTATGCAGATAACAAAAGATATTTTATACATCGGCGTGAACGACCACGACGTTGATTTGTTCGAAGGTCAGTATGTGGTGCCAAATGGTATGGCCTATAACTCTTATGCCATTATGGATGAAAAAATCGCCATTATGGATACGGTGGACGCCCGTTTCACCCACGAATGGCTGGATAACATCGAGGCGGCGCTGGGCGGCAGAAAGCCCGACTATTTAATCATCCAGCATATGGAGCCGGACCACTCGGCCAACATTGCAAACTTTATGAATGTTTATAAAGATACCAAAATCGTATCTTCTGCCAAAGCCTTCCGCATGATGATGCAGTTCTTCGGCACAGATTTTGCAGACCGTCAGATTGTGGTGGGCGAGGGCGATACCCTCTCTTTAGGTAAGCACAACCTGACCTTTGTCACCGCACCTATGGTGCACTGGCCGGAAGTTATTGTTACCTATGACAGCACCGATAAAGTGCTGTTCTCTGCCGATGGTTTCGGTAAATTCGGTGCACTCGATGCAACTGAAGATTGGGCCTGCGAAGCTCGTCGTTATTACATCGGCATCGTTGGTAAATATGGTGCGCAGGTGCAGGCGCTCCTGAAAAAAGCCGCAGGGCTGGATATACAGATCATCTGCCCCCTGCATGGTCCCGTTTTAACTGAAAACTTGGGTTATTACCTGAATTTATATGATATCTGGTCTTCTTACAGCGTGGAAACCGAAGGTATCGTAATTGCTTACACGTCTGTTTACGGTAACACCAAAAAGGCAGTTGAACTGCTGGCTGAAAAATTAAAGGCCAAAGGTTGCCCCAAGGTTGTTATCAACGATTTGGCTCGCTGCGATATGGCAGAGGCTGTGGAAGATGCTTTCCGATTTAGCAAACTGGTGCTTGCCACCACCACTTACAACGCCGGTATTTTCCCCTTTATGCGTGAGTTTATCGACCACTTAACCGAACGTGCTTACAAAAACCGCACCGTTGCCCTGATTGAAAACGGTTCCTGGGCACCGCTGGCGGCAAAAGTGATGCGCGATATGCTCTCTCCCTGCAAAAACCTGACCTTTGCTGATACAACCGTGCAGATTCATTCTGCTTTGAACGAAGAGAGCAGTGCTCAGCTTGAAAAACTGGCTGATGAACTGTGCCGCGATTATATCGCTCAGCACAGCGAAACCGCCAACAAAAACGATTTGTCCGCGTTGTTTAACATCGGTTACGGTCTTTATGTTGTAACCTCTAACGATGGCAAAAAGGATAACGGTCTGATTGTGAACACCATCACACAGGTAACCAACACCCCCAATCGTGTGGCTGTGACCATCAATAAAGAAAACTATTCCCATCACGTAATTCGCCAGAGCGGAGAAATGAATGTAAACGTTCTTTCCACCGATGCACCGTTCTCCGTGTTTGAACAGTTCGGCTTTGTCAGCGGCAGAGCCCAGGATAAATTTGCGGGCAAAGAAGTGCTCCGTTCCGACAACGGTCTTGTGTTCCTGCCTCGCTATATTAACTCCTTTATGTCCTTAAAGGTAGAGCAGTATGTGGATCTGGATACCCACGGTATGTTCATTTGCTCCATCACCGAGGCCCGCGTGATTTCTGATGTGGAAACTATGACTTACACCTATTATCAGAACTGCGTGAAACCCCAGCCGGAAACGGAAGGCAAAAAGGGTTATGTGTGCAAAATCTGTGGTTATGTGCACGAAGCAGACACCCTGCCCGATGACATTATCTGTCCCCTGTGCAAACACGGTGCAGCAGATTTTGAGCCGATTGCGTAAATAAAAGTATAACCGTCTCCCTTTGGTGCAAACTAAGGAAAACACCAAAAAGGAGACGGTTTTTTATGCCTAAACTTAAACCCAAACTTGTCCCGCCGGAAAAGGACATAAAAAAAGACCCCAAAGGGGACGACTACGACAAGTTTGAACACTCAAACGCAAGTTCTATGACCGATTGCACGGGTCTCATGCCCACGCCGCCGCAAACAGAAGAGGAAGCAGAATCCTATATGCAGATTTTTGATTACGGTCCGCCGCCGGCAGAAGAATAAAAAGAAAAAAGCCATCCAAACGGATGGCTTTTATTTTTTAAACCCTCAAAATTGAACAGAGCAGAGCTATCGACCTAAGAGATGATTAAAACGTTTGACCGTTTTAATGCTCCTTAGAAAGGAGGTGATCCAGCCGCACCTTCCGATACGGCTACCTTGTTACGACTTCACCCTAATCATC
>JAZOLH010000056.1:0-4928 GCA_045652815.1 Clostridia bacterium
TGCACCACAAAAATCTCGATTTATAGTGCAGAACAAGGCAAAAAGCCGAAATTATCCTGGCGGATTATGAGGCTTTTTAACGAAGTTATGTGCATAAATCGCGGTTTTTGGGCGGCTTATCCCTATGAAGCCCCGCCGAAACGGTGGCTTTTTCTTATAAAAACACTTTTCTCAAATCTTCAACTGTTTCAACAATCTCGTCGGCACCTGCGGTAGTCAGTTCCTCTCTGTCACCATATCCATAAAGCACGCCCAAGGTGGCAAGATTTGCCCCTTTGCCGCCCTCCATATCGTACTTTCTGTCGCCAATCATCACGCAATCGGCACGGTCTAACTTATTTTCCGCCAGTACATATTCAATCACGTCGGGTTTGTGAATCCGCTTGCCGCCAATCTCGGCACCGCCCACGAATTCAAAATAAGAAGAAAGACCAAAATGCTCTAAAATCTTTGTGGCGTAAACCGTGGGTTTACTGGTTGCCAAAAACAGACGATAGCCCGCTTTTTTCAGGTCGGCAAGTACCTGGGGAATACCCTCATAAAGTTCATTTTCAAATAAACCGATGGTGCCGAATCGCTCGCGGTATTTGGCAAGCGCCGCCTCGGCAGTTTCGGCAGAAAAACCATACACCTCCATAAATGCAGGTGCCAGCGGCGGACCGATAAAGCGGCAAAGAGAGTCTAAATCCGTAACGTGCACGCCAAAGAAACCCAAGGCATATTGAATGCATTTGGTGATGCCCTCTTTGGGGTCGGTCAGTGTTCCGTCTAAATCAAATAACAGATTCTTCTTCGTCTTCATAGTTTATTAACTCTTTCTCTTTTGTACCCTGCCCGATTTCCAGTCGGCTGACGGAAATTTCAAAGGCGGTTTTGGTGGCGGTTTCCGTTTCGGAAATCCGCTTTTGATAATTGCGGGATTGCATTCTGCCCCAAACCAAAATGTTCTGCCCTACCTCCAGATGACGGACAAAACGGGCATTTCTGCCCCAGGCGATGCAGGGAATGTAGTCCGATTTATTGTAGGCACGGTTTACTGCCAGCAAAATGTCGGCAATCTCCCGACCAAAAGGTGTTACCCGATAGACCACAGGTTTACAGATAAAACCGTTTAAGTAAATTTCGTTGGCATCTGCTTCATCCTCTTCTGCCTCGCTGATTTCTTTGGCAAAAAGGGTCAGCACCAGTTTGTTGCCGATGCCCGAATAGTTGTTGTAAGAGCGGAACTGTCCGCTGATGGATAGCCTTTTTCCCATTTCAATATTGGTTTCCGGCAACAGTTTTTCAGAAAGGGTCACGCAGATTAAATCTGCATTCTCGCTGAGCCGCTCTGTTCTCAGCATAAAGCGGTAAAACTGTTCCCCGTGGACCTCGTGACTGTAAGAAAGCGGTGAGCAAACCGCCCCCACCGCAAAGGCCTCATTATCTTCTATGCAATATAACATACCGTATCTCCTTCCCCGTTTGGCTAATTCGTATACGGTATATTCTATTGTCTCTGCTATGAATTTATGACAATCTTATTTGTGAGCAAGGAGGTTTTCGCCGATTTTATACACATCGCCTGCACCCATGGTGATGAGATAATCCCCTGCCGCAGCACGCGCAGAGAGCATTGCCTCTGCCTCTTCAAAACTGCCTGCATAGATGGCGTTGTGAGAAACTGCATTTATATCTTCTGCGATTTCTCGGGCGTGGATGAGTCCCGTATCTTTTTCACGGGCGGCATAAATATCCACCAAAATCACCCCATCGCAATCGGCAAAACTTTCTGAGAATTCTGCGCGGAGCATATGGGCTCTTGTATAGGTATGGGGCTGGAACACACAAAAAACCTTATTCTCCCCTGCCGCTGTGCGGGCGGTTTTTAAGGTTGTTTTAATTTCTGTGGGATGATGGGCATAGTCATCAATCACCTTGGCGCCACGGAACTCACCCTTTGCTTCAAAGCGGCGGCAAGCCCCTGTAAAATCATTAAATCCCTTTTGAATATCCTCGGGCGCAACGCCCAGAAAATCTGCCGCACAGATGGTGGAAAGGGCGTTTAACACGTTGTGCATACCGGGCACGGTGAGAGATGCTTCCATAAAAGGTGCACCTTTTTTCAAAACCGTAAAGGTGGCGCATCCGTTATCTTTAAAGGAAATGTTGGTTGCCGCAAAATCGGCACTTTCATCTTTTGCCGAGAAGGTCAGGCAGGGTTTATTCACCCCATCCACTGCCGCCATAGCGTTTTCATCGTCGGCATTTACAATCAAAAGTCCATCATCTGGGGTCTTTTCCGCAAAAGCACGGAAGCAAGCGATGATGTCGCTTAAATCTTTAAAATAATCCAAATGGTCTTCTTCCACGTTTAAAATCAAACTGATTTTCGGGAAAAACTGCAGAAAACTGCCGCTATATTCACAGGCCTCTGTTACAAGATAGGGGCTATCGCCCAAGCGGAGATTACTGCCGATGGCAGGCATAATGCCGCCCACTAAAATGGTGGGGTCGAGATTTGCCGAAAGAAGCACCTGCGAAAGCATGGATGTGGTGGTGGTTTTACCGTGAGTACCGCTGACAGCAATAGCCGCACCATAACGCTTCATAATTTCGCCGAGCAGCACCGCACGTTCCACAACGGGAACAGAAAGTTTGCGTGCCTGCATCAGTTCGGGGTTATCTTCACGGATGGCGGCGGTATAAATCACCGCAGACACATCGCCGATGTTTTCCGCTTTGTGCCCGATGTGAACGGTGATGCCCACTTCTTCTAAATGCTGTGTCATAGCGCTTTCTTTAAAATCAGAGCCAATGACGGAAAAACCCTCTTTTTGCAGGATTTCGGCCAGCGCGCTCATACTGATGCCGCCGATACCAATCATATAGATGGGTTTTTTCATATCTAAATTGTTTAAATTGAGTGTTGTTGCCATAGGTTTTGCTCCGTTTCGCTCAATGTCATTTTTTACACAATCTTACATTTTATATTATATTACAACTTTTGCAAAAATAAAAGCATTTTTTTGAAAATGTGTATATTTCCGCTTGCCTTGCCAACAATAAGAGCAAAAGCGCCTTGAAAAAAGACCTTATTACACCGCAAAGGAGAACAAAACAATGCACATTACCGATATACGCATCCGAAAAATCAATGTAGATTCCAAAATGAAAGCCGTGGTATCCGTCACCTTTGATAACGCCCTGGTGATTCACGACATCAAAGTTATCGAGGGGGCAGATAAACTCTTTGTGGCAATGCCCAGCCGCAAAACCCCCGAGGGCGAATTTAAAGACATCGCCCACCCCATTAATATGGAAATGCGTGACGCTTTGGAAAAAGGCATACTGGAAAAATATCAAACCGCCCTCGTCACAGAAAACGAAACCGCAGGCGACTTGCCCAGCTGAGGTGGACTATGATTTTTCAAAAAAGTCTTTCTGAAAACAAAACCATGATGGGTGACCTTTTGCCCCTGTCTAAAAGCGGTGATTTATTAACCCGCGACTTTGTGTTTGGCGGCAAAAACGCCACGCTATATTATATCGACGGATTTTTAAACGATGTGGTGATGGAGCGTATGGTCAGCACCCTGCTTTCCGTCTCCGCCGAAAAGATGGAAAACATCCGTTCCATGCAGGATTTTGTGGACCACTTCATCACCTACACAGAGGTGGACATCTATCCCGATACGGAGAACACCCTTTTGCAACTTTTATCGGGCAAAAGCGTGTTTTTAATGGATGGGTTTCCTCATTCGCTGGTCCTTGACCTGCGTGATTACCCTGCCCGCAGTGTCGAAGAGCCCGAAAAAGAACGGGTGATGCGAGGCAGTCGTGACGGGTTTGTGGAAACGCTGATTTGGAACACAGCGCTGATTCGCCGCCGCATTCGTGACCCGGGGCTTTGCGTGGAACTGTTGCACATCGGCGACCGCTCGAGAACGGATGTGGCCCTTGTTTATATGGACGATTTGGCAAAAGAAGAAGATGTTGCCATCATCCGCTCCAAACTCTCAGCTATTAAAACCCGTGCCCTTTCGATGAATATGGAAAGTTTGGCAGAATGTTTGGTGAAAAGCCGCTGGTATAACCCCTTTCCCAAGGTGCGTTACACCGAGCGCCCCGATTCTGCCGCGGCAGCCATTTTAGAAGGCGGCATTATTGTACTGGTGGATAACGCCCCTGCGGCTATGCTCCTGCCCACCTCCATTTTGGATTTTCTGCAAGAGCCCAACGATTTTTATTTTCCGCCCGCCATCGGCACCTATATCCGCTGGGTGCGAAATTTAGTGTTTTTAACCACCATTATTTTAACGCCTCTTTGGTATTTAATTGTGGAAAATGCAGAAACGCTCCCCCCATCCCTTGCCTTTTTGGGGCTTTCTGCCCCACCGGCTGTGCCTGTAATTGTCCAGCTTTTACTGCTCGAAGGCGCGGTGGACGTGCTGCGGCTTGCCTCGGTGAACACCCCCAATATGCTGGGCAATTCCCTATCCATCATCGGCGCGCTATTGCTCGGTGACTTTGCTGTCCGCTCGGGCTGGATGGTGCCGGACACGATTTTATATATGTCCTTTGTGGCCATCGCCAGTTTCACCCAGCCCAGCATTGAACTTGGCTATGCAATGAAATTTATCCGCATTTTGCTCCTGCTTCTCACTTATTTCTTCAACATCTGGGGCTTTTTTGCGGGGCTTATCATCGCGGTGATCTTAATCGCCACCAACAAAACCGTAACGGGCAAAGGGTATCTTTATCCCCTGATTCCGTTCAGTTGGCAGGGGCTTAAAACCCATCTTTACCGCCACCGCATCCGCTCAAAAATGGAATAGGATTCCGCCCCCCCCCCTATTATCAACATTGCATGGGAGGACCCCGCAGATGGTGGCGGGGTTTAAGGCTTCCCCTTGAGGGGAGGCTCCGCCGCAGGCGGTGGTGAGGTG
>JAZOLH010000057.1:0-22951 GCA_045652815.1 Clostridia bacterium
CATACAGATGGTCTTGCCATCGCAACGGATTACATTATAGCACAGAAAAATCATAAATGCAAGCATTTTTTTCAAAAAGTTTGAATTTTGTTTGGAGTTTTAGGCGGGAGCGCCTTTCAAAAGGTGCGAAAAAGGGCAAAAAATATGCAATTTTGGAAGAATTCGTCCTTTACTTTTCATATTTAATATGATACAATATATAAGATATATTATAATGCTATTATTATGTCAAGAAATATAGAAGGAAAGAGGAGAAAACGAGTGTACAAGATTGTTCGAAAAAGAGTACTCAATCCCACCGTTACGCAGATGGAAATCGAAGCGCCTTTAGTTGCTAAAAAAGCAAAACCGGGCCAGTTCATCATCTTGCGTGTGGATGAAGAAGGTGAAAGAATTCCGCTGACCGTTGCCGGCACAAACGCAGAAGAAGGTACTGTTAAAATTATCTTCCAGATTGTTGGTGGCACAACAGCGAAATTAAACCATAAAGCCGAAGGCGAATTCATTCAGGACTTTGTTGGTCCCTTAGGCCGCGCAACCCATACCGAAGGCATCAAAAAAGTTTGCATCGTGGGCGGCGGCGTTGGCTGTGCTATCGCAATGCCCGTAGCACAGGAATTCCATCGCTTAGGCGCAGAAGTTACCAGCATCATCGGTTTCCGTGATGAAAATCTGGTGATTTTGGAAGATGAATTTAAAGCTTGCTCCGACAAACTGATTTTAATGACCGACGACGGTTCTTACGGTCGCCACGGTAACGTAACCATCCCCTTAAAAGAAATGCTGGAAGCAGGGGAAGAGTTTGATATGATTATCACCATCGGCCCCTTAGTTATGATGAAATTCGTAACGCTGGCCGCTAAACCCTTTGGCGTACCCGTAACCGCTTCTATGAACCCTGTTATGATTGACGGTACAGGCATGTGCGGCGGTTGCCGACTGACCCTGACCCGTGACGGTGAAAAAATCACCAAATTTGCCTGCGTTGATGGTCCTGAATTCAATGCTTACGAAATCGACTTTGACGAAGCAATGTCCCGTGGTAGAATGTATGCAGATTTCGAGCGCCACGCTTATGAAGAAACCTGCAACCTGTTTAAAAACGCGTAAGGAGGAGAAATAAATGGCTATCAATCCGAAAAAATGTGAAATGCCCAATCAGGCGCCTGAAGTTCGTGCCCATAACTTCTCCGAAGTTGCGCTGGGTTACACCGCTGAAATGGCAGTGGGCGAAGCAGAACGTTGCCTGAACTGTAAAAACCAGCCCTGCGTTGCGGGCTGTCCCGTTAACATTGACATCCCCAGTTTTATCACCTTGATTAAAGAACGCGATTTTGAGGGTGCATACCAGAAGATTGCAGAATCTTCCTCTCTGCCTGCTGTTTGCGGTCGAGTTTGCCCGCAGGAAACACAGTGCGAAAGCAAATGTACACTGGGTATTAAATTTGAGCCCGTTGGTATCGGACGCTTGGAGCGTTTCGTGGCTGACTGGCACAATGAAAATGCAAAAGAAGCACCCGTAAAACCCGCGGCTAACGGTCATAAGGTTGCTATCGTTGGTTCCGGTCCTTGCGGCCTGACCTGCGCAGGCGATCTGGCTAAGAAAGGTTACGATGTAACCGTTTACGAAGCATTCCACACTGCCGGCGGCGTTTTGGTGTATGGTATTCCCGAATTCCGTCTGCCCAAGTCCATCGTGGCAAAGGAAGTTGACACCTTAAAAGCACTGGGCGTTACCGTTGAGCCCAACGTGGTTATCGGTAAAACCCTGACCGTTGACGAACTGTTCGATATGGGTTTTGAAGCGGTGTTCATCGGTTCCGGTGCAGGTCTGCCCAGCTTTATGAACATCCCCGGCGAATCTTTAAAGGGAGTTTACTCTGCTAACGAATTCTTAACCCGTAGCAACCTGATGAAAGCTTACCGCGAAGATGCAACAACCCCCATTATGAAAGGTGGCAAGGTTGCCGTTGTTGGCGGCGGTAACGTTGCAATGGATGCAGCAAGAACAGCCCTTCGTTTAGGTGCTGAAAAGGTATATATCGTGTACCGTCGTTCTATGGAGGAACTGCCCGCAAGAGCAGAAGAAGTGGAACACGCACAGGAAGAGGGCATCGATTTTCAGCTGCTTCGTAACCCTGTTGAAATTCTGGGTTACCAAAATCCTGAAGATCCCCGTGATCCTAAAAACGGTTTTGTCACTGGTATGCGCGTGATTAAAATGGAACTGGGTGAGCCCGATGATGCTGGTCGTCGTCGTCCCGTGGCTGTCCCCGGCTCTGAATATGAACTCGAGGTTGATACCGTTATCATGTCTATCGGTACATCTCCCAACCCGCTGATTAAAGATACCACCGAAGGCTTAGAAGTGAACCGTCGTGGCGGTATCATCGTTAACGAAGAGGGCTTAACCTCTAAAGAAGGCGTTTATGCCGGTGGTGACGCGGTAACAGGTGCCGCAACCGTTATTTCCGCTATGGGCGCAGGTAAAACCGCGGCCAAAGCCATCCACGAGTACTTAATGAACAAATAAGATAAAGGAGATACGTTATGGAACAGCAGTTTGATTTTTCCGTGGTAGAAAAGATTGCTGCCGGCTATGGCAAAAACCCCCAGTCCATTATTGCTATCCTGCAGGACATTCAGGAACACTACCACTACCTGCCCAGAGAAATTTTCCCTTACCTTTCTAAAGAACTGGATATTCCCGAAGCACGCATTTTCTCTGTTGCAACCTTCTACGAAAACTTTTCTTTAGAGCCCAAGGGCAAATATGTTATCAAAATTTGTGACGGTACCGCTTGCCACGTGCGTCGTTCTATCCCCATCTTAGAGCGTCTGCGTGCGGAACTTGGTCTGTCTGAATCCAAAAAGACAACTGACGATTTAAACTTCACCGTTGAAACCGTTTCTTGTCTGGGTGCTTGCGGTCTTGCCCCCGTTTTAACTGTAAACGATGTGGTATATTCCGCTATGACTCCCGATAAGGCCTCCGAGCTTTTGAAAACTTTAAAGGAGGAAATCGCTAATGCTTAAATCAAGAGAAGAACTGATCGCACTGCGTGCTGAGGCATTAAAGTCTTACGACATGCAGACGGAAAAAATCATTGTTTGTGCCGGTACAGGTTGTGTGGCCGGTGGCTCCTTGAAGATTTACGATAAACTCCGCGAACTGGCAGAAGCAAAAGGCGTTAACATTGCCGTTGAGCTGGAAAAAGACCCTCACGATGAATCTGTTGGTCTGAAAAAGAGTGGTTGCCACGGTTTCTGCGAAATGGGTCCTCTGCTTCGTATCGATCCTCAGGGCTGGCTTTACACCAAGGTACAGCTTGAAGACTGCGAAGAAATCGTAGAAAAAACCGTGCTGAAGGGCGAACCAATCGAACGCCTTGCTTACAAGCGTGACGGTCAAATTTACGCAAAACAGGAAGACATTCCTTTCTACAAACAGCAGACCCGTGTTGTTTTGGAACATTGCGGTAAGATTGATGCGGATTCCATCCGTGAATATATTGCCATCGGCGGTTACTCCGCTTTTGAAAAAGCGCTGTTTGATATGAGCGCAGATGACATTATTTCCGAAGTGAGCAAATCCAACCTCCGTGGTCGTGGCGGCGGCGGTTTCCCCGCAGGTCGCAAATGGGCACAGGTAAAACGTCAGACCGAACCTCAGAAATATGTGGTTTGTAATGGTGACGAAGGTGACCCGGGCGCATTTATGGACAGAAGTATCATGGAAGGCGACCCCCACAGAATGCTGGAAGGTATGATGATTGCTGGTGTTGCCTGCGGAGCTTCTGAGGGTTACATTTATGTTCGTGCCGAATACCCCTTGGCAGTTGAAAGACTGCGTAACGCCATCGCTCAGGCTGAAGAATTAGGTCTTTTGGGTGATAACATTTTAGGCACAGACTTTTCTTTCCATATGCACATCAGTCGTGGTGCCGGCGCATTCGTTTGCGGTGAAGGTAGTGCCCTGACCGCATCCATCGAAGGCAAACGTGGTTTCCCCCGTGTGAAACCGCCCAGAACAGTTGAACACGGTCTGTTTGATAAACCGACTGTTTTAAACAACGTTGAAACCTATGCAAACGTTGCTGAAATTATCAGCAAAGGTGCTGATTGGTATTTAAGTCTCGGCACCGAAACAAGCCCCGGTACAAAGGCATTTGCCCTGACCGGTAACATTGCTAACACAGGTCTGATTGAAGTGCCCATGGGTACCACTCTCCGCAAGATTATCTTTGATATCGGCGGCGGTATGCGTGGCGACGGTGAATTTAAAGCGGTTCAGATTGGTGGCCCTTCCGGCGCCTGCCTGGCCAAAGAACATTTAGACCTGCCTCTTGGCTTTGACACGTTGAAGAAAGTTGGCGCTATGATCGGTTCCGGCGGTCTGGTTGTTATGGACTCCGATACCTGTATGGTAGAAGTTGCCCGTTTCTTCATGAACTTCACCCAGAACGAATCCTGCGGTAAATGTGTGCCCTGTCGTGAAGGTACCAAACGTATGCTGGGTATCTTAGAGCGCATCGTTGCCGGCGAAGGCGAAGATGGCGATATCGAACTTTTATTAGAACTGGCCGATACCATTTCCGCAACTGCACTGTGCGGTCTGGGTAAGAGTGCTCCCTCTCCCGTTGTGAGCACCATTAAAAACTTCCGTGATGAATATGAAGCTCATATTTATCAGAAACGTTGTCCTGCCGGCGCTTGCCAGAAACTGAAGCAGATTGTGATCGATCCCGAACTTTGTAAGGGTTGTACCAAATGTGCTCGTCAGTGTCCTGTTAATGCGATCAGCGGCAAGGTTAAAGAAGCACACGTGATTGATTCTGCAACTTGTATCAAGTGTGGTGCTTGTATCACCGCTTGTGCATTTAAAGCAATTAAGGAGGTTTGATCATCATGGATTCTAAACAGTATGTAACCATCGACGGGATTCCCGTTGCCATTGAAGGTGAGAAAAACCTTCTGGAACTGATTAATAAAACCGGCGTTAAAATGCCCACATTCTGTTATCATTCCGAACTGTCTGTATATGGCGCTTGCCGTATGTGTATGGTAGAAAATGAATGGGGCGGACTGGATGCGGCTTGTTCCACACCGCCGCGTGCCGGTATGGTTATCAAAACCAACACCGAGCGTCTGCGCCGCTACAGAAAGAACATTCTGGAACTCCTCTTGGCTAACCACTGCCGCGATTGTACCACCTGCGAAAACAATGCAAAATGTAAACTGCAGGATTTAGCAATGCGCTTTAACATTGAAGGCGTTCGTTTCCCCAACCACGCAAAATCTACCGTGAACGATGATACCTCTTCCGTTTGCATCACCCGTGATGCAGGCAAATGTATCCTCTGTGGTGACTGCGTGAGAATGTGTAACGAAATTCAGAATGTTGGTGCCATCGACTTTGCATATCGTGGCTCTAACATGATTATCAGCACTGCATTCGGCAAACCGTTGGCTGAAACACCTTGTGTTGGTTGTGGTCAGTGTGTGGCTGTTTGTCCCACCGGTGCTATTGTTGTTAAAAACAATATTAATCCCGTTTGGAAAGCCATCAACGATCCCGCTATCAAAACCACCGTTCAGGTGGCACCCGCTGTTCGTGTTGCCCTGGGCAAAGAACTGGGCGTTAAAGATGGTGAAGACGTGATGGGTAAAATCGTTGCAGCTCTGCACAGAATGGGCTTTGACGAAATTTATGATACATCCTTAGGCGCGGATTTAACCGTTTTGGAAGAAAGCGAAGAATTCTTAAATCGTTTAGAAGAAAACGAAAATCTGCCCTTGATTACATCCTGCTGTCCCGGTTGGATTCAGTACTGCGAAAAGAAACATCCCGAATTTTTGCCGAATGTTTCTACCTGCCGCTCTCCCATGCAGATGATGGCATCTATCTTAAAGGATCAGGCAAAACAGGCATCCCGCAAGATGTTCCACGTGGCTGTTATGCCTTGTACTGCTAAGAAGTTCGAAGCACAGCGTGACGAATTTACGATGGATGGTGAACTGAATGTGGATGCAGTTATCACCACACAGGAACTGATTTCCATGATTAAAGAAGCAGGCATTATGTTTGATTCTTTAGAGCCCGAAGCAGTTGATATGCCTTTTGGTACCATTTCCGGTGCCGGCGTTATCTTTGGTGTAACCGGCGGTGTAACCGAAGCGGTTCTGCGTCGTGTTGCTGCCAACAAGAGCCGTGCAGCACTCTTAACCGTTGCTGATTGCGGTCAGCGTGGTATGGAAGGTATTAAAGAATTCGACCTGCAGTATGGTGAACAGACCCTGCGCATTGTTGTTGTTTCCGGTCTTGCCAATGCAGAAGCCGTTTTAAAACGTGTTAAAGCAGGCGAAAAGATTGACTTCATCGAAGTAATGGCTTGCCCCGGCGGTTGTATCAACGGTGGCGGTCAGCCCTTCGGCGTTGCCAGTGATAAGGAAGCAAGAAGCGAAGGTCTTTATAAGTCCGACCGTCTGCTCTCTATCCGCCGTGCAGAAGAAAACCCCATTATGCAGACTCTTTACAGCGATATCGTTAAAGGAAAAGTTCATAAACTCTTACATGTACACTATACACATAAGGAGGACTAACCCATGGTTGAACTCAGAGCTTGTATCGGTAGTGCTTGCCACTTAAATGGTGCGCACAACGTGGTTTCCACTTTCCAGCAGTTGATTGAAAAATATGAACTGCACGACAAAATTAACTTCAAAGCATCTTTCTGCATGAGAGAATGCGGCGGCAATGGCGTTTCTGTTACCGTTAACGGTGAAAAAACACGCATTGCGCCTGAAGAAGCAAAGGCATTCTTTAAGGAAAACATCCTGCCGTTAGTGTAAAGACAAAAAAAGAGCCATCCTTTTGGATGGCTCTTTTATTTTTTGATTATAAATTTTTCAGGGTTTCTGCCGCACCGTCAAACCAATGGAAATCGAGATTTTCAATATCACCACGGTCGCAGGCGTTTGCGATAGCAGGATCAATGGGCAGGCGGGCCAGAACAGGCAGGTTATAGCTTGCGGCAATTTCGTCAATATGACTGTCACCGAAGATGGCATAATCTTTGCCATTATCGGGACAGGTGAAGTAAGACATATTTTCCACCAAACCTAAAATGGGGATATTCATCATATTCGCCATTTTAACTGCCTTTTCCACAATCATAGAAACCAGTTCCTGAGGGCTTGTGACAATCACAATACCGTCCACGGGGATGGACTGGAACACAGTCAGGGGTACATCGCCTGTGCCCGGGGGCATATCGATAAACATAAAGTCCACATCGCCCCAGATAACATCGGTCCAGAACTGTTTAACGGTGCCGCCAATCACGGGACCACGCCAAACAACAGGATCGGTTTCGTTTTCTAACAGCACGTTGATGGACATAACATCAATGCCTTTTGCACTTGTAACAGGGAGCAGACCGCTTTCGTTGGCTGTTGCTTTTTCAGTGATGCCGAAAGCCTTGGGAATGGAAGGACCGGTTACGTCTGCATCTAAGATGGCGGTGCGGTAGCCGGCACGGTTCATGGTAACAGAAAGCAGAGAAGTGACTAAACTTTTGCCCACGCCACCTTTACCGGATACAACACCGATGACCTTTTTAATTTGACTTAAATCATGGGGTTTTTCACGTAAATCCTGCGCTGCGTGACTGCAACCCTCGCAAGAGGATTTGCCGCAGGAGGAAGAATGACTGCAAGATGCCATTTTAAATTGCCTCTTTTCTCTTTTGATATGATAAAGGAGCGGCTTTTGCCGCTCGTTTTTTATTGTAGCACAGTTTTAACCCACTGTCAAGGTGGGGTGGTTGTGAAAAGAAATTGACAACGGGCTTTGACAGTGGTATAATTATACTGGAAAAATTTCGTATAATATTAAGAGTTTGTTCACAATGTATTCACAGGTATGTTATATAATGGATACAACGTGTTTTGATAGCAGAAAGGGTCAAGAAGATGAACGTTAAAAAGTTCTTTTTATCAATGATAGTTACAATATTGGTCATTGTTACCTTGATTGGCGGTTTGAATGTTGGCAAACTGCTGTTTGGCACAAACCTTTCCTCCGAAATTGAAAAATATCTGGATAAGGTAAGTTCCAGCAAGGAAAACATTCTTCTGATGGGTGTTGATAAAGAAGGTCTTCATGCGGATGTGCTGATGCTGGTTTCCTTGGATTCCAAGGAAAAAACCATCCGTGTCCTGTCCATCCCTCGTGATACCCGTGTTCAGTATTCCGGCAGCCGCTATGATAAAATCAATCACGCGCTGGCATACGAAAACGGCGAGGAAAAAGTGATTTCTCTGGTGAAACAGGTAACAGGTATGCCCATTCACTACTTCTGTCAGGTGAATTTTGAGGGCTTCCGCAACGTGATTGATATTTTAGGCGGCGTGGAATTTGATGTGCCTGTTGATATGCATTATGAAGACCCTGCCCAAGACCTTTATATTCACGTAAACAAAGGTCTGCAACTGTTAGATGGTAAGGATGCCGAAGGTGTTGTTCGTTTCCGTGCCACCTATTTAGAGGGCGATACCAAGCGTATCGGCGTACAGCAGGACTTTTTGCGTGAACTCTTTAAGCAGAAACTTAAACCCGAATATCTCCGCAAAGCACCTCGTTTGATTGAAGAAATGTATGAACACGTAACCACAAACTTCTCTGTGGCCGATGCGACTAAATACATCAAGACTTTAAAGAAAATGGATTCTGAATCCTTAAAGACTTTCACCCTGCCCGGCGAAGGCAGATATGTGGGCGATGTGTCTTACTTTGTGTATGATGCACCCGCTACACGCCAGCTGCTCCTTGAAGAATTCGGTTATCCCGAAGATGAAGCAAAAGAGTGGAGAAAACAAAAAGAAGCGGAGGCGGCAAATTGAGAGGTCAGGATTTTTCCCGCCAATCTGTGCGGCGACAACTGTCCGGTGAAGGTCTGCGCCCCAAAAAAGGTCTGGGTCAGAACTTTTTAACCGATGATACGGTGCTTTTAAATATCGTAAATGCGGCAGAACTCACTGAGGATTCCTGCGCTCTGGAAATCGGTCCCGGTATGGGTGTTTTAACCAAGGAACTGGCCCAGAGAGCCGAAAAAGTCACCGCGGTGGAAATTGATACCACCATTCTGCCGGTGCTTACCAAAAATTTAGAGGCATATGATAATGTTTCTGTTGTCAATCAGGATATTTTAAAAGTAGATTTACATAAACTGTTTGAAGAACAGTTCGATGGCAGACCGGCCCGCGTGGTTGCCAACCTGCCTTATTACATCACAACCCCCATTTTGATGAAACTGTTAGAGAGCGACGTGCCCATTGAATCCATCGTAATTATGATTCAGCGTGAAGTGGCAGAGCGTTTGGCGGCAGATGCAGGTAGCAAAGATTTCGGCGCCATCACTTTGGCGGTGCAGTATCGGGCAAGGGTAGAGCATATCTGCGATGTGCCCCCCGAAGCATTTGAACCGATGCCGAAGGTTTGGTCATCCGTCATCCGTTTGATTCCAAGAGATAAGCCGCCTGTTTCCGTTATTGACGAGGCCCACTTTTTCCGCTTGATCAAGGCGGCGTTTGCTATGCGTCGCAAGACATTGACCAACGCCTTAAGCCACGACGGGAGCCTCTATGCCGATAAGGAAACCGTTCGGGCAGAACTCATCCGCATGGGTCTTTCTGAAAGTATCCGCGGAGAATGTTTAAGTTTAGAACAATTTGCCCAGCTTTCAAACAATTTAATTCAAAATAAAAAATAAATTTCCTGCGGGAAATTTATTTTTTTGCATAAAATGTCTCGCAGAGGGCAACATAAAGGCGAATACAAGTGCTTGAGGAGGCATTCACAATGAAAAAGAATATGATTTTAGCGGCCCTGATTTTCGCTCTTGCCACCGCAACCCTTTCCGCTTGCGGCACAATGGATAATGGCGGCGGCGCAAATGGCGGCGCAAGTGGCGGCAACACCAACCCCCAGACCCAGCAGGGTACACAGGACACAACACCTCAGACAGATATGGGCGCTGATACGGGTACGGATGACACCGTTCCCGACGGTGCAGAAAAGCACGACAACGCTCTGACAGAAGAAGCAAAGAAAATGATGCCCTAAGGAAATGAGCGAAAAAAGACCGGTTTTCGGTCTTTTTTTGTTGCTTTTTTGTCCCTGTCTTCTCTTGACAACCAAGGGTAAAAATGGTATGATTAAATAGAAGAAGAATGATGAGATGAAAATCTCTTTTCTTCCGCTATTTGTAATCAATTATCAAAATATAAAGGAGAATGAACATGGAAGTTAGAAACGCAACAAACCCCAAAGATTTCAAACATTACACAACTGACAGACTCCGTGAAGAACTGCTCATCACTGAACTGTTCACAGCAGACAATGTTAAAATGGTTTATAGCCACATCGACCGTATCATCACCGGTGGTGCAATGCCCGTTTCCAAAGCACTGACCGTTGAAGCAGGTAAAGAACTGGCAGCAGATTTCTTCCTGCAGCGTCGTGAAATGGGTATCATCAACGTTGGTGGTAAAGGTAAAATCACCGTTGACGGTACTGTTTATGAAATGCTCCCCCGTGATGGTCTGTACATCGGTATGGGCAACAAAGACATCGTGATGGAAAGTGAAGATGCAGCTGATCCCGCAAAATTCTACATCAGTTCTTGCCCCGCACACAAATCTTACCCCAATGTTAAAATCGACATTGCAAAGGCGAAGAAAGTGCCCTGCGGCTCTGTTGAAGATGCTAACAAACGTGTGATCAACCAGTACATCCATCCCGAAGTGCTGGATACCTGTCAGCTGTCTATGGGTCTGACTAACTTAGAGCCCGGCTCCGTTTGGAACACCATGCCTTCTCATACTCATGACAGACGTATGGAAGTGTATCTCTACATTGACTTAGGCGAAAACGATGTTGTTTTCCATATGATGGGCGAACCCACCGAAACCCGTCACATGATTATGCACAATGAAGAAGCAGTTATCAGCCCCAGTTGGTCCATCCACTCCGGCGTTGGTACCAAAGCTTACTCCTTCATCTGGGCTATGTGCGGTGAAAACCAGGAATTCACCGATATGGACCATATCGCTACAAAAGATTTAAGATAGTTTTTAATTTAATTTACATAATTAGGAGGCTACAATAATGGATATGAACAGCTTTCGTTTAGACGGTAAAGTAGCTTTAGTAACCGGCGCATCTTACGGTATCGGTTTTGCAATCGCTTCCGGTTTTGCAGCTGCCGGCGCTACCATCGTTTTTAACGACATTAAACAGGAACTGGTTGACAAAGGTCTGGCTGCTTACAAAGAAGCAGGCATCGAAGCTTATGGTTACGTTTGCGACGTTACCAACGAAGCACAGGTTAACGAAATGGTTGCCAAAATCGAAAAAGAAGTTGGCGTGATTGATATCTTAGTTAACAACGCAGGTATCATCAAACGTATCCCCATGTGCGATATGACTGCTGACGAATTCAGACAGGTTATCGACGTTGACTTAAACGCACCTTTCATTTGTGCTAAAGCAGTAATTCCTTCCATGATCAAAAAAGGTCACGGTAAAATTATTAACATCTGCTCTATGATGAGCGAACTGGGTCGTGAAACCGTTTCTGCATACGCTGCAGCTAAGGGCGGCCTCAAGATGCTGACCCGTAACATCTGTTCCGAATACGGTGAACAGAACATTCAGTGTAACGGCATTGGCCCCGGTTACATTGCAACTCCTCAGACTGCACCCCTGCGTGAACGTCAGGCAGATGGCTCTCGTCATCCCTTTGACCAGTTCATTATCGCAAAAACACCCGCAGCTCGTTGGGGCGAACCCGAAGATCTGATGGGTCCTGCTATCTTCTTAGCATCTGATGCATCTAACTTTGTAAATGGTCACGTATTATATGTTGATGGCGGTATCTTGGCTTATATCGGCAAACAGCCCTGATCTCGTTGGTAGATTTAGCACAGAACGCTTTATGACGAGTTGATTTTGTTTATAAAGTTAATGAGGAAACCCGCTTTTATAGCGGGTTTCTTTTTTATTTATGTCATAAAGCTATGGTCCAAGCGCCCCTCTCGGAGTATACACATACACCTTCGGGTGCACTTGGACCATTCTGCATCTAAATCTCCGCAACGAGATTCGTTTGCAGGAAGAAAGTACAGCTTCGGGTTCCCTTTGGCTCAGTTTGTTCTTTCTGCCTTAAATTTCCTCCGTCTCTGCGGTAGGGGAGTCGGACCAGTCTGCATCTAAATTCCCTAAGCCGTTGTGTTAGAGGAACTTTTGAGGAGTATCGTAGGGCGGGGGCTTGCTCCCGCCGAAGCTGTCCGCATCTCGCAGAAGGACGACAATCGCAGGTGACAGGGGGATAAAAAAGAAAATTAACAAATAATTCATTATATTTCTATACTTTTTGCGATATTTGTGGTAAAATAGATATAATAGTATATAATTTGGGGTGAATGTGGCTTGTTTGGTTATGTGAAAATCCATAAAGACGAACTGAAAGTGAAAGAATATAACCAATATAAAGCCTATTACTGCGGGCTTTGTCATACGCTGAAAGAAGAATATGGCTTTCCCGCCCGTTACTTTCTCTCCAACGATGCAACCTTTCTTTCGATTTTGCTCTTGGCGGTGACGGATGAGGCCCCCGCCTTTTCGCCCATTCGCTGTATGGCAAACCCGATGAGAAAACGTCCTGCCTGTGATGACAATCCCTGCCTTTCTTACAGCGCGGCGGTGAACGTGCTTTTGGTGTGGTTTAAATTAAAAGACGATTGGCAGGATAATCGCTCGCTAAAGGCCCTGTTTTTGATGCCGCTGATGGTGGGCAAAAAGAAAAAGGCGGGAAAGAAATTTCCCGAATTGTTTGCGGCTCTTTCTGAACATCTTGACGCACTGCATCAATTGGAACGGGCGCAAAACCCCATCCCCGATGCCTCAGCCGATGCCTTTGCCAAAGCGCTGGAAGCGGTGTTTCGTGCACCCTTTGTAGAAAAAGAAGATGTTCGCCGTGTGCTTGCCCATAGCGGCTATCTTCTGGGGCGGTTCATCTATCTTTTAGATGCCTGGGAAGACAGGGGAAAAGACCAAAAGAAAGGTGCTTACAATCCCTTTTTGTTAGCAGAGAGCGTTAGCGAAGAAGATTTAAAACTGTCTTTGGAATATAGTCTTGGGGAGCTGGCCGGTAGTTTCAATCTTCTATCTCCCAAACGTAACCAAGAAATCATCGAAAATATCATATATTTAGGGCTTAAAAATGCGCTTGACCGCGTGTTTGCAGGCGAAAAAACCGAGGAGGAGACACACCATGAGAGATCCCTATGAAGTGCTGGGCGTATCGAAAGATGCAAGTCCCGAAGATATAAAAAAGGCCTATCGTAAACTGGCAAAAAAATATCATCCCGATAACTATGTGAATAACCCTCTGGCTGATTTGGCGGCGGAAAAGTTTAAAGAAATCAATGAGGCCTATGAAACCTTAACAGGCGAGGGTGCTCAGAGCGGCGGTTATCAGGCGGGCAGTGCGGGTGCGGGTAATTTTGCCCAGATTCGCAACCTGATTCAGATGAATCGCTTGGATGAAGCAGAGCGTGAACTGGATGCTCTTTCTGACCGCAGTGCCGAATGGTTTTTCTTAAAAGGTACCGTTTTTATGCGCCGCGGCTGGCATACTCAGGGTCTTAACTTTATTCGTCAGGCGGCTAATATGGAGCCGGGCAATTTAGAATATCGTATGGCGCTGAACCAATATATGAGCCAGAGCGGACAGTATCGAAACGTGGGCGCCGATGTGGGCGGTATGAGTGCTTGTGACTGTTGTCAGGGGCTCATCTGCGCCGATTGTTGTTGCGAATGTATGGGTGGCGACCTGATTTCCTGCTGTTAAAGGAGCGTTTCCTATGGGAAAAAAGATTAGTTTTTCAGCCATTTCGCTGGCTCTTTCCGTGATGTGCCTCTATGGTGCGGCCTATCTGCCAACGGGGCGCCTTGTGATGCTGGCTCTTGCCTCCATCTTCGTGGCGGTTTGCTGTGAGCAATATGGCGTGCGATATGGCATTTTGGTATATTTGGGAGCGGCTATTTTATCCCTTTTGTTTATCCACAAAAGAATGTATGTTTTAATCTACATTTTATTTGCGGGGCTGTATCCAATCGTTAAACTGTTTATCGAAAAGTTGCGGAAACTTTGGGCCGAATGGGTTTTAAAAATCCTTTATTTCAATGGCGTGCTGGCAGTTTCCTACATTGGATTTAAATTGTTCTTTATGCCCTATTTAAGCCCGGCTTACCTTTTGATTGCGGTGCAGTATATGGGGCTGATTCTGCTGGGACTCGAAGTGTTTTTTGTGATTTACGACATTGCCCTTAGCTATATGATTGGCTATTATCATCAGTTTTTAAGGAGAGTGCATTATGAATAAGTTAGTATCTCTTTGCTTGGTATTTTTGCTTTGTTTAACCTGTTTGGCAGGTTGTAATGCCCAGTTTACACCGGAAGTGCCCGATGGCATCTCCAATCCCGAAGGCGGCGTTGTGTCTGCTAAACCGCCTATGGTAGAGGGTTGGATTGTGAGCATTTCCAAAAGCAAAGTGACCATTATGGTTGATAATGTTGAATGGGAAATGAAATTAGACGAGCAGGTGCAGAAAAACGTGAAGCGTTTTAAAGAAATCGGTATGCCGATGAAACGTGGCGGTTTTGTGCTGGCTCAGTATGAACTGTTAGAAGATGGCACCCGTTTGGTGAACCGACTGGAACACCTTAATATGAACTAATCTGAGGGTGGAGCATATGATTGTTGGAATCGGTGTTGATATCATCGAGGTGGCCCGCATCCGCACCGCAATGGAAAATGAGCGGTTTTTAGAGCGGAATTTTTCAAAATGTGAGCGGGCATATTTTAAAGAAAAACAGTTTGCGCCCGAAACGGTGGCGGCGAACTTTGCCGCAAAAGAAGCTTTTTCCAAAGCCCTTGGAACAGGCATCCGCAACTTTTCGCTCTGCGAGGTTTCGGCCCTGCGGGATGAAATGGGAAAACCCTATTTCGAACTTGCGGGAGAGGCTAAAGCACGTGCAGAGGAAAAGGGAATCGAGGCACTGCATCTATCCCTTTCGCATACAAAAGATATGGCAATTGCCTATGTGATTGCCGAAACAAATAAAATGGAGTGATGGCATATGAAACTCGTAACAGCCACACAAATGAAAGAATTAGAGAATTTAGCCATTAACGAATATGGCATTGATGGTTTGCTTTTGATGGAAAATGCCGCCAGAAGTTTTTGCGATGTATTAGAAGCCGAACTGGGCGGAATGGCAGGCAAAACCGTGGGCGTTTTCTGCGGCAATGGCAATAACGGTGGTGATGGATTCGCCATCGCCCGTCATCTTGCAAATCGCGGCGCAACGGTGACCGTTGTGGCAGGTTTTTCCCCTGCAAAACTCACCAAAGATGCCAAAATCAATTTTGATATTATCACCCGTATGGGTCTTTCTGTGGTAGAGGCAGATGACCTTTCAGGTCAGGCCTTTGATGTTGCGGTTGATGCTCTGTTTGGCACGGGTTTTCACGGTGAGCCCGATGAACGCTCTGCCAAACTCATTGATTATATGAATAATCGTGCAGATTTTGTAGCGGCGGTGGATGTGCCCAGCGGCATTTCCGCAAGCGATGGCACAAAAGCGGCGGTTTCTGTTCGTGCGAATTTGACAATTACTTTTGGCCTTGCTAAATTAGGTCAGTTTTTATATCCTGCCAAGGAACAAATCGGCGATGTAATCGTAACGGATATTTCCATCCCCAAAAGTTTGGCGGCAAAATTCCCGACCCCCTATCGCAGTTTAGATGGGGCGATTTTGGAAAAACTCCCGAAGCGTAGCGAAAACAGCCATAAAGGCAGTTTTGGTAAAGTGCTGGTCTTTGGCGGTAGTGCAGGGATGAGCGGTGCACCGGCTATGGCGGCAGAAGCAGTTCTGCGCACAGGCGCCGGTATGGTGACAGCGGCTGTGCCGAAAAACTGTGCCGAAACGGTGGCAACATTCTTTCGCGAAATGATGACATTCTCCCTGCCAACAGAGGGCGATACCCTTTCTAAAACCGCAGGTGAGCGTGTTTTGGAAAAACTAAGGAGTCAGGATGTTTTGGTGGCAGGTTGCGGACTTGGCACAGCGGAAGGCACCAAGAAAGCGTTGTTATCTCTCGTTGGTGCCTGCGAAAAACCTATGGTCATTGATGCTGACGGTATAAATCTGTTAAAAGGGAATATAAATATAATAAAAAATAAAAAAATCCCTGTGATTATAACACCTCATCCTATGGAATTTTCCCGCATCAGCGGGCATTCCATGGAAGATGTTTTGGCAAACAAAGTGGCACTTTCTATGGATTTTGCCACTGCAAACGGTGTGGTTTTGGTGCTCAAAGGGGCAGACACCTTGGTGGCAACCCCCGATGGCAAACTCTATGTTTGCGATGGTGCCAATTCAGGCATGGCAACAGCCGGCAGCGGTGATGTGCTCTCGGGCATCATCGGCGGTTTGTTGGCCCAAAGCCTCGAGCCCTCTTTAGCGGCGGCGCTGGGTGTTTATATCCATAACCTTGCGGGAAAAGCGGCCCGCAAGAAAAAGGGTGCTTACGGTATGACCGCTACGGATATTTTGGCGGCTATCCCCGAAGTTTTAAAAGAAAGTTCCGAAGAATAAGAGATTTACGACAGAAAGGAATTTGTCCTATGCGTGCAGATAATTTTCAGGAACGAATCTGGGCAGAAGTCGATTTAGATGCCTTGGATTTCAATTTTTCACAAATTAAAAAACTGCTGAAGGCAGAGACAAAGGTGCTGGCTATCGTGAAAGCCAATGCCTATGGCCACGGTGTTTTAACCTGCGCCAAAGCCCTGCTTTCTGCCGGTGCCGATTATTTAGGCGTGGCAACGGTGGATGAGGCCATGGAACTCCGTCAGGCAAGAATCAATGCACCCATTTTAATTCTGGGTCATATTCCCGCCTGCGAGGCAGAAACCGTTGTGGCAAACAGCATCACGCCCACGGTTTATACCATTGAGTTGGCAGAAGCCCTGTCTTCTGCGGCGGTTTCTATGCATAAAACTCTGCCCATTCACATTAAAGTGAACACAGGTATGGAGCGCATCGGTTTTGATGCAGATGCCATAGAGGATATGCTTGCAGTTTGCCATATGCCCGGTCTTAAGGCAGAGGGTTTATTTACCCACTTAGCCTGTGCCGATGAAGCGGATTCTGACGTGGTACATATGCAGTATCAGCGCTTTATGGATGTGGTTGAAAAACTGGAAGCGGCAGGTGTTCAGATTCCCATCCGCCACGTTTTAAACAGTGCGGGTGTGTTCGAATTCCCCCAGTATCAGCTGGAAATGGTGCGCGTAGGCATCATTTTATATGGTCATTATTCTTCTGATTTGATTCATAAAGAAAAGGCAGAACTTCGTCCTGTTATGTCCATCAAGGGTCGCGTGACCCATATTCACACAGTGCCTGCAGGCAGCGGTGTGAGCTATGGCTGGAGTTATCGTGCTGAGCACGATTTGGTGGCGGCAACTGTGCCCATCGGTTATGCCGATGGTTATAACCGCCAGTTATCTAACCGTGCTTATATGCTGGCGGGGGGCAAACGCGTGCCCATCATCGGAAAAATCTGCATGGACCAATGTATGATTGATGTGAGTTCGGTTCATACTATTAATGTCGGTGATGAAATCACAATAATCGGCACAGATGGCGAATCCATCATCACAGCAGATGAACTGGCCGCCATGGCAGATACCATCTCATACGAAATCCTTTGTGCAATCGGCAGACGCATTCCGCGCGTGTACCTCCGTAATGGTGGCGCGATTGATGTTCTGAGGCTTTGCTAAGGCTTGGAAAAAACGGAAAACATTGTGCCTTGACCGAAGATTTAAAAACTTATATAATAATAAGTGTAATCTTAATTACACAGGATTTTATGACGAATGGGGAGGGTCATTTTGTCGCAACTTAAAAAAGTGCTGATAACTGTCCCGGAGCCCTTGCTTTCAGAAGTTGACAGAGTTTGTGATAGCGAAAAGTCAAATCGCAGTGAATTTGTCCGCGAGGCCATGCGCTGTTATTTGGCGGAAAAGCAGAAACTGTCAAACAGGGAGCAGTTAAAACGGGGTTATCAGGAAATGGCTTCCATCAATTCAGACATCGCCGACGCATTTTTTGAGGCAGAAAGAGAAGCGCTTTCTGTTTGCGAAGAAAACTTGGCGGAGTGTGAAGAGTGTGGTAGTTAAAAGAGGCGATATATTTTACGCGGACTTAAGTCCTGTGGTTGGCTCGGAACAAGGCGGCGTGCGGCCGGTTTTAATCGTGCAGAATGATATCGGGAATAAATACAGCCCGACTGTGATTATTGCGGCGGTAACTTCGCAGATCAATAAAGCAAAACTTCCGACGCATATTGAAATTATGGCAGATGATTTTGGTCTTTCAAAAGATTCGGTGATTCTCTTAGAGCAAATCCGCACCATTGATAAAAAGCGGCTTAGAGAAAAACTGGGCAAACTCTCAGATGACCTGATGATACAGGTAAACGAGGCGCTTACGGTAAGTTTAGGCTTGATAGAATTATAAAAGGCGGTCTACATAGACCGCCTTTTTTGTTGACAAAAATCGCCTCAAATGGTAGAATAGGTATGGTTGATTTGAGGTGTGAAGATGAAGAAAAAACAAAGATATTTTACTACATTTGAAATATGGCTCTGGGTGATTTCCTATGTTTTTATTCTGGGCTCTTTTTTGATTTTTAAAGGCACAGATTATATGACATTGATTGCCACGCTGCTGGGTGTTGTGTCCTTAACCTTTGTGGCAAAGGGCAATTTAATCGGGCCTTTTATTATGATTATTTTCTGCATTCTGTATGGGATTGTTTCTTATAGTTTTGGCTATTATGGTGAAGTGATGACCTATCTTTTTATGTCACTACCTATGTCTGTTTGGACATTTTTTACCTGGCTGAAAAATCCCTTTAAAGGCAACAAGGCTGAAGTTACGGTGGGGAGCATCGGCACGCGGGAAACTGTTTTTATGTTTTTGCTTTCGCTGGTTGTAACGGTGGTGTTTTATTACATACTGAGTTATTTTAACACTGCAAATTTATTACCCAGTACACTATCTGTAACAACCAGTTTTTTGGCGGCATATCTTTCAGCAAGACGAAGCCCTTATTATGCCCTTGCCTATGCGGCCAACGATATTGTTTTGATTGTTCTTTGGGTGCTGGCGGCACGCACAGACATCACCTATGTTTCCGTTATTGTTTGCTTTTTAGTCTTTTTGGTATATGATCTTTATGGTTTTTACAGTTGGTTAAATATGAAACAAAATCAGCAGATTACAGCATAAACAAACAACTGATTTGCTTAACAATTAAACAGAGAAAGAGACCGATAGCGGTTGGCAACAAAAATCCCAAAAGAGTCCAGCCAAAGCTTTTGGTCTCTTTTTTTATGGTTAAAAGCGTGGCGGCGCAGGGAAAGTGAAAGAGAGAAAAGAGCATCGTGCAAAGGGCGGTGACGGGGGTCCAACCATGTTGCAGCAAAAGGGCTTTGAGCGATACAAGGTCGGGCATTGCACTGAGGGAGCCGGAGGCAAGGTAAATCATCACAGCAATGGGGAGCACGATTTCATTGGCGGGAAAGCCCAATAAAAAGGCAAGAAAAATCACGCCATCAAGACCAAACAGTCGGGCAAAGGGGTCAAAAAAGGCGGCGGCGTGGGTGATTAGGGATGTGCCGCCTATGGTGATGTTTGCCATCAGGAAAATAAAGAGTCCTGCTGGGGCGGCAACCGATGCGGCACGCCCCAGCACAAACAAGGTGCGGTCTAACATAGAGCGGATAATCACCTTACCAATCTCGGGTTTGCGGTAGGGCGGCAGTTCCAGAATAAAGGAAGAGGGCACACCTTTTAGCAGGGTGGCAGAAAGCAAGCGGCACACAAGAAGAGTGATGCAAACCGCCAGAACAATTAAACCCGTTAAAAGTGCGGCAGAGCCAAGAGAGGACATCTGCCCGCCGCCGACTGCAAAGAACATGGAAATCATAGCAATCAGCGTCGGGAACCGCCCGTTGCAGGGCATAAAACAGTTGGTTAAGATGGCGAGCATCTGCTCTCTGGGAGAATCAATGATGCGGCATCCTGTGACCCCCACAGCATTACAGCCAAAGCCCATACACATAGTTAGCGCCTGCTTGCCGCAGGCGTGACATTTTTTAAAGCCTGCGTCCAGCGTAAAGGCAATGCGGGGGAGATAACCCAAATCTTCTAAGAGGGTAAATAAGGGGAAGAAAATGGCCATGGGCGGCAACATCACCGCTACCACCCAAGACAAAACACGGAACACGCCCAGCACTAAGGCATCGTGGAGCCAAGAGGGTGCACTGAGAGCCAGGAGACCGTTAGACAAGAGTGTTTCTGCCTTGGTAAACAGGGCGGAAAGCAGGGCGGAGGGGTAGTTGGCACCTGTGGTGGTGAGCCAAAGGACAAACAGCAAAAGAAGAATCATCAGGGGGATGCCTGTCAGGGGGCCTGTGAGCAGTCGGTCAAGTTTTACCTGACGGAGCCCCGAGCGGCCATCTCCAAAGGTGACGACCTCGGCGCAAATGGCGTCGGCAAAGTCAAAGATGTCCGCACCCGCATCCCGCTCGGAATCGGTGGTGTCGGTTTGGGGTATGCTAAGAGGCAGAGCCTCTTTCTTTTTTGCCATCAGGCGAATTTGCTCCAATAGGTCTGAAAAACCCTTGCCGCTACGGGCACACATAGGCACAACGGGCACACAGAGCCGTTCGGATAATTTGCGGACATTGATGGAAATGCCCAGTCGCTTTGCTTCGTCCATCAGGTTCAAACACAAAACTGCCCGCCCTGTGATTTCTAGGGTTTGCAACACCAGATTTAAGTTGCGGGCAAGGGATGTGGCATCGCAGACGATTACGGTTACATCTGCCTTTCCTGAGCAGATAAAATCCCTTGCGATTTCTTCCTCAGGGGAGTGGGGCAAGAGCGAATAGGTGCCGGGGATATCAACAATATGGTAGGTTTTTCCTTTATATGTATAGTCTCCGCGGGCAGATTCCACAGTTTTGCCCGGCCAGTTGCCCGTGTGTTGCCGAAGCCCTGTCAGGTGGTTGAACACCGTGCTTTTCCCCACGTTTGGGTTGCCTGCCAACGCTACGGTGATGCTGTTTTTTGTTTGTTTTTCACCTGCCATAACAGTCCTCCTCGCCGATTGTAATTGTCAGTGCATCTTCGCATCGGAGCGCTACCACCGTCCCACGGAGACGGTAAGCCCGCATGCCGCCGCAGGGACTTTCAAACAGACAGGTAACAGGGGTGTTTTGCACAAAACCCATATCTAAAAGTCGTCTTTTAAGAGGACCTTCGGCGTGTAGATTTTTTATGTAAGATGTCTTGCCGATGGGCAAGTGAGCCAGTGAAGAAAATGTCATGAAAATCCCTCGCAAAAGTGTTGTTATTTCATTCTATGCGAGTCGGGATTTTTCGGTGAAACAGAGACCCTGAAATTCAATAAAGTTTTTGATTATTTTGGGTTGACTTTGCCTTGAAAATAGCGTAAAATAGGCATTAAGAAAGACTTTTTAGGGGGCTTTTACATGCTTGAAAAACTGAATTTGACCATGCTGGCGGATTTTTATGAATTCACTATGGCAAACGGTTATTTTGAGAAAGGTTATAAGGACAAAATTGCTTATTTTGATATGTTCTTCCGCAAGGTGCCTGATGATGGCGGTTTTGCCATTATGGCAGGGGTGGAACAGTTAATTGAATACATCAAAAACTTAAAGTTTGATGAAGGGGATATTGAATATCTGCGCGGTCGTGGCATCTTTGATGAACAGTTCCTTTCTTACCTTGCAAATTTTGAGTTTTCTTGTGATGTCTGGGCGATGCCCGAAGGCACACCCATTTTCCCCATGGAGCCCATTGTAACCGTTCGTGGCCCCATTATTGAAGCACAGCTTATTGAAACTATGCTGCTACTTACCATTAACCACCAATCTCTGATTGCCACCAAGGCAAACCGCATTGTCCGTGCGGCAGGAGGAAGAGCGGTTATGGAATTTGGCTCCCGTCGTGCGCAGGGGTATCACGGTGCCATCTATGGTGCCCGTGCTGCTTATATTGCCGGCTGTTCGGGAACGGCTTGCGCTATTTCCGACCGCCAGTTCGGCATCCCCGCCCTTGGTACTATGGCGCACAGCTGGGTGCAGCTGTTTGATTCTGAATATGATGCTTTCCGCGCCTATGCGGAAACCTATCCCGATAACTGTATTCTGCTTGTGGATACTTATAATGTGTTAAAATCCGGTATCCCCAATGCCATCCGCGTGTTTAACGAAGTGATTGTGCCTCAGGGATTCCGTCCCCGCGGCATCCGTATCGACTCGGGCGATATTACCTATCTTTCCAAAAAGGCCCGCAAGATGCTGGATGATGCAGGTTTTCCCGATTGCACCATCACCGCCTCTAACTCGCTGGATGAATACATCATTCGTGATACATTGGCGCAGGGTGCAAAAATTGATATGTTCGGCGTTGGCGAGCGTTTGATTACCTCCCGCTCTGAGCCCGTTTTCGGCGGCGTTTATAAACTGGCGGCTGTGGAAACAGACGGTGAAATTATTCCGAAAATCAAAATCAGCGAAAACACCGCCAAGATTACAAACCCCGGCTTTAAGCAGGTGCATCGCCTCTATTCCAATGAAACAGGTGAGGCCATTGCCGATGTTATGACCCTGTTTGATGAGGAAATTGACGAAACCGTACCCTACGAAATCTTTGACCCTGAGCATACTTGGAAGCGCAAAAAGGTGCATAATTTCACCGTTAGAAAA
>JAZOLH010000058.1:0-30088 GCA_045652815.1 Clostridia bacterium
GATAAAACAAAACCACATTGAGTTTGCCCACCAGTTCGCTTAATCGACTGATGGTAACACCGTTAATCTTAATCTGCTTTTTCTTGTTAGGCAGAATAATAATCTCTAAGGTGTGCTCCCGCATACGGTCGCAAAAAACTAAAGATGCCTTGGTATAATCCGCACCGAAGCGAATCAAATCTGCATCCTGTGTTGTCCGAAACGATTTACCCATACTGAACAAATAGAGGGCTTCCAAAAGATTGGTTTTGCCCTGTGCATTGTTGCCGCAAAAGATATTGGTTCCGGAATCAAAGCTTAAGTTTTGCATCTCATAGCTGCGGAAATTCTGCAGACTCAAACTTTTGATGTGCATCGTTTTACTCCACTATCAGTTCTAAATCTTCATCTTCTAAAAGCAAGGTCACAACATCGCCGCGATAGATTTTTTTACCGCGCATAGTGCAAACCTCACCGTTGACCAGCGCGCCGCCTGCCTGAATGAATTCCTTGGCTTCGCCACCGGTCATACAAAGACCGGCAAATTTAATCAGCTGGTCTAATTTGATAAATTCCGTTGTAATTTCAACTTGCATAATTTCACCTGTTACTGTCTGTTTTCTAAGTTAGCAATCAATTCTTCCACAATCTTTTTGGTATCTTCATTCGTTTCCATATCGTTTTTAATATTATTGATACCGTTAGATACCGTAGCATGTGTTCTGCCGCCCAGTTCCTGACCGATTTTCGGCAGGGATTGACCGGTGAATTCACGCATTAAGTACATCGCAATATGGCGCGCATAGGAAATTTCCTGAGTACGCTTTGTGGACAGAATTTCATCGGATGTTACGCCAAAATAGTTAGACACGATGGACAGAATGTATTCTGTGTTCACATGAGGGTCATTGGAAACGCTTAAAAACTCTTTAATCGCTTCATCGGCCAGTTGCATCGTAATGGGGCGACCCAATAAAACGTTGTACGCTGTCAAGCGTTTTAAAACGCCCTCCAGATTACGGATATTCGATTTTAAATGTTCGGCAATATAGAACAGAATGTCATCGGAAACCTCAAAGTTTGCTTCGCTGGCTTTTTTCTTTAAAATTGCCACGCGGGTTTCCAAATCCGGCTGTTTAATGTCAACAATCAAGCCCCATTCAAAACGGGTTTTCATTCTCTCTTCCAGTTTCTTGATTTCCTTGGGCGGACGGTCAGAGGTGATAATGAGCTGTTTGTTGGCTTCGTACAGAGTGTTGAATGTATGGAAAAATTCAACCTGTGTCTGTTCCTTATCGGAGATAAACTGAATATCGTCGATAATCAGTACATCACAAGTTCTGTATTTGTTACGAAATTCAACAGTTTGTCCATTCAGCAGGGTGTTGATAAAATCGTTAGTGAAAATCTCGCTGGTAACATAGAGCACGTTAGCCGCAGGATTGTTCTCTTTAATGCGGTTACCGATGGCCTGCACCAAATGGGTTTTACCAAGACCGGGACCACCGTAAATAAACAAGGGGTTAAATGCATCGGCAGGACGTTCGGAAACCGCCTGAGATGCCGCATGAGCCAGTTTGTTGGCCTCGCCCACAACAAAAGATTCAAAGGTATATTTGGGATTTAAGGTTTTTATATTTTCGTCACGACCGTCATATGTAACCGTATATTCCAATTCTGACGGAAGTGCTTCGTTATAGTCAAGCAGTTTAACAACATACGGTTTATCGGAAGAAGCTTTCACCGCTTCACAAATCGCATCAAAATGCATGGACTTAACAATCTCAAAATGCAGTTCTGTGGGCACTTTTAAATAGATTGCCTCCTCTGTCATCCCAACGGGCAGCAAAGGTTCAATCCAATGTTCATAGCCTGTTTTGCTGATTTCAGGCATTTCCTTTAAAATTTTTAAAGCACCGTTCCAGATTAATGAAAGTTGTGCATTCATGACGATAAATCCCCCAGTAATATGTAAAAATTCTTCTTGTTTTCGGAATCAAAAATTCTATATTTGCGGCGAAAAACACGCAGAATATATTATATCATAAAACTGTCAAATAATCAAGGATAATTCTCTTTAAAACTTGCACAAAAAAGGGTGCGTTTTTTCGATGAAACGCACCCTTTTCTTATGCGTATTTTTTTACAGATAATCACGCATAGCGACCGCCATTTTTTCTTCTAAACTGATTAAATCTTTTGTGATGTTTTTTGATTTTTCATCTGCCGCCGCATACTGATTCAAATACTTAGACAAAGACTTAACACCCATATTACAGCCATCTGTCATCAAATCGGCAACGGTAGCATCTGAATGATCCAGCATCATCATGCCCATGGTTTTCATCCAAGACATGCCCTGCGCAATAGGATTGGGGTCTTTGCCCGCATCGTGATATTCATCTAGCAGTTCTCTGAGTTTTTTGTCAAGTTTCTTGTGGTCTTCTTCTGCTGTGCGCAGAATGTTTTTCAGTTCTTCACTTTTTACCTTGGGCAACACATCTTCAATGGATGCAACACCCATCTGAATACCTGCATCGCACTCCCTTAACAGTTTAATGGTATCTTGTTCAACCATTGTATCCCTCCTTTGCTTTCTACTGACAGTTTGCCCTATTTCTGCCGGAATATGCAAAAAAGAACCCACCTGCCGAAGCAGATGGGTTTTGTCTTATTTGATTTGAGAGATATCGTAAGGCGTTACCTGATACACAAAGTAGTTCAGCCAGTTGGAATATAACAGGTTGGCGTGACTTCTCCAAGTTACCAAAGGCTCTTTCTGCGGATCATCATCGGGGAAATAGTTCTTGGGCACTTCAATGGGAAGACCTGCTTCCACATCGCGCACATATTCATTGCGGAGCGTGCCCGCATCATATTCAGAATGTCCCGTTACAAAAATCTGACGACCACGTTCTGTACTGATGACATAAAGTCCTGCCTCTTCAGAAGAAGACAGAATTTTCAGTTCCGGTACCTTTTCCACATCCTCACGGGAAATGGTGGTGTGGCGGGAATGAGGCGCATAAAACACATCATCAAAGCCACGGAACAAGATAGAAGACTTATGCTCCACCTTATGAGGATACACGCCGAAGAGTTTTTCCGGCAAAGGCTGCTTATTCACACCATAATGATAGTAAAGACCTGCCTGTGCACCCCAGCAAATGTGGAATGTACTGGTAACGTGGGTTTTGGTCCATTCAAAAATGCGGCACAGTTCATCCCAGTAAGCCACTTCTTCAAAAGGCATCTGTTCAACAGGCGCACCTGTAATCACCATACCGTCGAAGGTTTCATGTTCCACTTCGGCAAAGGTTTTATAAAAGGCCAACATGTGTTCTTCGTTCACATTTTTGGGTTTATATGTTTCTGTTTGCAAAAGTGTCAGTTCCACCTGCAAGGGAGAGTTACCCAAAAGACGGGCAAGTTGTGTCTCCGTTGCAATTTTTGTGGGCATTAAGTTTAAAATTGCAATTTTAAGAGGACGAATGTCCTGCGTCAGCGCACGGGTTTCCGTAATGACGAAAATATTTTCTTCCGTTAATGTTTTGGTTGCGGGAAGCTCGTTGGGGATTTTAATCGGCATATTATCACTCCTCTGCCCGATTCATTATAGAGAAATGCGCCCCGAAAATCAGGGCGCTAAAGTTCTTGATTTAATTATTGACCAATTACTCTGTGGTACACTTTCTTACCCTTTTTGATAATCACGCCTTCACGGAGACTATCGGCGGAGAGCATATAAGCCACATCGGTGATTTTTTCATCGTTAACAGAAACGCCACCCTGCTGAATCAATCTGCGTCCTTCGCCCTTTGAAGGAATCAGTTTTGCTTCCAGCATAACGTCTAAAAGACCGTATTCTGCTTCGGTCAGGCTGAGTTCTGTGGTGGGCATATTTTCTGCACTCTTGTTAGCACTGAAGAGAGATTCTGCAGTATCCATTGCCTTCTTCGCTTCTTCTTCACCGTGTACAAGTTTGGTTACTTCGTAAGCCAGGATACGTTTTGCTTCGTTCAGTTCCTGACCCTCAAGTTTTGCCAGACGGTTAATTTCGTCCATAGGCACAAAGGTAATCAGTTTCAGGCAACGGATAACATCATCATCACCCACGTTTCTGAAGTACTGATAGAATTCATAAGGTGTGGTTTTTTCAGGATCCAGCCACAGAGCACCTTTTGCGGTTTTACCCATTTTCTTACCGTCAGAAGTGGTCAGAAGGGCAAAGGTCATACCGTAAACCTGTTTGTTTTCCTTACGACGAACAAGGTCAATACCGCCTAAGATGTTACTCCACTGGTCGTCACCGCCCAGTTCCATCTGACAGCCATATTCTTTATAGAGCTGTAAAAAGTCATAACTCTGCATGAGCATATAGTTAAACTCAATGAAAGAAAGACCTTTTTCAAGTCTGGTCTGGAAACATTTTGCGCGAAGCATTTCGTTAACAGAGAAACAAGAACCGATATCACGCAAAAATTCGATATAGTTTAAGTTTCTCAGCCAATCAGCATTGTTTACCATAATGGCTTTACCTTCGGAAAAGTCAACAATGGTAGAAAGCTGCTTTTTAAAGCGTTCGCAGTTATGGTTGATGGTTTCAACCGTCATCATCTGACGCATATCGGTTCTGCCGGAGGGGTCACCAACCATACCGGTGCCGCCGCCAACCAGCGCGATGGGACGATGGCCTGCATCCTGCATGTGACGCATAACAACCATCTGCAGGAAATGACCTACGTGCAGACTATCTGCAGTAGGGTCAAAACCAATATAAAAGGTCACCTTTTCGCGACCTAATAATTCGCGGATTTCATCTTCATGTGTGGTCTGTGCAATCAGACCTCTTTCTTTCAAAATGTCAAATACGTTAGCCAACAGTCTCTCCCCTTATATCATACTTATATTACATTGTAACATAGTTTTACCTAAAAAACAACCCCCAAAGCACCTTTAGTTTAGAGTTTTGTCTAAAAAAACAGTATATTGACAGAGCCGCTTTTTTCGTGGTAAAATAAGAGAGATAGGGAGGGATACAAATGTCTCTTTTTTATAAAATCGGTGGTCTGACAATTAAGACCGAAAATAACTATAATGACAACGCGTTTCATCAACTGTCTTTTTATGAAACCGAGCCTACCGATAGCCCTGACATTACCATCACCGTCCACAGAGATTGCGTGAATATGCAGGTGCCCGAGGGCACAACGCTGGTGGCAGAGGTCAACAAACGTCATTGGTGCCACACTAAAGACGGCGGCTTTTTGTTCTACGACAAAGTTGTTGAATATTGCGACGAAATTTATAACATGATGGTGGCAGATAAAGATTTTCGCAATGTGGATCTCTACCTCTGCCCCGCTGAATACTTGAAGCTGGAAAAAGACGACCCCCGTGCTTACAATCTGATGCAGGATATTCTGTGCGCCGCCTTTTTGGTGCATGACGGTGCCATTGTGCACTCCTCGTCCATGGCGGTGGATAACAAGGGTCTGCTCTTTTCGGCGCCCTCCGGCACAGGTAAATCCACCCACACGGGCTTGTGGCTCAAGCACGTGCCCGGTACCGTTATCGTTAACGACGATAAACCCATCATCCGTTTTGAAGATGGTGTCCCCTATCTTTACGGTGCACCCTGGAGCGGCAAAAACACCATTCACAAAAATATGCGTGTGCCTATGAAGGCGCTGATTTTCATTGAGCGTGCCGAAACCTGTTCTCTCACGCCCATGAATCCTTTAGATGCAGTTTGGCAGCTGCTGGATGCGGTGATTAAACCCTCCATTCCCGAACTTGCTGAAAAGAATATGGATTTCATCTGCCGCTTGGTTGAAAATGTGCCTATTTACCTGCTTCGTTGCAACATTTCGGAAGATGCTGTAAACGTTGCAAAAGAAGCCCTCAAATAAAATTGGGAGAAAAATCGTGAACTATCGTAATCAGATTTTCTTAGCACCCATGGCAGGCGTGACAGACCTTGCATTCCGTTTGATTTGCAAGCGTTTCGGCGCCGATATGGTTGTTTCAGAAATGGTCAGTGCCAAAGGCATTGCCTATCAGGATAAAAAAACGAATATGCTCTTAAAAACCGAGCCGGAGGAAGCACCACTCGTTGTGCAACTCTTCGGCTGTGAGCCGGACATTGTTGCCCGCTCTGCCGCCAAAGTGCAAGCGATGGGCGCTGTGGCAATTGATTTGAATATGGGTTGCCCCACGCCAAAAATCGTATCAAATGGCGATGGTGCGGCACTGGGCAGAAACCTAGAGCTGGCACAGGCTGTGCTCCGTGCCACCGTGCAGGAATTATCTGTTCCCCTGTCCGTTAAGTTCCGCTTGGGCTGGGATGATACTTCCGTCAACTGCGTAGAATTAGCGCAGATTGCAGAAGCCGAAGGCGCGGCAGCCGTCACGCTTCACGCCCGCACAAGAGAGCAGTTTTACAGCGGCAAAGCCGATTGGGCATATATTCGCAAAGTGAAAGAGGCAGTGTCCATCCCCGTGATTGGCAACGGTGATATTTCCACCCCCGAAGATGCCAAAAAAATGATGGACGAAACAGGGTGCGACAGCATTATGATTGGTCGCGGTGCTATGGGAAATCCCTTCTTATTTTCACAATGCAAAGATTATTTTGAAACAGGAACTTACACCCCCGCCACAAACGAAGATAAGTTGAACACCGTACTCAAACATTTAGAACTGCTTGTTCAGTACAAAGGCGAGCATCAGGGCATTTTAGAGGCCCGCAAGCATATCGCTTGGTACTTAAAAGGCATGCCCCACTCTGCCGCCGCCAAAAACCGTGCCTTTGCGGCAAACACCCTCGCCGAAATGACAGAGATTGTACAGTCCATCTGGGCTGAAAAATAAAGGAGAGATACGAATGTTTAAAGGTTTTAAAGAATTTGCTATGAAAGGCAACGTTATCGATATGGCTGTCGGCGTTATTGTCGGCGGTGCTTTCGGTAAAATCGTAACATCACTGGTGAATGATATCATTATGCCCTTCTTTGGTTTCCTCACCGCAGGTATGGACTTTAAAGAACTCAAATGGGTTCTCTCCCCTGCTGTGATTGAAGAAGGCGTTACCACCAAGCCCGAAGCCGCTATTTTATACGGTAACTTTCTGCAGAACATCATCGACTTTTTAATCATCGCATTTTCTATTTATATGGTGATTCGCCTGATTACCAAGGCAAAAGAAAAAGCCGCTAAGTTAATGGCAAAGCAGGAAGAGGAAGCTGCCGCTGAAGAAGCCGCACCCGCAGGCCCCACACAAGAAGAACTCTTAACCGAAATCCGCGACTTATTAAAAGCATCCAAAACCGAATAACAGAAAAATTAAAAGAGCCATTGCAAATGCAATGGCTCTTTTTTTATCTAATTTGAGATATATCCACATCGAAAGCCTCTAACAGCCAGTTAATGGTACCGGCACGCATATCGCCAACTTCATCTTGGAACTTCGCCTTTTTGGAAGCATCATTTTTGATAATCATAAAGTATTCTTTGGCAACGTCAACATAAGCGCCTTCATAACCACAGTAATACTTCTTTAAATAATCTTTGTTGATTTCCTCGGTGATGCCCACACTGTCATACAATGCAAGAATTTCATCTACGCATAGTTGGATGTTATACATCATCATCGCTGATTCTTCCATCTTAAAGTTCAGCTTATTATCTGTAATATCCTGTGTCACCAAGCGGAGTCTTGCAATCATCTGGGTATTGTCAGCGGGCTCTTCCGGCTCAACCGGCGGCACTTCCGGCATATTCGGTTTCAGTTCAACGCCAAAACCGCCTACAACGGCCTGACGAAGCAAACCAACATCCGCCGTATCCACCGCGCCGTCATTATTAATATCCAGCGCGATTTCCTGATATTCCAAATCGCTGTCACCGTTTAAATATCGGCGCAAGGTAATAACATCAGCGGTATCCACCACCCCGTCATTATTAATATCACCCGGTACGTATTGGGTTGTCTCCACAGCCACAATGTACAGGCCAACAGAGAGCAAAAGCACCCCTACCAAAGCGGCAACACCATAGCGTTTAAAGTTTTGTTTCATTCTCTGTTTCCCTCCTTCGAGCGACTTTTTTTCATTGTATCACAAAAAAATCAATCTGTCAATTTTTCTCTTGATAGTCTGCCTGCCAATTTTTAGAACAAAAAAAGAAGCTCGCAAAAGCGAGCTTCTTAAAACCTTATGAAAGGTACTTCTTAGCCTAATTCAGCGAAGTATTTAATGGTTCTAACCATCTGGCTGGTGTAGGAGTTTTCATTGTCATACCAAGAAACAACCTGTACCTGAGAGTAGCCATTGCCCATGTTCATAACCATGGTCTGAGTAGCATCGAAGATAGAACCGAAGCGGCTGCCGATGATATCGGAAGAAACGATTTCGTCTTCATTGTAAGCGAAAGATTCGTTTGCAGCAGCTTTCATTGCAGCGTTAACGCCTTCAACAGTAGCTTCACCCTTAACAACAGCTACCAGGATAGTGGTAGAACCGGTGGGGGAGGGAACACGCTGAGCGGAACCAATCAATTTGCAGTTCAGTTCGGGGATAACCAGACCGATAGCTTTAGCAGCACCGGTGGAGTTGGGAACGATGTTGATTGCGCCTGCTCTGGATCTTCTCAGATCGCCTTTTCTCTGGGGACCGTCCAGAATCATCTGGTCGCCGGTGTAAGCGTGGATGGTGGACATGATACCGCTTTCAACGGGCAGGTAGTCGTTCAGAGCTTTAGCCATGGGAGCTAAGCAGTTAGTTGTGCAGGAAGCAGCAGAGATAACTTTGTCTTCCTTAGTCAGAATGTTGTGGTTTACGTTGTAAACGATGGTGGGCAGGTCGTTACCAGCGGGAGCGGAGATAACAACTTTCTTAGCGCCTGCAGTGATGTGAGCAGAAGCTTTTTCTTTAGAGGTGTAGAAACCGGTACATTCTAATACAACGTCTACATCCAGTTCGCCCCAGGGAATGTTTACAGCGTCTTTTTCTGCATAGATTTTGATGGTTTTGCCATCTACAGTGATGGAATCATCACCAGCGGAAACGGTGTCAGCCAGAGCGTATTTACCCTGAGCGGAGTCATATTTCAGAAGATGAGCCAGCATTTTGGGGCTGGTTAAGTCGTTGATTGCAACAACTTCGTAACCTTCTGCACCGAACATCTGTCTGAAAGCCAGACGACCGATACGACCAAAACCGTTAATACCTACTTTTACTGCCATAATAAAAAACCTCCTAAAAGTATTGTTAATAATTTATCACTATACATTTTACAATATTGTAACAAAATATGCAAGCATTATTTTTGTTTTTTTAAAATTTTTCTTCTAATTAACATAAAATATCCGCTTTTGCCCAATTTCTTTGGACAAAATCACTTATTCTGCGGCCTTTTCGGGTGTGTAGTTTTTCAGAACTTCCGCTTTCACGATAACGGGTTTATCGATGATTTCATCGCGGTACATACCACGGGTAGCACGAGCGGCGATTTTGTCAGCATATTCGATGCCCTCCACCACTTTGCCGAAGGTAGCATATTTACCGTCTAAATAGTCCTGGGGTGCGGTCATAATAAAGAACTGTGCGCTGGCAGAGTTGGGGTCGTTGGTGCGGGCCATGGAGATAACGCCACGCTCATGTTTTAAGTTGTTTTCAAAACCGTTTTCTGTGAATTCACCTACAACAGTTCTGCCGGAGCCGCCAACGCCGAAACCATCTAAAGAACCGCCCTGAATCAAACCGGGGATGGTACGGTGGAACACTTTACCTTCATAGTAACCGGATTTAACAACTTCCAAAAAGTGTTTAACTGTCTTGGGTGCCACTTCAGGATACAGTTCAATGATGAAATAACCTTCTTCCAGAGTCATTTTCACAAAGGAATGCTCATCATCTGCCTTGCCGCAGCCCACTAAACAAGAGCACAGCACAATCATCGTTAACAATAAACAAATTAATTTTTTCATAGTGGTTCTCCTCCTATTTTTGTAGAAAACAAAATTGATTCTAAAGAAAATATCTAAAAATTACTTTTACAATTATTGCAATACCATTGATGTTTTCTCTTATTTCCAAAAATACCAAACAAAGCAATATTGACTACTTTTTCTGTTGAGGTTATCTTTTTAGTATCACTCGAAGTACAGTATGGGCAAATAACAACCGGTTTTTGTTGTTGCAATTCAAAATGATTTCGATATGGTTGTTCGATAGCAATAGTTTTAGAATTTATTGTATTATTCTTTTTCCCACAAGTCGGACATTGCACCATATCATCCAGATAGAATGCCCCACATTTTCTGCATTTCTTTGTTTCCATATATTCAACTCCTATAATATCGCTATTAAAGCTAACAAATTACTATTTTATTATACCACACTTCCCCTCTCTTTTCAACCCAAAACTCCCCCTTGCTAAATTTGTCGGGGTATGGTACAATAGCAAGGAAGATTACATAAGAAAGTGCGTGAAATTCTATGAAGAAAACCGATTCTAACATTTTGACAAAACCCTGGTTTGTGGCCATTTTAGCCATTTTCTGCTGTGCTCTTTGGGGCAGTGCCACACCGTTTATTAAAATCGGCTACGAACTGGCTCGCCCTGTAGCCAACGTGCCCTCCACCATTTTATTTGCAGGTCTGCGCTTTACGCTGGCGGGCATCCTGACCGTTTTGATTTACAGCATTGGTCGCAGAAAGTTTTTGTTCCCCAAGAAAACCAGTTGGGGCGCAATCAGCAAAATTGCAAGTTTTCAGACCGTGATTCAGTACATTTTCTTTTACATCGGTTTGTCCAACACAACAGGCGTTAAAGGTACGGTGGCAAGTGCCTCCAACACCTTTTTCTCCATCCTGATTGCCTGCCTGATTTTCAGACAGGAAAAACTCACCTTTAAAAAAATCGTTGCCTGCATTTTAGGTTTTGCGGGTATCATCTTAGTCAACTTAAAAGGTCTTGATTTAACCTTAAACTTCACCGGCGATTGCTTTGTTCTCTTCTCCGCTATCGCCTACGCCATCTCTTCTGTTTTAATGAAGCGTTATTCAAGCAATGAAGATCCCGTTATTTTAAGCGGCTATCAGTTCTTCTTCGGCGGTCTCTTCATGGTGGCTGTGGGGCTCATTTTAGGTGGTACCGTAACCATTCAGACTGCACCCGCTGTTTTGGTTTTACTCTATTTATCCCTGCTCTCCGCTGTTGCCTATGCGGTTTGGGGCATTCTCTTAAAGCACAATCCCGTTTCTAAGGTGACCATTTACTGCTTCACCATTCCCGTATTCGGTGTTCTGCTTTCCAACCTGATGCTCTCAGAACAGAGTAACGTATCTCCCGTGAATCTTTTGATTGCATTGGTACTGATTTGTGCAGGAATCTTAACAGCCAACTATTCAAGGAAATAATAAACACATCAAAAAAAGGTGAGTGGAAATTCCACTCACCTTTTTTATTTTACAGAATCGGTTTGGCAATAGCCACAAAACTGTCGCCAAAGAATCGTTTCATTTCTTCTTCATCGGGCTTTTTGGTAAAGATACCAAAACAGGTGGCGCCCGAGCCGCTCATCATAGCGTGGTCTGCACCCATCTTGTAGAGCCCGTCAATCAGGTCCTGAATCTGCGGACAGAACTGTTTTGCCGCAGGCTCCATCATATTAACCATATCGCCAAAAGCGTCCGAAAGAGAGCCCTTTTCAAGTGCCCCAATCAAACGACGAACATCGCCCGCCTGAGGCATCTCACCGCTATCTAAACTCTGATAAATCTGCCCTGTTGATACCTGTGTACCGGGATTCACCAGCACCACATAGCAAACGGAAAGACCTGCCGCAGGGGTCAGGATTTCGCCAATGCCTTCACAGAGTGCCGGACGACCATACAGGCAAAATGGCACATCGGCGCCCAGTTTTAAGCCGAGTGCCGCCAGTTCATCTGCCATCAGATTGAGACCGCATAAACGGTTGATGCCATGGAGCACCGCCGCCGCATTGCCACTACCGCCCGCAAGACCTGCCGCAATGGGAATGTGCTTTTCAAGACCGATGGTAAACCCACATTCGATGTTGTAGGTCTCCCGCATCAGCGCCGCTGCACGATAGGCAATATTGCCCTCATCCAAGGGCAAATCATCACGGTTGCTTGCCAGAATGATCTGATCATCCTCTCTCGTGGCAATATAAACCGTATCGCCAAAATCGAGGGTTTGCATTAAACTTTCAATGGTATGATACCCGTCGGGGCGTTTGCCTAACACAGAAAGGCATAAGTTAATTTTCGCCGGAGACGGTAAACTGATATGATTCATAAGGTTCTCCTTAGTGTACAAATTCAAACTCTAAATCTTCCATGCGAACCAAATCGCCTTCCTGAATGCCCGATTTTTCCAAAGCATCAATAATGCCGTGGTCACGGAGCGAACGCTGGAAGAACTGGAGAGATTCGTAATCGGAGAAGTTGGTGTGATTCACAATGTATTCGGCGCGACTGCCTTCCACACGATACGCTTCGCCCTCGCGAACAATGGTAAAGGAAAGTTCTGTATCATTTTCTTCCAAAGCAGTATCTTCGTAAACCACCTGCTCGGGAATGGGCAGTTCTTTTAAGCAACCGGAGGCAAAAGCCATCAGTTCGCGGGTACCCTGCCCTGTTGCCGCAGAGATTTCAAACAGCAAAAGGTCACGGTCTTCCATTTCCTTTTTAAAGGCCTCATAGGCCTCGGGATCGGTGACGATATCGGTTTTGTTTGCAACAACAATCTGCGGTTTTTCAGCCAGCAGAGGATTATATTTTGCCATTTCTTCGCAAATGGTATCAAAATCTTCGATGGGATTTCTGCCCTCAATGCCGGACACATCCACAAGGTGCAACAAAAGTCTTGTTCGCTCAATGTGGCGCAAAAATTCGTGACCTAGACCTGCGCCTTCGCTGGCACCTTCGATGATACCGGGGATGTCTGCCATCACGAAACTATCGCCCTCGCCAACGGAGATAACGCCAAGGTTAGGTTCCAGCGTTGTGAAATGATAGTTTGCAATTTTCGGGCGTGCACTTGAAACAACAGATAAAAGTGTGGATTTGCCCACATTGGGGAAACCAACCAGACCCACGTCAGCCAGCAGTTTCAGTTCTAGTTTGATGCGTCTTTCAACACCACGCTGACCGGGTTTTGCAAACTTAGGCACCTGACGGGTGGGGGTTGCAAAATGAACGTTACCCCAGCCACCGTTACCGCCACGAGCCGCCACAAACTGCGCGCCATCGTGGTTTAAATCAGCGATGGGTTTATCGGTTTCCGCATCTTTAATGAGTGTGCCAACAGGCACACGGATAATCATATTTTCACCGTTTTTACCAAAGCATTTTTTGCCGCGACCATCGCCACCGTTTTCTGCTTTATATTCTCTTTTATAACGAAAGTCCATCAGGGTTAAAAGACGACTGTCTGCCATAAAGATAACATCGCCACCACGACCGCCATCGCCACCATCGGGGCCACCTGCAGCCACGTATTTTTCACGATGGAAGGAAACGAGACCATTGCCACCGTTACCTGATTTAATTTTAATTTCAGCAATATCTACTAACATCTTTGTACCTCTCTGTTTCTACTATTCCGGTTTGATTTCATTGCCTGTTCGGCCATCGAAGAAAATTCTGCCCGACTCGGTTGTTACCACATACACAGGCACCGCTTCGATTTCTCGACTCTGCAAATAGTCGCCCCCTGCATAAAATGCGGCTTCAAGACCCTTGATGTTCATGCCGCGGAAATCATCACGATAGACCATCGCAGTCAGAACAGATGTGATATCCAGCAAGGATTCACTGTCGTATCGGTCTGTTCCCTCAGGGCTAAACCAACTGCCTTCAATGTGTAAAAGTTCCTGTCTGTCTGCTGTCACTTGCATTTTAATACCATAAATGCTGGCTTCATCGTAGGTTGGCAGAACATAACAGTGATAGATACCGTTTTCAAAACGGGCGTTTGTAATCACCATTTCTTTTTTATCAAAGCCCAGTTTGGAAAGTTCGTTCAGAACTTTGCCCGCCATAGAGTCAGGGGATGGTTCGTTCCCCGTTTTATACGGTTCTCTTTTTTTCAGTTTACTGTAATAAAAACGGGCTTCGGAAACTTTTAAAAAGGCTTCTTCGCTTTCAAACTGATAGTCAACCTTTGCCTCATCTGCTTTTTGAACTGTAAATTCATCCAACATTTTTTTCGCCACTGCAACGGGATCGTCGAAGTGGTTTCGCATAATCACGTTACGGTTTGCCACACGTTTTTCGGGAATGGCAGAAGCATCAAGGGAGATGTTATGTTTTTCCAAAACGTGTACCGTTGCGGCAACGGTTTCTTCTGATAAGGTGCTGACATTTGCTCTGGTTTGCATCAAGACAATTGCCAGAAAAATATCCACACAGAGAAACAACATAATTAAAATTGTCTTGGCTCGTCCCCAGTTCATATGGCACCTCCTCTTTTATCTGATGATATGCTCTTGGTTATCCACCAAAGCACACCAGACAAGTTCTAGCTTGCCCGCTTCATTTTCTACATAACAGGGTTTCATCGATTTAATAAATAACGGTTCTTTGCCTGTATGCAGTTTATCAACAAGCAAATCCGCCGCCTGAATCATGGGCACCAGTTGCACAATCTCATTGGTTTCATCGTAAGAACCGATGCATTGACGATACGATTTTAAGGAACCGTTTTCAATCTCAATTTCAATGGTGTGGTGGGCTGTTCCGTTGACCTCTGAGCAAACCCTCGTTCCGTTTAAAGCATAGTCAAAGCAAATGCGATAAGCCCCTTGTTTATCCGCATTTTCAACCAGGTCACTGCTGATAACCAGTTTATCAAACACACCCGGTGCAATTTTACGGCAAAGCGTTTCTACGAAATTAACAGCATCTGCTGTTGCATCATATACATCGTAGCCCGAAACATTAGCACCACCCGTTAAATCAAAGCCACGACCGCCGGGTACCGTCTGATACACCAGCATACCTTCGGGATAGAGCGTGAGTGTTGCATTGTTTTCCACAAATACACGGGCATCGTTTAAATCCGTATATTTTCGCATGGTACGGTTGTTAATGGAAAAGGCATCCAATATGGATTCAACCGTTCCGTCACTGAGCAGTCTTCTGCCTTCATCATCGCCGATATGTTCCACTGCTGGCTTTGCTGCAGGCGCCAGATCGATCAGGAGCATCGGGTCAAACAAAACTTTGGTAGCGGCTCCGTCTTGCTCTTTATGGAAATTGAGTTCAAAGGAATAGGAGTTCGTGCCGCCTGCTTCCTTTTCCATCATTTCATCCATTTCTTTTGTCAATTCCGTTTTATCCGCTTCAATCATATAGCGATAAAACGTACCGCTTTTTTCATCCTTAAAGTAAAGAGATATATCATTTAAAATACCATCGTGTAAACCAATAACATAGCCACTGACAACAGACAGATCATCGCTGAAGCGGGTTTTCTCCTTGCCGCAAATACCATAAGACAACAAGCGGAAGTCGCTGGCCTTACCATAATCCACATAAATGGATTTTCCTTTCAAGGCCGATAAATAGGCCTCTTCATCCACGGTCTCACGGGATTTTAACGTATAGTCCCCTTCCATAGCGCCCGCAACCATATCGACCGATAAGTTTCTGACTTTGCGATAGTTCTCTGAACCATCTGTATAAACAAGGCGTTTGCCCGCACTGTTTAAAACGATTTTTTCGGGTTTTAAAAGCGTTTGCAGATTTTCGGAAAAATCGGCTTCATTGGTGCCATCAAACAAGCTGATGATGGGGTTTAAAATACTTCTGCCAAGGCCCGAAAGCAGATTCTCCTGTCCGCTGGGACGGAAATAACGACTGGACCAAATCTGATATACCAAAATAAAGGCAACAAAAACAGAGACAACAAGCATTATATTTTGAATGTGTTTTTTGAACATAACCTTGCCTCCCCGTCTTCTGCCTTTTCGGCAGGAATTTAGTCATAATAACGTAAAATGGGACATCCGTCGTTTTCAATCCCTTCGGACGAAAACCACCGAGACGCCCCATCTTTACACAATGTTACAATTAATTAAAGATACTGCTGATAATACCCTTAATCCTGTCCATAAATCCTTCACTCAGCACATTCACTTCAAACTTAACCACTGTGTAAGTTGAATCGTCCATAGCGCCACGGATTAAGAATTTGTTTGCACCGGAATTCAGATCTACCTGACCGGCAAACAACATTGTTGAACCAACCACTGCTTCAAGCGGCACTTCACCGTTGGTGATTTTATGGTAGGCGCCGGTAGAATAATTGTAGCGATATACAGAAACCAATGCGCCCTGAGGTGCCGTTGCGGAAATCGGCAACTTTTTGTTGTTGGTTGAGGTTATCAGCTGCTCAGGTGCTTTAAGTGTAACAAGACCTTCTGCGGTTGAACTCACTTCAGCAGATAACACATCGGGTGCTGCAGCAAAAGCAGGCACGCTCATGGCTACCATGCAGAGAAGCAGAACAAACGCCACTGCGGATTTTATCAATTTGTAAACTGATTGCTTCCTAGTCATGATCAACACCTCCTATGCAGTCAAACTCAAACAATCAAGTCCGATTTATCGAAAAACGGACATTTTTTCATGATTTGTATACACATTATATCATACGTTTTTTACAAACGTGTTACAGAAAGATTATGTTCCATTTACATTTTTTGAAACATTTTCTTTCTTATTCATCAATTTCAGGGGGAAAAACCGGTAAAGAAATGCTAACTTCTGTACCCTTATGGAGCACACTATCAATAGAAATGGTGCCCTCGTGGTTTTCCACAATGCCCTTGGAAATCGCAAGACCAAGACCTGTACCACCCTTTTCACGACTTCTTGCCTTATCAACGCGGTAGAAACGTTCAAAGATACGTCCTAAATCTTTTTCAGGGATACCGATACCTGTATCTTTTACCTTAATATAAATACTGTTAAAGATACGTTCGGCAAACACTTCAATCTTGCCACCGTTGGGCGTGTATTTAATAGAGTTGGAAATAATGTTATATAAAAGTTGCTCTAAACGGTCACGGTCGCCATAGAAATCTTCAAAGTTGCCTTTTGTTTTCAGCGTCAGTCTGTGACCCTGCTCTTTGGCAACAAGCCCCATGGTGTCAACCACGTCAGAAAGCAACACTTTCATATCGAAAACGCTTTTTTTGAGTTGGTCAGACTGTTCGAGGCTCGACAGCACCAGAAGGTCTTTAACCAGCCTTGTCATACGGTCGGTTTCGTTTACGATGGTGTGAATAAAGGTAACGGGGAAATCTGTGCCCTCTGCCATGTCAATCAGCGTTTCCGCATAGGACTTAACCGTGGTCAGAGGCGTTCTGAGTTCGTGAGAGACATTTGCCACAAACTCACGACGTGCCATTTCCAGTTTTGCCTGACGGGTAATATCGTGAAGCACAACCAAAACGCTACCCGTGTTATCCAGTTCATCTTCAAAGACAACGAAACTTGCCTTGATGGAAACTTCTTTTAGGTCAATATCTCGCTCCATATAGCGATTATCTTCTAAATATAATAAGTCGCCCAGGCGGATATCTGCATTCTGTTTTTCAAAGAAGGAATCGAATTCAATCTCTTCATCTTCCTCAAGCGAGAGCATTTTACGGGCGGTGGCGTTGATGTGAATGAGCTTACCGTCAGTTTGAAAAGCCATAACGCCATCGGTCATATTTTCCAAAATAGCTTCAATTTTGTTGTTCTCCGTTGACATCTGAAGCATCGCTTCCTGCAGTTTGGAAGACATATCATTGAAAGTATCAGTCAGCGTACCGATTTCATCATCGGACTTAGCTTCAATTTTATTGCCGAATTCACCCTCTGCCAAATGCTGTGCCTTATTGGTCAAATTCTTGATAGGCGTTGTGATGGTACGGGAGAGAAAATAACCAATCAGAAGTGAAATGGAAACGCCTAAAAGCAGGGCCTGCAGAATAATACCGAAAATCTTTTGAATAACGGTGGTTAACTCCTGCATTGTATCCCGCACGTAGATGATATAAGAAAATCCGCTACCGGAAACAGGAACTGCATAGTCCATCATGGATGCCGCAGGGCTCACCTTGCGACCCACCTGACCGGACATAGCCATAATATAGTTGGGGGTTTGTGTTGAAAAATCATCACCCACAGGAGCGGAACTATCAATAACCTGTCCTGATTTTCCGTCAATGACATAGTAATTTCGGTAAGAGTCAATACCCATACGCGCCATATAAGCCGACATAACCTGCGTTACATAGGTTTCATCGCTTGCGGCGGCACCGGTCTGGACCTGTTCAATAAAGGATTCAGTGAAAATGGAGTCCATTTCATCTGCAAATAAATTATAATAAGAATTGGTAACGGATAAAACCAAAAACGTGCCGGCTACGCTCATAATCGCCATAACCATCAGCACAAAAATCATTACAATTTTCCATTGCAGACCTTTAAACATACCCCATCGACCTACCCTTTTTTACTCGGTGATTTTGTTAAAATAGTAACCCACACCACGTTTGGTTAAAATATAAGTGGGATTAGAAGAATCGTTTTCTAACTTTTCACGCAAACGACGAACCGTTACGTCAACCGTTCTCACATCACCGTAAAATTCATAGCCCCAAACGTTAGAAAGGAGCGCTTCACGGGAGAAAATGCGATTGGGCTGTTCAACCAGATATTTTAAAAGTTCGTATTCACGCAAAGTCAAATCCAGCACCTGACCGTTTTTGATAACCTCATATTTTGTGGTGTTAATCAAAAGGTCGGGGGCTGCTTTAATGATATCCTGCGGTGCAGATTCTTCCTTTGTATCTCCTGCAAAGCGGCGCATATTGGCTTTTACGCGCGCCATTACTTCGCGGATACTGAAGGGTTTTGTTATGTAGTCATCCGCGCCCAGTTCTAAACCCAATACCTTGTCAACCTCTTCTTCGCGGGCTGTAATCATAATAATGGGTACGTTGGATTTTTCGCGGATTCGTTTGCAAACATCAAAGCCGTCTAACTTCGGCAACATAATGTCTAACAGAATTAAATCGGGATTTTCGGTTAAGGCAAGGTTTAAACCCATTTCACCGTCACCGGCACCCAGCACGGTAAATCCCTCTTTTTCTAAATTAAATTTCAGAATGTCAAGAATCGGTTTTTCGTCATCAACAACTAAAACAACACGGTCCATCATGCCACCCCTTTTTCGTTTTTGGAAGTCTTGAATGTCTTATTCGTAGTCAAAACCCAGTTCAATGGCTTTAACGTTCTTTTCATACAGTGCCTGTTTGGAAGCAGGGATACTCTTTTCCAAACCTGCTTTGAGTTCATCCATAGTGTAAAGACCGGTTTCCTTAATCAGACGGCCAACGATAATCATATTGCCTAAATTGCCCAGATCATTTTCCATTGCAATTTCACGAGCAGGAATTTTAACAACGGTTACATCGTCGCGTTCTACTTCACGGTTTACCATAGAACTGTCAACGATGATAATGCCGCCTGCGGGCAATGTTTTTTCAAATTTATCCAAAGAAGGTCTGTTCATAGCAATCAGAACATCCGGATTGGGGATGATCGGAGAGCCAACAGGCTTTTCGGAGATAACAACGCTGCAGTTTGCGGTACCACCACGCATTTCAGGGCCATAAGACGGAAGCCAAGAAACCTCACGTTCTGCCTTTAAACCTGCATATGCTAATACCTTGCCGGCAAACAAAATACCCTGTCCGCCGAAACCGGCTAACATAATTTTACAACTTTTCATTCTTTTTTCCTAACCTTTCTGCTCACGCATATATTGTCCCGCGCGCCTATGTGAGCTCTGCAAGCGTTCTGGGGAATTAACTAATTATCTTCGCGGTAAATTTCCGCACCTAAGTTTTTGAATTTTTCAACCAGATTGTCATAACCACGGTCAATGTGGACAATCTCGGTGATTTCCGTTGTACCGTTTGCCATCAGACCTGCAATAACCATAGCCGCACCACCGCGGAGGTCTGTTGCGCGAACGGGCGCACCTTCTAACTGGTCAATGCCTGTGATGAAAGCGTTTTTACCGTCAACACGGATGTTGGCACCCATACGAATCAGTTCGCCAACATACTGGAAGCGGTTATCCCAAACACCCTCGGTTACCTGACTCATGCCTTTTGCTGTTGTGAGCAGCGTCACAAACTGGGGCTGCATATCTGTGGGGAAACCGGGATACGGAAGGGTTTTAATTTTCACATCCTTGTATGAAGGCGCACCTTCTACACGGATGGCATCGTCAAATTCTGTAATTTTAGCACCGATTTCAATCAACTTGGCACTAATGGAATCCATATGTTCGGGAATTACGTTTTTCACCAGAACATCACCGCCCGTCGCCGCCGCCGCAACCATAAATGTGCCGGCTTCAATCTGATCGGGAATAATGGAATAAGCGCCACCGGATAAACTTTTAACACCGGTGATTTTAATTCTGTCGGTACCGGCACCTTTAATTTTGGCGCCCATAGCATTTAAAAATTCTGCCACACAAACAATGTGAGGTTCTTTTGCCGCATTTTCAATCACGGTCTGACCTTCGGCCAGTGCCGCAGCCAGCATAATATTGATGGTCGCACCAACGCTGACAACATCCAGATAAATGTTTGCACCGCTAAGGGTTTCTGCCTTGGCCATAATGGAATCACCTTTTTGGTTAACCACAGCGCCCATAGCCTCAAAACCTTTTAAGTGCAAATCAATGGGTCTGGGGCCAAACCAGCAACCGCCGGGCATCGCCGCAATGGCAGAACGGAAACGACCCAGCATTGCACCTAACAGATAGTAAGAAGCACGCATCTTACGCATCAGCGGGTCGGCCTCTTCCAGTTTATGTACATTGCGGGCATCGATGCGGAGGGTTGTTTCGTCAATAAAGTCAGCCTCTGCGCCCATATTTTTTAATATGTTAACAATTACCTGAACATCTTTAATGTTGGGTACGTTCTCGATGGTGCAAACACCATCCACCAAAATAGCAGCGGGTATAACGGCAACAACAGCATTTTTAGCACCACTGATGGTGACTTCACCTGTCAGTCGTTTGCCTCCTTTAACCACTATTTTCTCCAAATTTCACATCCCCTTACTTTATCAATTCGCAAAAATGCAAATAGGTACAAGCATACCTAGTATCATTATACCATCTCCACCGAAAAAATCAATAGTTTTTAGAGATATTAAGGATATTTTGTAAAATATTTAAAAAGTGTTTTACAAATTGGAATATATATGATATAATATAAAGACATATGATTACAATGGCAAAAATTTGACTTTCTTTTCTTTGCCTCAGGCAAAAATAAGATAACGACAAAACTGGGAGGTTCCTTACATGCAGCAGCAAGTAAAAGAAACAGATTTAAATGAAATTTTGCAGGTGCGCCGCGATAAACTGAAAGAACTGCAGGATGCAGGTCGCGACCCCTTTGTGCAGGTGAAGTTTGACAGAACTCACTCCACAAAAGACATTATTGATAACTATGCTGAATTAGAAGGCAAAACCGTTACCGTTGCAGGCCGCTTAATGTCCAAGCGTGGCATGGGTAAGGTTATGTTCTGTCACATTCAGGACTTAGATGGTCGCATTCAGCTGTTTGTTAAAAAAGACATTTTGGGCGAAGAATATGATGCTTACAAAAAACTGGACATCGGTGATATCTTAGGCGCTACCGGTGAAGTGTTCACCACCCAGACAGGTGAAATTTCCATCAAGATTGAAAGCTATACCCTGCTTTCCAAATCTCTCCAGCCCCTGCCGGAAAAATTCCACGGCCTGACCGATACCGATACCCGTTATCGTCAGCGCTATGTTGACCTGATTACCAACACCGATGTTAAAGATACTTTCATCAAACGTTCCAAAATCATTGCAACCATCCGTTCTTACTTAAACGGTCAGGGCTTTTTGGAAGTTGAAACACCCATGCTGGTATCCAACGCAGGCGGTGCGGCAGCTCGCCCCTTTGAAACTCACTTTAATGCATTAAACGAAGATTTCAAACTTCGTATTTCTCTGGAACTGTACTTAAAACGTCTGATTGTCGGCGGTCTGGAAAAGGTATATGAAATCGGTCGTGTATTCCGTAACGAAGGTCTTGACACCCGTCATAACCCCGAGTTTACGCTGATGGAACTCTATCAGGCATATACCGATTACCACGGTATGATGGACCTGACCGAAAACCTCTATCGCCACGTGGCACAGGAAGTTTTGGGTACCACCAAAATCGTTTATAACGGCATCGAAATGGATTTAGGTAAACCCTTTGAAAGAATCACCATGACCGAAGCTGTTAGAAAATATGCAGGCGTTGACTTTGACCAGATTAAAACTTTGGAAGAAGCACGTGCCATCGCTAAAGAAAAGCATGTAGAATTTGAAGATCGTCATAAGAAGGGTGACATTTTGGCTCTGTTCTTTGAAGAATATGCTGAAGAACATCTGATTCAGCCCACCTTCGTTATGGACCACCCCATCGAGATTTCTCCGCTGACCAAGAAAAAGCCCGAAAATCCCGAACTGGTTGAACGCTTTGAATTCTTTATGAACGGTTGGGAAATGGCAAATGCTTACTCCGAGCTTAACGACCCCATCGACCAGAGAGAACGTTTCAAAGCTCAGGAAGAACTCCTGGCACAGGGTGATGAAGAAGCAAACACCACCGACGAAGATTTCATGAACGCTCTGGAAATCGGTATGCCTCCCACAGGCGGTATCGGCTTCGGTATCGACCGTATGTGTATGCTCCTGACAGACTCCGCCGCTATCCGCGACGTCCTGCTGTTCCCCACAATGAAACCCTTAGATAAATAAGTTTAACTTTCAAAAGCCACACCGCAGGGTGTGGCTTTATTTTTTTATTGCTTTTCTTTATTCTTTATGATATACTAAAATTGCTACACAAACTAAATAAATGGAACAAGGGATATGTTTCTTTTTAGGGATACTATACCCTTTTTAGGTAATCATATTTTTATGGATTTAGCAAAATCGCAAATTCCACTTTTATGGTTACCGGGGTATCCCCTGTTCTATTTAAGTTTGTGTAGCAGCAATCGGAGTTTGCGTTTTTCGACGCACTAACTTCGGTTGGTGCGTTTTTTTAACAAATTCTCCTTCGCTTAAAAAGAACGCAACAATATTCAAAAGTGAGGAATGTGTATGAAAAAGCAAAAATTTAGTATCATTTTACTGCTCATCGTTTGTACGATGATGTTTGTTTCCCCCGTCGTTGCAGAAAACTACATTGCCGATGTTGTAGTAAGTTTGCAGATTGATAATCCCATTATGGAAGTAAATGGTGTAACAACGGAAATCGACACCGGCAGAGGCACCACCCCCGTCATAAACGATGGTAGAACCTTAGTTCCTATTCGAGCCATTATCGAAGCTTTTGGTGGCACAGTTGGTTGGGACGGAAACACAAGTACCGCAATTTTGGATATGGGTGACGACACCATCAAATTAACGATCAATAAAACAACCGCTTCATTGAATAACCAAACGCACACCCTTGATGTTGCACCTAAGATTATAAACGGTAGAACAATGTTGCCCATTCGTTTTGTTGCAGAAGGTTTTAACCTGGGTGTTGCGTGGGATGGTGCAACTAGAACTGTCTCTATCATTCGAAATTCTTTCGAAGACGAAGAATACAATTATCTGATGAGCATTCTCCCTGCTTATTCCGGAAAAGCATATACAACCATCAACAACAATAAACCTTTCTTTAAGGAATATGAAATTATTGATGGCGCTTTTGAGTATTATAGCACATTGGATGAACTGGGTCGATGTGACGTTTGTATGGCATCCATCGATGCAAGCATTATGCCCACCGGTGATAGAGAAAGCATAAGTTCTGTAACTCCTACAGGTTGGATAAACAAATCCTATGATAATGTGGATGGCGGTTATTTATACAATCGTTGTCATTTGATTGGGTATCAGTTAACAGGCGAGAACGCCAATAAACGCAACCTGATTACAGGCACTCGTTACTTAAATGTTGATGGTATGCTCCCCTTTGAAAATATGGTTGATGACTATATTGAACGCACCGGAAACAGCGTTATGTACCGCTCTACCCCCGTCTTTAGCGGTAATAACTTGGTTGCTGATGGCGTACTGATTGAAGCATACTCAATCGAAGATAACGGTGCCGGAATCTCTTTCTGTGTTTATTGTTATAATGTGCAACCCGATATAACGATAAACTATGCAACAGGCGCGAGCAGTTCAAACAGTGCTCCTGCACCTTCGCCCAAGCCCCCTGCTCAAACCGATAAGGTAGAAAAATCTGTGTATCGCACTCCCACAGGAAAAAGATATCACCTTGACCCCGATTGTGGCGGTAAAAATAGTTATCGAGTAACTTTAAACGAAGCCACAAGCGCTGGTTTAACTCCCTGTCAAAAATGCGCAAAATAATTTAATCAATCAACAAAAGCCACACCGCAGGGTGTGGCTTTTCTTTTGCTTGAAATTGGTAGAAAAATGTGGTATATTGATAGATGTATTGATTAAAAAGGAGAAACTGCTATGCTCAGTTACGGAATTATCAGCACCTCTTCCATCGCACCCCGCTTTATTGCGGCAGTACGGGAAGCAGGTGCAGGGGACATTGTTGCTATTTCATCCCGCAGTTTAGATAAAGCAAAAGCCAAGGCCAAAGAACTCTCTATCCCCAAGGCCTATGGCAGTCACGCTGAACTTTTGACCGATAGCGATGTAAATATCGTTTATATCTCCTCCGTGAATTCCGAGCATTTCGTTTTGGCAAAAGAGGCGCTTCTTGCCGGTAAACACGTAGTTTGCGAAAAGCCCTGCACCACCACAGAACAAGAGACAAAAGAACTCTTCGCATTAGCCCGAGAAAAAGGTTTATTCTTAATGGAAGCGCAGAAAATGTTATTTTTGCCCACCATCATTGAAGTTGCTAACCGCATCCACGCAGGCGAAATCGGTGACATAAAAATGCTGGACTTTTCTCATAGTTTTTCTGCAGGTTACAACACCTGGCTCTTTGAGCCTGCTCTAGGCGGCGGCACTCTGCTCTCCAGCGGCATTTATGCGGTGCAATTTGTGCTGTGGCTTTTGGGCCACATCCGCCACATCACAGGCGCAACCACCTGCGACGATGGTTTGGCAGAACATCAGTATATCATCACAGGCGAAACCGAAAGCGGCGCCCTGTTTACTGTAAAAAACAGTGCCAAGGTGAAGTTGGATAATTGCGCCACCATGTACGGTACGAAAGGGAAAATCATCATCCCTGAATACTGGAAAGCCCGCAGTGCCACCATCTGCAAAGACGGCGCAGAGCCCGAAACCATCTCGTACCCTTGCGAATTTGAACTCATCTACGAGGCAGAACATATTAAAGAATGTTTTGAAAAAGGATTGCTCACCAGTCCCGTGGTAACCGAAGAAATTTCCTTACAAGGCATTGCCGCTATCGAAAAGGTAAAGGAGGTCGCACAATGAAACGAATTATGACGCCGCGCATGATGCTCATTACCTCTATGACCATTTTCGGTACGCTTGCACCCTTTGTGAGAAACATCAATGTTTCTTCGGGGGAACTTGCGCTCTACCGTGCGGTTTTAGCCGCACTTTTAATCGGCGTATTTTTGCTGATTACGGGGCAGAAAATCCCCTTTAAATCCATTGGTCGTGATCTGCTTTTGTTACTTTTTTCGGGCGTTGCTATGGGCTTTAACTGGATCCTGCTTTTTGAGGCCTATAAATATACAACCGTCTCGGTTGCAACCTTAAGTTACTACTTCGCGCCCGTTATCGTAACTCTCGTTTCCCCCATTTTGTTCCGCGAACGACTCACAGCAAAGCAAATCGTCTGCTTTATTATGTCCACCCTCGGTCTTGTGCTGATTACGGGCATCGGTGAACTGGGTGAAGGTCGCCACATCATCGGTATTTTATATGGCCTCGGTGCGGCTTGCCTGTATGCCACCGTTGTGCTTTTAAATAAGTTTATTAAAAAGGTGGGCGGCATCCACAGAACCTTTTTGCAATTTATTGCCGCTATTGTGATTTTGGTGCCCTACGTGCTTCTGTCGGGCGGCGTAACTTTAGGTAACTTAAATGGTATCGGCTGGACAAACCTCTTGATTGTAGGTCTTGTACACACAGGCATTACATACTGCATGTACTTCTCTTCTTTAAAGGAACTGCCCGGACAAAAAGCGGCTATTTTAAGTTATATTGACCCCTTGGTTGCGGTGCTCATCTCCGTCACCTTGCTAAACGAAGCCATGAGTTTACCCCAAATTGTTGGCGGTCTCTTAATTTTGGGCTTCACCCTTTGGAATGAAATAACGCCGAAAACAAAAAAGGAACTGTGAAATCACAGTTCCTTTTTTTTATACATATTCTTTGATTTTCTCCATCATCTGTTCCATCAGATTCGGGATAAATTCTTTGTTTCTCGGATATTCCTTAAAGGTAATATTCATACCCGCCGCATCGTCAATCATTTTGACAACCGCATCTTTGCCGATGAATTCTTCCAGTTTGCGGCAAACCTCAATATCATCCAGCGCTTCTTTAAAGACAACCGCACGCAATGACGGTGCCGCACCATCCGCTAACGGATAAACAGAAAAGGCATCACCGGGCACATAACTTTTGTTGTTGGATGTACTCATATAGGGGTTCGTTTTCATACGGGACAACTGGCTGTTATAAAAATTATAACCCCATTGCAAGAAACCCTTAACATCATATTTATACATTTGCAAACCAATCACGCGATTGCGGTAAGAGGGCATTGCGATAAAACGATTAGAGACTTTAATCCCCTGACTTCCGCAATAGTACGCCCACTGATTCGGTACGTTATGCTCTAAAAACGCCTCAATATGGTCTGTTGCTGTTGCCGGTGCTGTTACCAAACCACGCTCATAAAAATCATAGTTGGAAAGAGCGTCTAAGGTAGGACAACCTTCAATCAGCGGCGTAATCAAAGCGTGGGCATATTGATAATTTTCCAAATGTTTATCATTGGGCTCATCGGAAATATGGAAATAGCAACGGTCTTTCACGCTCTGCTCCTTTAAGAACGCCAGCAAGGCAGGCAAAAACTGCTCTAAAAAGTTTTTATAAGCAGGGTCTTTCGATTCCATATGCCAACCGAAGAGATACTTCTCTTCTCCGTTTTCCGTTACTTTGATATTCGGCGTGTACGCCAGACCCCACTGGGAAAACAGGTGAGACATTTCAAAATACTCGATGCCATTTTTGTTGACAAGGGAAATCCAGCGGGCAAGTTTGGAGAAATCAAAGGCATAGGTTTCACCATTCTTTTCAACGCCCACCAACTGCACGCAAGTGCGGCGGAGACCAAAGCCAACGTCTAATGCAGGCGTAATCAGAGGCGTTAAAATCACATTGCCGCCGTTTTCGGCATAGAGCGCCATATATTTGTCAATCAAATCCCAATGGGCTTCGCTGTAAACGGGCACATTGTGATAATCTGCAATACAGTCTGTATGGAACCATTGGGTGAACTTTGTTGTCTGCTTCGGCAAGTTGCAGGGTAAAACCTTGGCGGTAAAAACAAAGTCCATCGGCTCGCCTTTTGTCTGAGCGATGATGAATTCTTCCCGAGCGGTAATGGTAATGGGATACTCCCCTGCGGGAAAATCTTCGGGGACTGTAACCGCAACCCACAACGCCGCCGCTTCATCCATCATACGAATGTAAGCATCCTCGATGGGCAGAGGCATCAGCATATCGGGCATAAGACCCGTTTCTTTGGTCAGATAATCATCGTCTACATCCGGCGATACATGTATATCCACAGGCACGTTTTTTACTGCATATAAACGGATAAACTCTTTTAAGGGCGAATCAACCTTAAAGGAGACTTCAACAATTTCATTGCCGCCTTCTCGGGAATCCACCGCCAGCTGATAAGAAAACTGCTGGCCGCCTAAAACTTTGATAGCAGTTACCTCACGCACATCACCAATAGCAGCAGGGAAAATTTTATCCAATGAGGAAATCTGTTTGATTGTCGCCTTCATTTGAACCAACTCCGTTTATTTCAAAAATTCAGCAATCTTCTGTTCCATTGCTTCCATAAGTTCAGGAATGAACTGACTGTTTCGTGGATAGTCAAAGAATGTTACATCCATACCGGCTGCATCGTCAATCATCTTAACAACCGCCTCTTTGCCGATAAACTCTTCCAGTTTGCGGCAAACCTCAACATCGGTCAGGGCATCTTTAAAGACCATAGCTCGCAGGGAGGGCACAACCCCATCCTTTACAGGATACACAGAGAATGCATCGCCGGAGGGGAACGTTCCTTCTGCCGAAGAGGTCAGATACGGGTTGATATGCTTATAGGAATGTACAGCGTTATAGAAATTATAACCCCACTGTAAAAAGCCCACCAGACCGAATTTATAAATCTGCAAACCGATGATACGGTTGCGGTAAGAGGGCATAGCAAAGAAACGGTTGGATAATTTCTGATAGTGTCCACAGCAGTAGTAACCCCACTGATTCGGCACCTTATTCTGTAAGAACAGGTCCATATTGGCAATAGATGTTGCCGGAACGGGTACCAGTCCTCTTTCATAAAATGCGTATTCAGACAGCGCATCAAGAGTGGGACAACCGTCAATCAGCTTTGTAATCATATCGTGAGCAAACTGGTAGTTATCAAGATGGGTTTCGTTGGGTTCATCGGAAATATGGAAATAAAGACGTTCCTTAACGCCCTTTTCTTTAGCAAAATCAATCAGCGCCGGCAGGAACTGAGACAGGAAGTTTTCATATTCCGGATCGTGGGAATCCATATGCCAACCAAACAGATACTTCTCTTCTCCGTTTTCTTTCACCAAAATGTTGGGCGTGTATTTAAGTCCCCACTGAGAAAAGAGCGGAGACATTTCAAGATACTTAATGCCGTGTTTGTCCACTAGAGAGATCCAGCGTTCAAGACGGGTGAAATCAAAACTATAACTGCTGCCGTTTTTCTCAAAGTCTACAAGTTGCACATTGGTACGGCGTTTGCCGACACCGGTATCTAAAGGCTGGGTAATGATAGGTGTTAAAATCATCGTACCGCCTAATTTAGCATAAAGAGCCATATATTTATCAATCAATTCCCAATGTTCTTCGCTGTACACGGGTACCTGATGGTAATCGGCAATACAGTCGGTGTGGAACCACTGGGTATATGTGGTCTGCTGCCGAGGAATATTACAGGGAATCACGTCTACCGTAAAGGTTTCCGAGCCGTTATAAACTTCTGAATCATCGCCAATGAAGTTTGCACGGATATTGATGGTAATCGGATAGGTGCCGGCCGGCATATTTTCAGGCACATTTACCTCCACCCAAAGAGCACCCGGTTCATATACAAGGCGCATAAATTCGCCTAAGGGAGATAACATATCGGGCATTGTGCCTGCTTCTTTTGAGATATAGTCATCATCGGTTGCATCTGCATAAATCGGTAAATCCATCACTGTATTTCTGACTTCATAAAGATGGATGGAATCCGCCAGAGCCGAATCAACCGTGAAGAAAATATTTACGAAATCATCCGGTTTAATCGCCAGCTGATAGGAAAACGTTTCGCCACCCATAACCGTTTTTTTCGAAACGGGCTTGGCCGCATCATATGTTTTATTCATAATTTTCTCTAAAGATGAAACCTGTTTTACGTGCATTGCCATATAAATCTCCACCTTTTTAAAGTATAATTGATATGATTTAATATTATATAATTCCTAAGGTAAAGTCAAGCAAAAAGCAAAAAAATCGACTGAAATGAACCAAACTTTGTCCAAAAAGACACATTTTTTGTTATAAATCTTGCATAAGTTTTGTTTTTGAAACCCCTATATTTTTATCACTTTTTGCACTCTCCAAAATTATCGATTTTATTGACTTTTTTCTACCGTTTGTGTATAATTAATGCTGTTGTTTTGGAAATTACTTTAAATTTAATAAAGTCAGGTGTGAAACAATGGAAAAACTTCTC
>JAZOLH010000059.1:0-4473 GCA_045652815.1 Clostridia bacterium
ATTTGTTTTGGGGAACCAACCAACTTCCTCGGAGTACACGCTTCCCCCACCAACCACGGCGCTGACTTTTCTGTCGCAGCCGCCTGCGTCAAAACCGATGCGGCAACCTTCTAAATGTCTGCCGATGGGCGCCGCCGCCGACTTATCTTTGGGTGCCTTATCTAAAGCACAAACAATCACTTCAAACGGTCTTTCATATACACGTTCCATAAAGTGAACATCAAATTCACGAAGACCGCCAACCGTATAAGCCTCTTTGATTTTCGCACCTACCACATCACTGCCTGCGATATAGATTTTATAACCGCCTGCAACCCATAAAAGAGCCTTTGTCATTCGTTCAACAAATGCAAAGTTTTCTGCATCGTGACCTGTGCCGTCTTTAAAAATGGTGGTCTTATATGTAACAGTATACCCTTTATTTCTCTCAATTGCAATAACAAGTTCCTGACCGTTTTCGCGTGTGGCCTCGCGCATGTCTCTGCAAACAAGTGCAAGAGGAGAAAAACCGGGGTCGAGTTTTGCTTTTACTTTACAGTTCATATTTGATATCTCCTTTTTTAAGTGTCTTCATTACGTTAAATTCATTGTCAAGAATAACTAAATCTGCATCCTTGCCCACTTCGATGGAACCTTTCTTTTCGCTGATGCCAAGCGTCATAGCAGGATTTAAACTTGCACAGTTCACGCATTCCCAAAGCGGAATGTATGAATTCTGATAAACGTTCCAAACGCCCTGATTCAGTTTTAAAACACTGCCGGCAACGGTACCATCTTCCAGGCGGCAAACAATATCTTTGTAAATAATCTTATTACCGCCCAGTGTATATTCTCCGTAAGGCAGACCGCCTGCCGGCAGACAATCTGTGATAAAGCAGAGTTTTCTGCCTTTTATTTTATACACCAAATCATAAAGAGCAGGCGAAACGTGGAAGGTATCCACAATCAGTTCACAGCTAACATCCGAGTTGAAAACTGCTGTCACAACACCGGGTGCACGATGACCAAGCCCCGTCATAGCATTAAACAGGTGTGTGGCGTGGCTCACACCGTTTTTGGTGCTTGCCATTGCTGTTTCGTAATCGGCAGATGTGTGACCCATAGAAACAACCACGTCGGTTTTATCGCAGATTTCTTTAATGGCATCGAACTTTTCCGTGTCTTCTTCGGGCGCCAGAGTGATAATCTTGATAATATCCGCATAATCCTTAACAAATTCTGCATCGGGCTTTAAAATATATTTAGGGTCTTGCGCACCTTTTTTGGACTCAGAAACAAAAGGACCTTCTGCGTGAGCACCTAAGATTTCGCTACCCTCCCAGGTTTGACTTTCTTCTTTTAACTTTCTTAAAACTCTAAGAGACTTTTTAATCACGCCCATATCCACTGTCATTGTGGTGGGGAGATAGCCGGTAACACCATTTTGGATGAGGCCTTTTGAGATGGTGCGGATGCTTTCTTCCTCCCCATCGCAAACATCTTTGCCTAAATATCCGTGAATGTGTAAATCAATGAAACCGGGGGTTACGTAGCCACCCTCTGCATCGATGATTTCGCAGTCGCAAGGGAGCGCTGTGCAGGGAATCACGCCCTCAATCACATCAGAAAACAACACTGCACTGCCTTTGACAATTCTATCTTTTAAAATGATTTTACCGTTTACAATTGCTTTCATTCTATCACTCCTTATGCATACTTTCGTACGATTGCCTGCATTTGTTCCATTTTTTCTTCCATATCCTTGACCAGTTTGAGCTGGGTTCTGGCACGGTCTAAATTGTGGTTCTCTCTATGGATTCTGAAATAGGTATCTCCCGAGAGATAATCCGTTAAAAAGCGCATACCACATTCTAAAGTCATCAGTTTGGCAGAATAGGCCAAAAGTTCAATTTCACCCTCTGTGATAGATGCGCCCAGTTCTTCTAAATACCCTTTTGTGTACTGTTCAAAAAGGTTTAAATCCATAGAAACTTTGGATAAATCCTGTTCATCTTCTGCCGCTGTGCTGGCACCGAAACGGATGGAATCACCGAAATCATAAAGCAGGGATCCGGGCATCACGGTATCTAAATCGATTACACAGATGCCCTCCCCTGTTTTATTATCGATCAACACGTTGTTCAGTTTTGTGTCGTTGTGGGTCACGCGGAGGGGAATGCGGCCCTGATTGATTGCATATAGAACAACGGTTGTATCTTTCTCTCTATCTAAAATAAACTGAATTTCTTCTTTAGCGGTGGCCGCCCGATTGCAAACATCGGCCGCCAGCGCCTCTTGAAATTGGCGGAAACGGTCTTTTGTGTTATGGAAATTGAGAATGATTTCGTGAAGTTTTGCCGCAGGGAAATCTGCCAGCATCTTCTGAAATCTGCCAAAGGATTTGCCCACTTTATAAAACACAACGGGGTTATCAATCAGCTGATAACTGGTTGTATCTTCCACAAAGAGATACATGCGGTACATATCGCCCTGCTCGGTTTCGTAATACACCTTGCCATCTTTAGCAGGGATAAGAGTCAGCGTCTCGCGGTTTGCATCGCCGCCTGTGACCTCGATTTTTTCGCGGAGAAATTCCGTTACTGCCGCCACATTTTCCATAAGTTCTACCGTGTTTTTAAACACAACACGGTTTAACTTCTGCAAAATATAGCGCTTTTTTGTGGTCACAACAAGATAGGTGACGTTAATGTGTCCCTCGCCATAAGGCTCGGCGCTGATATAATCACCTTCATACGTAAACTGTCCGCAAATCTGCTGTAAATCTTTCTCGATCATACTTAGCATCTCCTGTATTTTACGTTACTTTAAATATATCATTTTTGACAAAAAAGTTCTTTATCGTTATGGACACTCTTTTTATCTTTTTAGTCAAAATTTGGCGATTTTTTTCTTTCTTTTATTGTATCGCAGAGTCCCGAAAAGGCTTGACACAGGGATTTTTTAGTGATATACTTTAAATGCTGTGCTGGTGTGGCTCAGTCGGTAGAGCAGCTGATTCGTAATCAGCAGATCGTCGGTTCAAGTCCGATCACCAGCTCCAAACCCCCTTATCGGCTGATGAGGGGGTTTCCTAAAGTTTCGTTTACATTACTTCTTTGCATCGCAAAGAGAAAGGATATGACAATGAAAAAAGCAGTTATGTATGGCGGCGGTAACATTGGTCGTGGCTTTATCGGTCAGCTGATGTTCCAGGCAGGTTATTCCGTTGGTTTTGTTGATGTTAACAAAGACCTTTTAAACACCTTAAACACCGAAAAACAGTACCCTGTTCGCATTTTAAAAGGCGACAGTTACGACGAAGTGATGGTGCAGAACGTGTATGGCATCGATGGCAGCGACATCGACGCTGTTGCATCTGCCATCGCAGAAGCAGACCTCTGCGCTACCGCAGTTGGTGTTAACGTTTTAAAATTCATCGTTAAACCCGTTAAAGAAGGTATTGTTCGTCGTTTCACAGTGGGCAACAAAAAGCCCCTCGACATCATCATTTGCGAAAACTTAATCGGTGCCGATGAATTCTTAAAAGGTATGATTTCCGATTTAATGACAGAAGAAGAAAGAAAGTTCTTAGACAAGGTTGGTTTTGTTGAAGCTTCCATCGGTCGTATGGTGCCCATCCAGACCGACGAAATGAAAGACGGTAATCCCCTGCGCGTTTGCGTAGAGCGTTACGACCGTCTGCCCGTTGATAAAGCGGCTTTCCGTGGCGAACTGCCTCCCATTGAGAACTTAGTTCCCTTCTCCCCCTTCTCTTATTACATTGAACGCAAACTGTTTGTACATAATATGGGTCATGCTTCCACCGCATATCTGGGTCAGTATCTTGGCTGTGACGCGATTTGGGAAAGCATCGGTCACGCTGATGTGGAACTGATTGTGCTCCGTGCTATGCAGGCATCTGCTCTGGCTATGAGCAAAAAATATAACGTTCCCTATCAGGGTCTCAATGAGCACGTTGAAAATCTGGTATATCGTTTCTCCAACCGTCAGCTTGGCGATACCAACGCCCGTGTCGGTGGCGACATTAAGAGAAAACTCTCTCCCAATGACCGTATGATTGGTGCATTAAACCTCTGTAAAGAACAGGGCGTTTGTGCTGATTACTTAGAAATTGCCATCGCCGCTTCTCTGCTCTTTACCCGCGAAGGCGAAGACAAGATGGATGCTGAAACCATCCTTTGCGATGTGGCAGGTTTCAAAAAGGACGATGCTACATATAACCGCATTATGGGTTACTATGAAATGTTGGTAGCCAAACAGCCGTTGTCTGCTTTAATCAAAGCCGTTAAAGAAGCACAGGGACAAGCTGTTATCGTTTAATTGAATGTAGAAAAAATAAAAAGCCGCAGGCAAATGCCTGCGGCTAACATATTTAATTAGAATACGATTTCAAGAGCCTTTTCTTCTTCTTTGTACTGATGTACAATTGCAAAGATACCAACTGCGATGCCAAGAACAACAAAGCTAATCTTG
>JAZOLH010000060.1:0-1760 GCA_045652815.1 Clostridia bacterium
AGGGCGTTACCTGCGAATTTGTTCCCCTTTGTCAGCGCAAGCATCACGAACTGACTGTTGATGTAACGGGTATGGTTACCCAAGAAGAAATGATTGGGGCAATCCGCTCTCAAGGTTTAAACGAAAACGATTTGTATAAATTCATTCTGACGGGTGAAACAGAATTTTCACCTGATACGGATGTATTAAAAAGTGCATTCGGCGATTTGTTCTTTGCTAAGATATATGACAGAACCAAACGCCCCTTGGATATTGAAGCTCTGGCAAAAGAATCCGGTGTGCGAGGCATGTTTGCAAATAAGATGATGGCCGCACTCTCCGGTGATAATGCAGAGCAGGCAAGGCAGGCCTTAGAAATCGGTCTTGCGGCCTTGGATGGAAAGCGGGTGAAGACCTTATGATGCTGAAACGAATTGAAATCGAACAGTTCGGCGGTCTTCGTGACTACGTATTAGACCTGACCCCCGGTTTTCAATATTTATATGGTGAAAATGAGGCGGGTAAAAGTACCCTTTGTGCTTTTCTGACTGCAATGCTTTACGGTCTTAAGAAAGAGCGTGGGGCAGGACTTACGGGTGATATGCGAAGCCTGTATATGCCCTGGCACGAGACCTATATGGCAGGCACTCTTTACTTTAGCGCCGATGGTAAGGATTACATTTTAAAACGCCGCTTCGGTAAAACGGCTAAAGGCGATCACGCCACCTTATACTTAGCTGAAAACTGGCAGGAAGTTACCATAGATATGGATACTTTAGGTGAACGTTTTTTGGGCATCGGTCTTGATGCTTTCCGCAAAACATTGTTCATCGGTCAGTCGGGTGCGGCTTTCTCAAAAGGTAAGGAAGATGAACTGATGGAACGTTTGCTCAGTTTAGAGCAAAGCGGTGATGAAGATTCTTCCCTGCAAAAAGCACTGGCAGAATTAACCCGTGCCGGTACGGAACTGGTGACTAAAACCGGTCGAGGCGGTGCATTGGTGCAACTGTCGGCCGATATTGAAAAACTGAAAATGGAACTCTATGAGGCAAAGCAAAGAAACGCATCTTTTGCATCCCTCTTAGAAGATATTAAAAAACTGTCTGCCGAAAAAGATGAGGCAGAGAAAACCATGCACGCTTTAGAAGAGCAGAAAAAAGAAGCGGTGGCTTTTTCTCAATACAAAATCCGTGAAGAAAAACGAAAGAGTGGACGAGCACTCTTAGCACGAAAAGAAGCCGAAGAAAAAGAACTTGTAAAAGTGCAGGAAACCCTTTCACCGCTTCTAACCGAACAAGCGGCAATGGCGGGACAATATATGCCCGAACAAAGTCAGCTGTTAGAATTGGTTGAAAAAGAAAGCAAATGTAAAACCTTGGAAGAGAAGGAACAAGAGCGCAGGGATTTGGAAAACGAAATCAAGGCGCTCCAAACGGAAACAACAGAGACGCCCGCACCAAAAAATAACAAAAAAGGGTTATACTTGGGACTGGCCGGCTTTATGACCATTCTTTCCTTTGTTGTTCTGCCTGTAACGCTTATCTTCTTAATTCCTGCTATCATTTTGTTTGTGCTTGCTCTTCGCAATCCGCAAAATAAGGAAGCGGAGAAGGCGCAGATGCTCTTTAAACTGAAACTGGAAGACAAGCAAAAGCAACTTGCCGAGATAATGAAAGAAGACTATACAGGTCAACTTTCCACTCTACGTGCAGAACTGTCTGCTGTGTTTACACCCGCAGGGGTGGATAGCGTTACATCACTTTCTAAAAAGGCAGAAAGTA
>JAZOLH010000061.1:0-1923 GCA_045652815.1 Clostridia bacterium
AGAGGATGCAGAGCGCGTTGTTGCTCTCACTCTTGAGAAGTTCGGTAAGGTTGACGTTCTTATCAACAATGCAGGCGTACTTGATAACGGCCTCAAGGCTATCGACAGCTTCACAGACGACGATATGAACCGCGTTATCGACATCAATACAAAGGGCACAATGTGCATGACCCGTGAGGTTGCAAAGGAGATGGCAAAGACTGGCTACGGCTCCATCGTTAACGTTGCTTCTGTTGCAGGTGTTATGGGCTGCGGCGGCGCTGCATACGTTGCTTCCAAGGCTGCAATCATCGGTCTTACAAGACACACCGCTCTTCGCTTCACAGGTACAAACGTTCGCTGCAACGCTATCTGCCCCGGCACAATCGTAACTCCCATGGTAGCCGGCATGAGCCCTGCAAACATGGATATGAACATCTTCGGTCAGATGATGAAGCACAACGACCTTAAGGTTCAGCCCTGCTTCCCCGAGGACGTTGCAAACATGCTTCTCTTCTTCGCATCCGATGAGTCCCGCGCTATCACAGGCCAGTCCATCGTTACCGACTTCGGCTCTACTCTCTAATTTGAAAGTGAACTGATTTTTACATCGCGAAAATAGAAAAAATAAAATGCCTCTGATATTTTTCAGGGGCATTTTTTGTTGCTTGACAAATCTTGAAAAAGGTGTTATAATAAATCTGCGCATCAGTTGCGCGCAAGTCAGCCTTTACGTAGGGAAGCGACGGCAATACTAGTTAGCTGCTGTGTGGATTGACCGACCCTTAACGCCATTGACTTGCAGGCTTACCCTTAAAGTTTAACACAGGTAGGGCGCGTTTGTAAGTTTGACGCCCGTAACACCTGAGCCTCTCATAGTCTGAATAGGGAACGTGACACGAAAGTGCATCACGATATGCGGCCTTTGGTAATTGATACTAGTTATACCAAAAGGTGACGAAAATGTTTAAATGCGTGAAAGCAACTTACTAGCCCCGGGCAATTAGCTCGGGGCGATTTTTTATAAAAAACAAAAACGCTCGTCTTTTCAGATGAGCGTTTTTCTATGCAAAAACATATCAAAATGTAAAATGTGATTTACAAAAAAGCGCGTTTTTGGCTGATTGTGCGCCAAGTATTCATTCAATCCTGTCAGAGGAATGCGAAAAAGTTAAACGGTGGCAGGCTCTCGGATTTCCTCTTTATCAGCTTGCTTTGAAGCTCTTTTGTGCTTTACAAGGTTGAATATAAAATTGAACACGATGATATAAACAACGAAGAGAAGAATAACTCCGATGGGGTATATCACGGGGTGGCCGTTTACGAGGTTGTATAAAACATCGTAGGGTGTGCCGTCGCCGCGAACAAGGAACATATAGTTGTAATCTAAAAGCTTGTTCGCAATAGTGGCAGCAATTCCAAATCCAAAGAGGATTCCAAAGGTGATGTGGACGTTTTTCTTTTTCATACTTGCCATGCCGGAAATGGCTATGTAAAGGGATGCAAAAGCAGAGATGCAGTGGGTAACTGCGGAAACGAAGTTTGGCCAGGAAAGTACGGGGTAAGCATTATAGTTCTGAGCCGCACCATAGGTTCCGAGGAAACCTCCAAGCATACCGAAAATGAAAACGAAATCTAAAGCTGCTTCCTTAAGTCGGCCCTTGCAAAATGCCGCAAGAGGAATTGTTATAAGCTGAATGCTGCAGAGGAAAAGGGGCAAGGATACTCTCCAGAAGTCAAGCTGGTGGATAGTACCAATAATGATTTTAATAATTTCAAAGGAATCAATTAAGATAGCAGCCCAAATCAATACTTTGTTTTTTACCTTATCGCTTGCGTTTTTATTACGTAGGCCCAGCACGATAGCCAGAGCTAAGGTTGACAAAATAAAGACAGAAACAAACACTAAATGCTGCCAGGACATAAAGCCCTCGGGAGCTCTTC
>JAZOLH010000062.1:0-9454 GCA_045652815.1 Clostridia bacterium
AACGACATGGCTACGATCCGACTTAGAAGGTACTGCTGCAACCAACCGTTACTTAGGTATTGGTAGATTCAAATAAAATCGGAGGGACTCCTATGCGTTTTGGTATTTGCACATTAGACGAATTTACCTTAAAAGGTAAAACCGTTCTCTGTCGTGTTGATATGAATCAGCCGGTAGATCATGCTACCGGAACTTTAAAGAGCACAGCTCGTATTGAGGCCTGTGCTCCTACCCTCGCTAAACTGGCTGACGCCGGCGCCAAAGTTGTGGTGCTGGCGCACCAGGGCAGCGACATTGAGTATAAGAACTTCTATACCACCCGCCCTCACGCGGCTGTCCTCGAAAATCTGCTCGGTCGCCCCATTCTCTTTGTTGAAGATGTGTGCGGTCCTACAGCACAGGAAGCCATCAAAGGCTTAAAAGAAGGCGAAATTCTGCTGCTCGATAACGTTCGTTTTTGTTCTGAAGAACAGACTCTGTTTGAAATGAAACTCCGTCTGTCTCACGAAGAACAGGCAAAAACACAGGTGGTAACAAAGCTTGCACCTTTGGCTGATATGTACGTTTGCGATGCATTTGCTGCAGCGCACCGTGACCAGCCCACGCTTTGCGGCTTTGAGCAGGTTCTGCCCTCTGCTATGGGTCCTCTGTTCGAAAAGGAATACTGCGTTATTTCCGAACTGATGGAATCCCCCGCTCGTCCCTGCACCTTCGTGCTGGGCGGCACCAAAATTTCCGATGCTTTCTTAATGCTTGAAACTGTTTTAGGCAGCGGCGCGGCTGACTGCGTTTTAACAGGCGGTATGGTGGGTCACATTATGCTGCAGGCAATGGGTAAAGACATCAGTAAAGGTACACTGGACTACATCTACAAGAGCAACTACGAAGAATATATCGATAAAGCCAAAGTCATCTTAGAAAAATATGGTGACAAAATCAAGGTTCCCACCGATTTTGCTTGGCTTGAAAACGATGAACGTAAGGAAGGCAAAATCGGCGCTCTGCCTGCTGATATCTGTGCTCTCGATATTGGTGCAGAAACCGCTAAGGCATATGCTGATATCATTATGGCTTCCAAAACTGCTTTTGTAAACGGTCCTATGGGCGTTTTCGAAATGGATCCCACCGAACTGGGTACCAAAGTTGTGTTTAACGCTCTGGCAGACTCTGAGGCCTATACCGTTGTAGGCGGTGGCGATAGCGTAACCGCGGCTAAGAAATATAAGGTTGCAGACCGTATTTCTTACATCTGCACCGGCGGCGGCGCTCTGATTCGTTTCTTAACCGGCGAAGAACTGCCTGTAGTCAAAGCCCTGCGTCATGCGGCTAAAACCTTCGGCGCGAAATAAGGAGGTTTTACTATGGACTTTACAATCGGTTATTCCAAGGAAAATATCAATTTTTCCATCCCCGATAAAAACCTTTCTGCGCTCATCGAGCCCAACCCCTTGGATGTTCCCATCGGCGGCCGCGATGAAGTTCGCAGAAGTTTAGAACAGCCCATCGGCGCACCCCGACTTTCTGAAAACGTGAAACCCGGCGAACAGGTTGTGATTATCACCAGTGATATCACCCGCCCCGGTCCGGAGTACGATGTGATTCCGCCCATCTTGGACGAACTTTCAAAAGCAGGCGTTTCCGATTCTGATATCACCGTTGTGTTTGCCCTGGGCTCTCACAGAAAACACACAGAAGAAGAACAGATTAAGTTAGTTGGCAAAGAAGTGTACGACCGTGTTCGTTGCATCGACTGCGACCCGTCTGACTCCACTTTGGTGGGTACCTCTTCCGTAGGCACACCTTACGAAGTGTTCACCCCCGTTGCCAAAGCTGACCGCCTCATCTGTGTGGGCAACATTGAGTTCCATTACTTTGCAGGTTACTCCGGCGGCGCCAAGGCTGTTATGCCCGGCGTTTGCAACCGTGCTTCCATCCAGTCCAATCACTCTATGATGATTAACGAGGGTGCTGAAACCGGTCGCATTGAAGGTAACCCCGTTCGTAAGGATATTGACGAGGTGGCTAACTTCCGCCCCATCGACTATATCGTAAACGTGGTACTGGATGCTCATAAAAAAATCTTAAAGAGTTATGCAGGACATTATATCGAAGCTCATCGCGCAGGTTGTGCCTTTTTAGATACACTCTATAAAGTGCCCATCCGCGAAAAAGGCGATATTGTCATTGTTTCTGTTGGCGGTTACCCAAAAGACCTGAATCTCTATCAGGCACAAAAGGGTCTCGATAACGCCAAATTCGCTGTTAAAGACGGCGGCACCATCATCCTCTGCGCTTCCTGTAAGGAAGGTCTGGGTGAAGGTTGCTTTGAAAGATGGATGACAAATTATACGCCTGAAGAGCGCATTACAAACATCCGCAAAGACTTCCAGTTGGGCGGCCATAAAGCCGCCGCTATCGCAATGGTTGCAAAACAGGCCGAAATCGATCTGGTTTGTGACCTCCCCGAAGACTTTGTTAAGAGTCTTTACCTGACTCCCTTTAAGAGTTTGGATGATGCACTCGCAAACGCCTTCTCCAAATATGGCGAAGATGCAAGAGTCATCGTAATGCCCTATGCGGGCTCTACTCTGCCTACCTTGGCAGAGCTGTAGGATTTAGCGCAGACCGCTTTATGGCGATAGACTGCCTAAAAAAGTCGACGCAAATTTTTAACCTTTATAAAAATGAAGAAACCCACTATTGTCGGTTTCTTTTTTTGCCATAAAGCTCCGAACAAACTCCGCCTCTCCCTGAACCAACGTACAACTTCGGGACCCCTGCGGCTCAGTTTGTCCATTCTACATCTAAATCCGTCCAGCTGTTAAAAATTTAAAAAACCTCCGCTTTTGCGGAGGTTTTTTATTATGTAAGGCTTCCCCTTGAGGGGAAGCTGTCGAGCAACGCGAGACTGATGAGGTGTCGCTCCTTGCTTTGTGATTTCCACCTCATCCACCGCAAGCGGTCCCCCTTCCCCTCAAGGGGAAGGCATTTAAAAAAGCCACCCCTTCGGGTGGCTTTTCTTTTTTGCTTAAATTGTGGAGTAGCTTCTGTGCAGTCTCGGTAGAATGATCTCATTATAATTCTTAATAGACTGTTCAATCACCGCCATTGCATCTTCTCTGGGGCTCACTTCTTTAACAGCAGTTTCTTTCTGTTCCAGATTTTTATAAACCTGGAAGAAATGCTGCATTTCATCAAAGATATGCTTGGGCAGTTGTTCAATGTCCGTATAGCCGTTGTATGTAGGGTCGCCGTAAGGAATAGCGATAATCTTTTCATCGTGTGCACCGTTATCCACCATAGAAATCACGCCGATGGGATAAGCGCGGCAAAGTGTTAACGGTTCCAGCGGCTCGGAGCACAAAAGGAGCACGTCCATTGGGTCCCCATCGTCCCCCAGCGTTCTGGGGATAAAACCGTAGTTTGCGGGATAGTGGGTGGATGTATATAAAACGCGGTCTAAAATAATAAAACCGGTTTCTTTATCCAGTTCATATTTTTTCTTGCTACCCTTGGAGATTTCGATAACACAAACAAAGTCTTCGGGTGTGATGCGGTTGGGTGAAATATCATGCCAGATGTTAGCCATAAAAAAGTCCTCCTCGCGCTTGCAAATTATCGATAATTTGCTTTCTTTACTTTCATTATACACGTTCTTCTCCCTTTTGTCAATGAGAAATCGTACCGCCTGATAATCGATTTTATTTTTTTGCCAAATTTTCTTGAATATCCCGTAACAGTATGATAGAATAAAAAAGATGTGAAAAATTTTTGGGGGTTTATATATGGAAATCTTTACTCTGACTCTTCAGCAGATGCTGATGATGTTTATGTTCATCTCCGTGGGCTATCTCTTACGCAAAAAGAGAATCCTGCCCGAAAACTCAGACCTGGCCTTCTCCCGTTTGCAATTTTATGTTTTCTCCACAGCGCTGAATACATATGCTATGATGGACAACTGCACCGTTGAAACCTTTAAAGATAACGCGTATTTAATCCTGTGGGGGCTGGGCATCATCGTTGTGATGATTTTACTTTCCTATCCCCTGTCCCGCCTATTTATCCCCAATTATAAAGAAAACGCCGAAGCTGAATATAAATGCGATGTATATAAATATGCCCTTGCTTTTTCCAACTATTCTTATTTAGGTAGTTTCCTGGTGCTGAATTTGTGGGGCTCCGAAGGTTTGTTTAAATATACAATGTTTAAACTCACCATTGACATTTTATGCAACACCTGGGGTCTGTTTGTTTTAATCCCCAAAAACCACAACACAAGTTTTGTGAAAAACCTATTAAAAGGCGTGTTAACGCCGCCAATTATCGGTATGTTTTTAGGTATGATTTTAGGGCTTTTAGATGTCACCAAGTATATCCCCGGCTTTGTGATTACCGCCCTGGGCAATGCCTCTAACTGCTTAGGTCCTATGGCAATGATTATCTCCGGTTTTGTGATTGCAGGCTACGAACTGAAAGGTCTGTTCCTGCAAGGCAGAATTTATGTGGCAAGTCTTTTCCGATTGCTGATTCTGCCTGCCCTTTTGTTGCTTATTCTCCGCTTCTTAAATGTCACAAACGATTTAATGATTTTTGCCTTGGTCGGTTTTGCCGCTCCCATCGGTATGAACACCATTGTTTACCCTGCCACATTTGGCGGCGAACCTTATTCCGGTGCTTCTATGGTGCTGATTTCCAGTATTTTTGCCATCATCACTATGCCCCTGATGTTTATGCTCTTTGTGGGTTAAAAAAGATAAATGTGCATTCTGCCTATACAAATCGGTTGGGGTGCACTTTTTTTCGTTTGATATTGGGCTTGAAAACTGCTATCCATTTGTGCTATGATTATAATGAGGAAAAATTGGACAAGGAGATGATACTATGCAGGTGTTTAACCTAACTCTCACCCAGATGCTGATGATTTTTACATTTATCGTCATTGGTATTCTGCTTCGTAAAAAAAGAATATTACCTGACAATGCAGATTTAACTATGTCCCGTTTATTTGTGTATGTGTTTAACTCAGCACTTGCCTGCTATACCATGATGCAATACTGCACTGTTGACGCATTTGCCAACAATGCTTATTTAATAGGAATTGGTTTGCTTTTAAATGTAATTGCCATCCTGATTTCTTATCCCATCTCCAAACTCTTTGTCAGAAACTCCGGCGCCAGCCACGAACTTGAATATAAGCGTAATATTTATAAGTATTGCATTACCTATGCAAACTATGGCACATTGGGTAGTTTCTTAATCCTGGGCTTAGGTGATTACAACCTTTTGTTTAAATACTATATGTTTAAACTCCCCATGGAGTTTTTATGCAGCAGTTGGGGTCTTTACACCCTGCTTCCCAAAGATGGTAGTGCCTCAATGTCTAAAAACATCTTCCGCGGATTTTTCACCCCGCCGATGATTGGTATGATGATTGGTATGGTGCTGGGGCTTTTGAATGTGCTCCCCTTGATGCAGAAATATGTACCTTTCTTAGATACCGCTTTTGGTAACGCCTCTAACTGTATGGGCCCCATCGCAATGATTATCGCCGGTTTCGTTGTAGGTCGTTATGATTTAAAAGAACTGTTTTCTCACAAGAAGGTATATATCGTTGCCTTCCTTCGTTTAATCGTGATTCCCTCTGTGTTCCTGCTCACATTCCGTTTCTTGGGTGCATCCAACGACCTGATGATTTTCACCTTGATTGCCTATGCGGCACCCGTTGGTATGAACACCATCGTATATCCTGCGGCCTTTGGCGGTGATACCCACACAGGCGCATCTATGACGATGCTCTCCACCCTGTTCTCTGCCTTAACGGTGCCCCTGATGTTTGCCCTGTTCGGCATCACCATTGGTTAATGAAAATAAAAAAGAGTTGCCAACGGCAACTCTTTTATTTTTTGTTTTTTGCCCGCTCAATCACTTCATTTAGCGTCAAGTCAAAAGGACGATTAAATCGACCGTAGGGGCTTGTTTGCGCGCCCTTTTCATCACTTGATAAAAGGGTTAACCCCTGCTTTTTCAGCTCCTGCACAACCTTTTCGTTATATACACCGTAAGGGAATGAGCACGCTGTGATATTGCGATTGGTCGCCACCCGCAAAAACGCCTGATTTCTTGCAAAATCCTTCAGAATAACATCGGGTGCCTCCGCATACATAAGCTGTACTTCTTCATAGGATTTCCCGTGGTAAGAATAAGAATGATTGCCCACCTGTGCAGCCTCCGATTGTGCCAGGGCAAAAAGTTGTTCCTCTGTCATATAGCCTGATGTACCAACCAAAGACCCTACCACAAAAAAGGTGGCGCAAGCCTCATATTTTTCTAAGATAGGCAGAGCCAAGGTGTAGTCACTTTCGTAACCATCATCAAAGGTGATGGCCACTCGTTTTTCGTGGGGGCTCTTTGGCTCCCTCTCTAAATCTTTTGCCTTGCAAAAGGTGTAGCCGGCTTCCTTCAGCCAACGAATATCCGCCTCAAATTCATCGGGCGTAATGATAAATGCTGAGGAGGGCACGCTGTCTGAAAGCATGTGATACATCAGAATCAGCACATCGTTTTCCTCTTTTTCCGTAACCCGCGGCGGCAATAAGGGACTAAAGGCTGTCCCGCCCGAGCCAAGGGCAGATTGCGAGAGAACTCCGTTTGCCCCTGCCAGCAAACTGATTACCAGCATCCCCGCCATCAAAAACAGCAGGGGCGCTTGTAAAACCTTTGTATTTATAAACATTACTGTTCGTCCTTTTTATCCATCAGTTTTTCCAACTGCTTGCTGATGACATATGTATTGTTGTTGGAGCGTTCTGCCTGTTCAATCAGTTCACCAAGACCGTAAATCACAAAAGAAGACGCCCAGGACAAGAGCGCACCAATAGCCATCACTAAAAGTCCACCAAAAGCGGTGTCGTTCATAATAACAAAACCGTTGACCACGCTGATGACAACGCCAATGGCTGTAATAATCCGTGCCAGAGTTTTCAATTTGCCGCTGATATTATCAAACATAACATCGCCTCCTTGTTACTTTCATTATATAACAGAATATGCCGCAACACAAGTTACACTTGTGTGACAAAAAGAATGAGCCATCAAAGCAAAAAAGTACTTGACAAACGAAAAAAATATTGTTATACTAATATAGTCGCATAATTGAATATCGTTTGTTAATTCGACACATGGAGAAGTACTCAAGTTGGCCGAAGAGGTGCCCCTGCTAAGGGTATAGGTCGGGAAACCGGCGCGAGGGTTCAAATCCCTCCTTCTCCGCCAAAAATAAAAGCATTGCCGCAAGGTGATGCTTTTATTTTTTATAGGAAAAGACTCCCTTTTTCTCCATTATCTCTTGCAAAATCTCCTGTTGTGTGGTATGATACTCTTATATGATTATGCATTTACATAGGAAAGGTGAGAATCCATGATTGATATTAATTTTCTGAAAGCAAATCCGGATGCTGTTAAAGAAAATATCCGCAAAAAGTTTCAGGATGCTAAACTGCCTTTGGTTGACGAAGTTATCGTGTTAGACGATGAGCGTCGTGCCCTGATTGGTGAAGCAAGTGCACTGAAGGCAAACCGTAACAAACTGTCTAAAGAGAACGGTGCCCTGTTCGGCAAACTGCGTAAGGTTGAAGATGGCTCCGCTGAAAAAGCAGAAATCGAAGCACAGATTCAGGCCAACAACGAAGCTGTTAAACAGCAGGCAGACAGAATGACTGAAGTGGATGCAAAGGTTGCTGATTTAGAAGAAAAAATCCGCAAAATTATGCTGACCATCCCCAATATTATCGACCCTAGCGTGCCCATCGGTAAGGACGATAGCGAAAACGTTGAACTGGAACGCTTTGGCGAACCTGTTGTGCCCGATTTCGAAATCCCCTACCACACTGATATTATGGCTCGTTTTGCCGGCATTGATATGGAATCTGCAGGTCGCGTAGCAGGTAACGGTTTTTACTACCTGATGGGCGATGTGGCTCGTCTCCACTCCGCTATCCTGTCTTACGCCCGTGACTTTATGATTGAGCGCGGCTTCACTTACTGCATCCCGCCCTTTATGATTCGTGGCGGCATCGTTGATGGCGTTATGAGTTTTGCCGAAATGGATGCTATGATGTATAAAATCGAAGGTGAAGACTTATACTTAATCGGTACCAGTGAACATTCTATGATTGGTAAGTTCGTAGGTCAGATTATCCCCGAAGATACTCTGCCGCAGGCGCTGACCAGTTACTCCCCCTGCTTCCGTAAGGAAAAAGGCGCACACGGTATTGAAGAACGTGGTGTTTACCGTATTCACCAGTTTGAAAAACAGGAAATGATTGTTATCTGCGAACCCGAAGAAAGCGATAAGTGGTATGACGTTCTGTGGCGCAACACCGTTGATTTCTTCCGTTCCTTAGATATCCCCGTTAGAACTTTAGGTTGCTGCTCCGGTGACCTGGCAGACCTGAAAGTTAAGTCCTTAGACGTTGAGGCTTGGTCTCCCAGACAGAAAAAGTACTTTGAAGTTGGTAGCTGTTCTAACCTGGGCGATGCACAGGCTCGCCGCCTGATGATTCGTGCTAACGGTAAAGACGGTAACAAACCCCACTTTGTTCACACACTGAACAACACCGTTGTGGCTCCGCCCCGTATGCTGATTGCATTCTTGGAAAATAACTTGAATGCTGATGGCAGCGTTTCCATTCCCGAACCCCTGCGTGCTTATATGGGTGGCAAAGCCGTTATCGAAGTTAAAGAATAAAAAGTAAAAGGCAAGCATCAAAAGATGCTTGCCTTTCTAAACACTATGATTTTGGCGGTGAAATGATGTTTGATGCAAAAAAAGTAAAAGATGAATGTGTCGCTTGGATTCGCGACTTTTTTGAAAAGAACGGACCCGATTGTAATGCTGTTGTGGGCATCTCCGGTGGTAAGGATAGTTCCATTGCCGCGGCACTCTGCGTGGAAGCGCTGGGCAAAGACCGTGTTATCGGCGTTTTGATGCCCCAGGGCGAACAGTTTGACATTGATATGTCTCACCTGCTCGTGAATCACCTTGGCATCCGCCACTTTGTAATTAACGTAAAAGATGCGGTCGATGGCGTGTTAAAGAATCTGCCTGCTGACCTTTCTGTAACCCCGCAGACCGTACAAAACGTGCCGCCCCGCATTAGAATGACAACCCTGTATGCAGTTTCCCAAAGCGTGAACGGTCGCGTTTGTAACACCTGCAACCTGTCGGAAGACTGGGTTGGTTACTCCACCCGCTATGGCGACTCCGTGGGCGACTTCTCTCCCCTGTCTTTCTTGACAGTAACAGAAGTCAAAGAAATCGGTCATCTCCTCGGTCTGCCTGCTGAACTGGTTGAAAAAACACCTATCGACGGTCTCTGCGGCAAAACCGATGAAGTTAATCTTGGTTTTACCTATGCCACTTTAGTCCGCTATATTCGCACAGGCGAAATTGACG
>JAZOLH010000063.1:0-5197 GCA_045652815.1 Clostridia bacterium
ATTAGCCGCCAAGCACTGATTCAAAGGACGGATAATGGGAATACCACCACCAACGGATGCTTCGAACAGGTAGTTAACATTGTTTTCTTTGGCAATCGCCATCAGTTCAGTACCGTGTTCTGCCACCAGTTCCTTGTTAGAAGTAATCACGTTTTTGCCGGCTAAAAGCGCTGCTTTAGAATATTCATAAGCAGGTTTTAAACCGCCCATCACTTCCACAACAATGCTGACATCGGGGTCATTTACGATATCATCATAGTTCTTGGTGAACAGATGGGGCTCTTCGTGATCGGGAAAATCACGCAGATCTAAAATATATTTAACATCAATCTGGTTGCCGCCGGTTTTCTTGGTGATACTCTTTTCATTCTTTCTGATGATTTCGTAAACACCGCTGCCAACAACGCCAAATCCTAAAATTGCAACATTAATCATAATGTACCTCCCTTTCCCTTCGGATTTTCGCCCTGGGGAAAACATTCCGTATTTTATTATTATACAGTATTGTAGCAATAAGGTCAATGCTTTTTTTGACTTTTCTTTCCTTTATATACCGTTTTGCAGAAAACCAATGGCAATGCCCACCACCGCTGATGCCAGCAGAAAGACAATCGGATGTACCTTAAAGCGTTTCGTGAGGAATAGCACCGCCACAAAAATTGCTACAGATGGCCAGCTGAACAAGGATAACACATCCCCTGCAAAAGGCAGCACCAAAAGCGATCCCTTCGCCACAGTCACACCTGCCGCCGCAATAAGCCCCGCCACAGCAGGACGTAGACCGTAAAAAGCCGCATTCACATAGCGATTATCCCTGAACTTATCTAAAATTCTAACGATAATCAGCATCACCAAAAAGGCAGGCGCAACCAAGCCAAAAGTGGCAGAAAGTGCACCGAAAATGCCCCCCGCCTGAAATCCGGCATAGGTTGCCATATTCACGCCGATGGGTCCCGGCGTGGATTCAGAAACTGCAATCATATCAGCAAGCATCGCCTCTGTAAACCAGTCGGGATGCACCGCCGACATCTGCCGCAAAAACGGAAGCGTGGCAAGACCGCCACCAACCGCAAACAGTCCCGTTTTAAAAAATTCATAAAACAGTGTCAGATAAATCATTTCGCATCAGACCTCCCTTTTAAAAGAAGTCCGACAAGGGCGGCTAAAACCACCAAAACCACAGGGGAAACAGAAACAAAACACATCACAAAAAACACAAAAACAGCAATCAGCAATGTGATTTTGTCAACAATGGCCTTCTTCCCCAGTTTTAAAACTGCATTTAAAATCAAAGCGCAAACACAGGCGCGAATGCCCACAAAAGCATATTGCACAACGGGCAAATCCGCAAAATTATTCAGCACCGCCGCAATGATGGAAATAATCACAAAGGAAGGAAGCACAACACCTAAAGTAGAAACAACAGCGCCCAAAAAGCCCTCCTGCTTATATCCCACAATAGTAGCGGTATTCACTGCAATCACGCCGGGGGTACACTGGGCAATGGCATAATAATCCATCAGATCTTCCTCTGTCACCCAGCCGTGCTTCTCCACCAGTTCCCGCTGGAACATAGGCAGCATTGCATAACCGCCGCCAAAAGTAAAAGCGCCGATTTTCATAAAAGCTAAAAATAACTGCCATAAGGTTTTCATTGTCTCACTCCCCTGTGGAGATTGTAGCGGTATTATCTCGATTCAAAAGAATCGGAATATACACAAAATGCCCACTCAATGAGTGGGCATTTTGTCGGCAACATTCGCCGCCTTGGAGCTGTCTAGCAGAGTTGAACTGCCGACCTCTTCCTTACCAAGGAAGTGCTCTACCTACTGAGCTAAGACAGCATTTCTTTCGAACACTAGGATAGTATACCACAAAAAAAGTATTTTGTAAAGTCTTTTTTGAAAAAATCTTATATTTTTTTCGTTTGTATATTTATGCAGGTTTTCTGTGTTTTTTTCCATTGACAAAAAAGCTTCCTATATGATATACTCAAAATAGGTATATATGTTTTCAAATAACTCCGTTAGGATGATGTATATGAAAAATATCGTAATCATGCCGAATATTGATCGAGACCCCGATTTGGTATATACAAAAAAAACCATCTCGGCACTCTCCGGAAAATCCGTTTTTGTCAGCGAGGAATTTGCCTCTGACCTGCGGGGGCTGGCAACGCCTCTGCCCAAAGATAAACTCTTTGACAATATGGATTTAGCCATCGCCTTAGGTGGTGACGGTACCCTTTTGTCCGTTGCGCACCACGCGGCGCCCCTGTCCCTGCCCATTTTGGGAATCAACTTAGGGCATTTAGGCTTTTTGGCAGAAATCGAAAAAGGCGACATTGAAAAGAGTCTCGCTAAGCTTTGCGCTAATGAATATACAATTGAAAACCGCATTATGCTCCGTGGCACTATCACCCGCGAAAATGGTGAAACCGTCACCCTCGATGCCTTAAACGACATCGTTGTCAGTCGTAACGAAGGCAGCCGCCTGATTGTTCTTAACCTGTTCGTAGGCGGTGAATATGTGGATGAATATAAGGCAGACGGGCTTTTGGTGGCAACCCCCACGGGCTCCACTGCATACTCTATGTCCGCAGGCGGTCCTATTTTAGATCCGGCGGTCAAGAGTTTTGTGATCACCCCCATCTGTCCCCATAAACTCTATGCCAAAACCATTGTAGCGCCCGACGATGTGGAAATTATGCTAACCATCAGCAATAACAGTTCCGACCCCCGCTCTGCTGTTGTCAGCGCAGACGGTCGGGAAAATATCATACTCTCAAAAGGCGATGTTCTCACCCTTCGTCGTTCAGAGTACACAGCGCGACTGGTTAAAATCAACGGTAGTCGTTTTTACAGCGTATTGCAGCATAAACTGCTTGGAAAGGATAAAAAAACCATGAAACAGAAAAGACATGCAGCTATTTTAGAATTAATTGCCCACCGTGAAGTTGTCACACAGGAGGATCTGGCAACACTTCTGCGCGAAGCAGGTTTCCAGGTAACTCAGGCAACCGTTTCCCGCGATATCAAAGAACTGAAACTGACCAAAATCCCCGGTGATAGCGGTGTTTATAAGTATGCACAGCCCAAAGCACCGGCAGATAGCCCCAACCGCCAACTGCTCATTTTAACCCGAAGCGTGTTCAGCGTTAACTTTGCGCAGAACATCGTGGTTATCAAAACCCATGCAGGTATGGCGCAGGCGGCAGCCGCAGTGCTCGATAGTCTTGCTATGAAAGAAATTGTTGGCACCCTAGCCGGCGACGATACCATTTTTTGCGTTGTAAAAGATGAAAACGCCGCTATGGCACTGACCAAACGCATTAAATCCCTGCTGTAATCCCGCTCTTTAGGAGGCAACACTATGCTGTTTTCCTTGCATATTAAAAACATCGCCTTGTTAGACGATGTACAAATTGAATTTACCGATGGTCTCAACGTGTTAACAGGTGAAACCGGTGCCGGTAAATCTATCTTAATCAGTTCAATCAATCTGCTCTTAGGCGACCGTGCCAACCGCGAACTCATCCGTCATAATGAAGACCGTGCCGAAGTGTCGGGACTTTTCTATGTAGAAGACCCCCGTCTTAAGGCGTGGCTTTCCGAAAACGGTACAGAAGTGGAAGAAGACGGTTCTCTTTTGATTACCCGCACGCTCCTGCGAGACGGTAAAAATCTGTGTCGCATCGGCGGTCGTGCCGTTACTCTTTCCGAACTCAAAGAACTCAGTTGTTATTTAGTCAACATCCACGGTCAGCACGATAGTCAGGCGCTTCTTGACCCTGCCGAACACATCCACTTTTTAGATGGTTTCTTAAAAGAAGCAGGTGCCTCTGCCCTCGCCGATTATCAGGATGCTTTCTCCGCTCTAAAAAAATTAGAGCAAGAAGCCGCATCCTTGCAGATGGATGAAGCCGAGCGTCTCCGCAGAATTGATATGCTGGGCTATGAGGTAAGCGAAATTCGTGATGCCGCCCCTTCCCCCGAGGAAGAAGAGGATTTAAAACGCCGCCGCGATGTGATTAACCATCGCATCCATCTGGAAAAAGGCGTGGGACAAACCCTGTCTATCCTGTCTGATAATCCCGATGGCATGGATGTCCGCGGCGCACTTTCCATCGCCGCAAAAACCCTCGAGGATGCCGCATCACTGGATGAATCCCTGTCTCCCTTATACGATAACCTGTTTACCATTATGCAGGAAACCGAGGATCTTTCCCGTTCTCTCAGACAGTATTACGAAAACCTGACGGAAGATGATGTCTCCATCGATGAAATCGAAGAACGTCTCGACATTCTCTACCGTTTAAAACGAAAATATGGTGGCAGCATTGAAGCCGTTTTAGATTATGCCGAAAAAGCAGAGGCAGAACTTGCTGCACTGCAAAATGCAGAAACCCAAAAAGAACAAATGGGTGCGCTTTTAGAAGAAGCCAAAGCCAAAACTTTGGAAAAGGCAAAGGTTCTCACAACTCTTCGTCAAAAGGCCATCCCCGAAATCGAAAGTTCTATCAATGAAAATCTACATTTCTTAAATATGCCCGATGCAGATTTCAAAATCGAAATCATCCCCTCGGAATGTCACCGCTATGGCGCTGAGCAAATCCACTTTGCAATGAAAACCAACTCAGGCGAGGCACACCTGCCGCTTTCCAAAATCGTCTCCGGCGGTGAACTGTCCCGTATGATGCTGGCCATCAAAGCAGTTCTCACCGATGGTGACAGCACCGGCACCCTGATTTTTGACGAAATTGATACAGGTGTATCCGGTGCCGCCGCACAAAAAATCGGTCGCAAGTTAAAACAACTTGCAAGTGAAAAGCAGGTGCTTTGTGTCACCCATTTAGCGCAGATCGCCGCTATGGCAAACACCCACTTTTTGATTGAAAAACAATCCGAAGATGGCAGAACCAAAACCGATGTAACGCCCCTTAGTCACGACGACCGCGTTCGTGAACTGGCGCGCATCATCAGCGGCGAAGCTATCACAGAAACCACCTTAAAACAAGCAGAGGAATTGATTCACTTTGGAGAAACTAACTGATTCCATTCGAGATTTATTGAAAAAAGAGGGCATCAGCGAGGTGGGCAGGGAAGTGCCCGCAATTCTGCATATCACCTCGCGAAGCCGATCGGCATCTATTCCTCGCTCGTAAAGAAATCGCGATGCCGATGAATCGCCTACGGAA
>JAZOLH010000064.1:0-5974 GCA_045652815.1 Clostridia bacterium
TATCACCGAAAGTTATGGGGGAAATTGTAGCGGCCGGCGTCCTCTGATAGTCCGCAAGCCGCCCTTTTTCTCGTGTGAGGGGTCAAAGGTTGTATAGGCGGAAGGATATTGTCAAACTGTCGGGAACAGGCTCCGCCCTACAAAATCACCACAACCATATGCCACCCCTTAGACAGGGGAGGCAAGAATATACGCCCTCCGTTTTACTATCTGTCTTTACGGAATTTTCAACGTATATCCTAAAAATTTATTGCATAATTATGTGAAAACGCAAATAATTCGGCTAAGTGGTAAAAAACTGCGATTTCACCGAAAAAATTAGATTATCGATAATAAATACACGAATTTTTTAGGATAAATTATGAAAATCTATTTACTTTTTTCGGTGTTTTTGATATAATATAAGAGAAAATGCGGAGGTTTGCGTTATGGACACGATTGACTATCAAATTCTATCCTGTTTAAAGGAAAATGCCCGTGAAAATGCCACCAATATCGGCCAGAGAATTAACCTTTCCACCTCGGCTGTTATTGAGCGCATTAAAAAACTGGAAGCCTCCGGTCTCATCGAGCGTTACACGCTGATGATCAATCCTGCGATGACGGGTCGCGAGCAAACCGCTTTTATTTCCGTCCGTTTGGAACACCCGCAGTTCACCGATGAATTCAACGAGATGGTGCACCGCCATCCCGACATCACAGAATGTCATTACATTGCCGGTGACTTTGACTTTATGCTGAAAGTGGCAACGGAGTCCAGTAAAACTTTAGAAGGTGTTTTAAACTACATCAAAGGTATCAATGGTGTGGCACTAACGCGTACATCCGTTGTGCTATCCACCAACAAAAACGAAACCTGCCTGCTTCCCCATGTGGAGTAGGGACACTCACTATGTAATTTAATTTTTATTAAATTAAAAATATTTTTATAAAGGGGAATGGAAAAATGATTATCGGTATTCCAAAAGAAATTATGCATGAAGAAGGTCGTGTTTCTGCGATTCCTGAAACTGTTGCTCTGCTCAAAGCTGACGGTTTTGACGTTATCGTTGAAAATCACGCAGGCGAAGGCGCACTGTTCTCTGATGCTGAATATGAAGCAGCAGGTGCAACAATGATTGCTGACGTTGAAGAACTCTATGCAAAAGCAGACATTATCTTAAAAGTTAAAGAGCCCCAGTTCAACGAAGCTAAGGGCAAACACGAAGTTGATATGATGCATGCTGGTCAGTATTTGATCACTTTCATCCATCCTGCTTCTCCCGTTAACCATGAAATGGTTAAAAACATGGCAGCTAAAGGCGTTATCAGCTTAACTCTGGACGGTGTGCCCCGTATCACCCGTGCACAGAAAATGGACGCTCTGTCTTCCATGAGTACCTGTGCTGGTTACAAAGGCATCCTGATGGCTGCTAACGATCTGAAGAAATTCATCCCCCCGATCTTCTGTGCCGTTGGTCAGGTTAAACCCTGTAAAGCACTGGTTATCGGTACCGGTGTTGCAGGCCTCAGAGCTCTTGCTACCGCTAAAGGTCTGGGCGCTATTACATACGCTGCTGACATTCGTCCCGCTGCTGCTGAAAACGCAATGAGCATGGGCGCAAAAATCGTTGATACCGGCGTGCCCGAAGAAGTGGCTGTTGGTGAAGGCGGTTACGCAAAAGCTCTGTCTGAAGAATGGCTGGTTAAAGAAAGAGCAGCTCTGGCTGATACCATTAAAGATATGGACATCATCTTCTGCTCCGCACTGGTTCCCAGTAAACTGGCTCCCGTTATCTTAACCGAAGAACTGGTTAAATCCATGAAACCCGGTTCCGTTATCGTTGATATCTCCATCGACCAGGGTGGTAACTGTGCAATCACCGATCCCGGTAAGACCGCTGTTAAACATCAGGTTACTATCGAAGGTATCAAAAACATCCCCGGCATGCTGCCCACCAGCTCCACCTGGATGTTCTCTCATAACATCTACCAGCTGGTTAAATACCTGACTAAAGACGGTCAGATCGTTCTGGACAGAACTGATGACATCACAGCAGGTATCCTGACCACTATCGATGGCGAAATCGTACACAAAGGCGCTCTGGAAGCAATGAACGTTTAATTGATTTCGAGTTTAACAAGATTTAGGGCATACGGGAAAGTTTTTCCCGTATGCTTACTTTTGGGGGTTTTAAAACCATGTTTGAAGTTGCTTTAATTGTTATTTTTATTGCAGCGGCTATCGTTGGTTACTTTATCATCAATAAAGTGCCCACCCTGCTGCACACACCGCTGATGTCCGGCATGAACGCCCTGTCCGGTATTACCGTTTTGGGTGCGCTGACCGTTATTGCGGTGGCTGTTAAAGAAGCCGCTCCCGTGCTTTCTGTTATCGTGGGTATTGCGGCAATTGCATTCGCTATGGTTAACGTTGCAGGCGGTTTCGCTGTAACAGGCAGAATGCTGAAAATGTTTAAGAAAAAGGAGGACAAATAAAATGACATATTATATCATTAGTGCTGTCCTCGTTTTAGGTGTTTTAATCGGTATCTCTATGATGAGTAAGGTTAAAACCGCAAATGCAGGTAACACATTATCTGCTGTTTGTACCGTAATTGCTATCGCGGTTGTTCTTTACACAAACGATATTGTAACCGCTTGGCAGGCTTGGCTGGGCCTTGCAATCGGTGGTGTTATCGGTCTGATTGGTGCGGCTAAAGTTAAAATGATTCAGATGCCGCAGGCAGTTGCCCTCTTAAACGGTTTAGGCGGTCTGGCTTCTGCTTTGGTTGCAATTTTAACCATTGCACAGGCAGAAGGCGATATGTTCGCTATCTATGTGGGCGCTATCACCCTGCTGGTTGGTTGGGTTACCTTCACCGGCTCTTTGGTTGCTGCAGGTAAACTCCACAAAGTTCTGCCGCAGAAACCTGTTGTTTGGAAAGCTCATTCCGCTATTGTTGCCATCACTCTGATTGCAACTGTTTTAGCGATTGTTTTTGTTCCCGATTGCATGTGGCTGATTTCCGTTCTGTCCGCGTTCTTTGGTGTGGCTTTTGCCATCCGCGTGGGTGGTGCTGATATGCCCATCACCATCTCCCTGTTAAACTCCTTAAGTGGTGTAGCAGGTGGTATTGCCGGTATTGCTGTTCGTGACCCCTTGCTGGTTGCTATCGGCGGTATCGTTGGTGCATCCGGTCTGCTCTTAACTCAGATTATGTGCCGCGCAATGAACAGAAGCTTAGTTAGCATTCTGCTGGGTACCGCTAAAAAACCTGCCGCTGCAAAAGCGAAGGTAGAAGAAGCAGCTCCCGCAGCTGAAGCGGCTGCTGAAGCAAAGGCAGAAGTTAGCGTTTCTGACATTCTGACCGGCGCGAAGAAAGTTATGATTGTTCCCGGTTACGGTATGGCTCTGGCTCAGGCGCAGAACACCGTTAAATCTCTGGCTGACAAACTGGAAGCACAGGGTACCGAAGTTAAATTTGCGATTCATCCCGTTGCAGGTCGTATGCCCGGTCATATGAACGTTCTCTTATGCGAAGTTGACGTGCCCTACGATAAACTGTACGAAATGGATGAAATCAACGGTGAATTCGCTGACTGCGATGCGGCGATCATCATCGGTGCAAACGACGTTGTTAACCCTGCGGCTAACACCGCAGAAGGCACTCCCATTTACGGCATGCCCGTTCTGAACGCGGCTGACGCTAAATATGCCATCGTTTGCAACTTTGATACCAAGCCCGGTTATGCAGGCGTTCCCAACCCGCTTTACGAAAGCGACAGTACCATTATGCTGTTGGGTGATGCGAAGGAAACAGTTAGCGAACTGATTTCTTCCATCGGTGCGAAGAAAACAGAAGCGGCTCCCGTGGCAGAAGAAGCAAGTGACGAAGTTAATGTTGCTGATATTCTGACCGGCGCTAAAAAAGTTATGATTGTTCCCGGTTACGGTATGGCTCTGGCGCAGGCACAGGGCACCGTTAAAGCTCTGGCTGACAAACTGGAAGCACAGGGCACCGAAGTTAAATTTGCTATCCATCCTGTTGCAGGTCGTATGCCCGGTCATATGAACGTTCTCTTATGCGAAGTTGATGTACCCTACGATAAGCTGTACGAAATGGATGAAGTAAACGGTGAATTTGCTGACTGTGATGCGGCGATCATCATCGGTGCAAACGACGTTGTTAACCCTGCGGCTAACACTGCAGAAGGCACTCCTATTTACGGTATGCCTGTTCTGAACGCGGCTGACGCTAAATATGCCATCGTTTGCAACTTTGACACCAAGCCCGGTTACGCAGGCGTTCCCAACCCGCTGTATGAAAGCGCTAGCACCATTATGATGCTGGGCGACGCGAAAGAAACCGTTGCAAACCTGACCGCCGCTGTTGGCGCAGGTAAGAAAGAAGCGGCTGCTGCACCTGCTGAAGCAAAAGGCGCAGATGTTGCTACCATCATTAAAGATGCGAAAAATGTTATCATCGTGCCCGGTTACGGTATGGCTCTGGCACAGGCACAGGGCACCGTTAAGGCGCTGGCTGATAGACTGGAATCCAAAGGTGCAAGCGTTAAATTTGCTATCCATCCCGTTGCAGGTCGTATGCCCGGTCATATGAACGTTCTCTTATGTGAAGTTGACGTACCTTACGACAACCTGTACGAAATGGATGACATCAATGGCGAATTTGCTGCTTGTGATTTGGCGATTATCGTTGGTGCACACGACGTTGTGAACCCCGCAGCTAACACCGCAGAAGGCACTCCCATTTACGGTATGCCCGTTCTGAACGTTGCTGATGCGAAGAACGTGATCGTTTGCAACTTTGATACCAAACCCGGTTATGCAGGCGTTCCCAACCCGCTGTATGAAAGCGCTAGCACCATTATGATGCTGGGCGATGCGAAGGAAACTGTTGCAGGCCTGATGGATCTCGTCTAATTGCGGTTGCGAAAAAATGCGCAGACCGTCAAAAGAGTAGAGTCTTTTGAATTAAAAATCAATGTAGGGAATCGTGTATGACACGATTCCCTTTTCGTTTCCAAGGATTAAATAATAAATTTTACTTTTTTAAGAAAAAATTTCAAAAATCACTTGACAAAAGGCAGAAACCTTGCTATAATATCCTAGTCGGTATGTGTAGGCGACCTTTCGCGGGTGTAGTTCAATGGTAGAATCTCAGCCTTCCAAGCTGATTGTGTGGGTTCGATTCCCATCACCCGCTCCATGAAGCTTAGTTTGCCGTTTGTATGCGCCTGTAGCTCAGTTGGATAGAGCAACTGCCTTCTAAGCAGTGGGTCAGGAGTTCGAATCTCTTCAGGCGCGCCATTTTTGCTTATATGGTGGATATAGCTCAGTTGGTTAGAGCGCCAGATTGTGGCTCTGGAGGTCGTCGGTTCGACTCCGATTATCCACCCCACTTATTTTTTACATAATTTGCTGTTATTAGGGGAAACTCCCTATGAACATGTTGGGATGTCGCCAAGTTGGTAAGGCACCGGATTCTGGTTCCGGCATTTCGTGGGTTCGAGTCCTACCATCCCAGCCAATATTTTTCTTTATGTTGGGATGTTGGGATATAGCCAAGTCGGTAAGGCACCAGACTTTGACTCTGGCATTTCGTAGGTTCGAGTCCTGCTATCCCAGCCATATGGGCCATTAGCTCAGTCGGCAGAGCACTTGACTTTTAATCAAGGTGTCCGGAGTTGGAATCTCCGATGGCTCACCAAAAAAACAACCACCCTTTTGGGTGGTTATTTTTGTTATTGGTGACCCGTACGAGAATTACGAACTCAGGTGTGCGCAAGCTTTTGGGGTTGGGTTAACTTAAGTGGACGCACACCTTTAAGCAAATCCGCTGGATTTGCGGAGTTCAATTCATAATGCATTACGAATAACAAAAACAACCACCCTTTTGGGTGGTTGTTTTTGTTATTGGTGACCCGTACGAGAATTGAACTCGTGTTACTGCCGTGAAAGGGCGGTGTGTTA
>JAZOLH010000065.1:0-6848 GCA_045652815.1 Clostridia bacterium
AAAAAAGTATATCGCTCTATTTATTGCGATCAGGAAGCATAAAAATAATAAAAAGACCTTTCGCTTGAAAGGTCTTTTTTTAATGAGAAAACCTACATAAAACTTCCTTTTTTGCACAAAATACGAATGTATTCCAAAAAACAAAAGGAGTTTTAAATTCCATGAAAGCCACAGGCATTGTTAGACGAATTGACGACCTTGGCCGCGTTGTAATCCCCAAAGAAATCCGCAGAACCATGAGAATCAGAGAAGGTGACCCATTAGAGATATACACAGATCGTGACGGTGAAGTGATTTTTAAAAAATATTCTCCCATCGGCGAACTGGGAGACTTTGCATCAGAATATGCCGAAACACTTTCTAAAACCAGCGGACACCCCATTTGCATCACGGATAAAGACAATGTGATTGCTGTTTCCGGTGTTCCCAAGCGTGAACTTTCCGAAAAGAAAATCAGCCCCGAACTTGAGCAGGTGATAGAGGAGAGAACATCCTTTATTATGAAGCACGATGGGGGCAGGAAAGTCAGCGTAATTGACGGTAGTGAAAAGTACACTGCAGGCGTTGTTGTTCCCATTATTTCCGAAGGTGACACCATCGGTTCGGTTGTTTTCTTTTCCGGTGAAAGTATGCCCAAAATGGGTGAGGTGGAAGAAAAACTGGCACAGTCTGCCGCAGGATTTTTAGGCAGACATATGGAGCAATAAAAAGTAAAACCGCAACGGATTCCGTTGCGGTTTTTATATACTTATTTTACCATGTAAACCATTGTGCTGCAATGGCGCAACATTCTCGCAGGTAATCGGGAAGCAGGGTAATAGGGTCATTTTTCGCGTGCAAACGAGCGGCGCGGAGTCCTGCTTTTGTGGCGATGCGATCGGCACGGAAAATATGGAATTGATTGGTGATATAACCCACCTGATAGTAACCGCCGAAACGTTCATCCAGCAGTTCTTTTGAAAAGGTAAAGTTTTCAAGTGTTGATGTGGCTTTTTCTTCAAGAATGATTCTATCCGCAGGAATGCCGCGTGCTGTCAGATAGCGGGACATTGCCTCGGCCTCGGTAATGGTCTCACCGTCACCTTGACCGCCCGACACGACGATGTAGGCAAGGGGATTCATTTTGTAATAGGTAAGCGCCGCGTCAAGCCTGAGAGCCAAAACGCGCGAAACAGTCTCTCCGTGAATGCCCGCACCTAAAACGATGATAGCATTTTCTTTATAATTCACCGAATCGTTGCGACCTGCTACGGTGATAAGAGTTGAGAAGAAAACAAAGAAAATCAAGGCAAACACCAAAAGAATTTTGATAACGTTGCCGAATTTGTTTTGCAACAGAAAATGAAATACACCGGGAATGATGGCGTATAGGAACAGAAAAGCGCCCAAAATGGTTGCTAAAAGTAGCCCTAAGGTGAAGTTAGACACCATCCAAAGATATGAAACGTTAGCGATGATTACAATTGCCACGACGGCTAAAATAAACCGCAATAGTTTAGTCATAACAGCACCTCCTTTTAACTTTAGTATATCAGTTTTTGCAAATCTTGTCAAATAAAAAACCCGCTCAGCCTCTCGAAGAGAAGAGCGGGTTTATCTCTTTTATTTTGTCATAGCGTCCAGCACGGTGCCCATGGTTTTAACCATCACCTGTGTACCTTTATAAAGACGCTTTCTCTGTTTATCGCTAACAGGGTCCATCACCATCGTCAGGGCAGAGCCAACAACTGCGCCGGCAATTAAACCGCCCACAAAAGACATACTTTTCATTATTGTTCCCAACCTTTCCTTTGCATACGAGTCTATGTACATAGTATGTGGAAAAGGGGAAAATTTATGCGATGGATTTTACATATTGTCAGCTTTTTCGGTGCAGGCCTGCATCGCCGCCATAATGGCACTGCGGAAGCCACATTCTTCCAAACGTTTCACCGCTTCGATGGTGGTACCGTTGGGAGAGCATACCATATCTTTCAGTCCGCCGGGATGCTTGCCGGTTTCAAGCATCAGTTTAGCAGAACCCATAATGGACTGAGCCGCCAGTTTATAAGCGGCCTTACGACTAATGCCATCACGAACAGCCGCATCTGCCATGGCTTCAATCATCATAAAGACGTAAGCAGGGCTTGAGCCGGATACCGCGATGACAGAGTTGAGCAGAGATTCGGGCAGAATTTCCACTTCGCCAACCGCACGGAAGATACCGGCTGCGGCGGAGAATTCCTCGTTCGTTGCGGGCATATGTTCTGCGGCTACAACACTCATACCGCAAAGAGCCATTGCAGGGGTGTTGGGCATAACACGGATGACTTTTGCATCAAAGCCGAGCGCATCTTTAATGGCGTTGATTTCAACACCTGCGGCAATGGAAATAAAGACTTTGTCTTTGATTTTGTCGCCGTATTTTTCGCGAAGTTCGCCTAAAACCGCAGGCATAACAAAGGGCTTAACCGCTAAAATGATGTAGTCTGCCTTTAAGGCGCCATCGTTAGTTTCGCGAACATTTACGCCTAATTTTTTAAATTTTTTCAGAGCTTCTGCATTGGGGTCTGAAACGTAGACATCTTTTTCAGTACAAAGTTCAGAAGCTAAAACGCCGCCGGCAATGGCAAAAGCCATATTACCGCCGCCAATGAAACCCAGTTTCATAGTTGTCACTGCCTTTCGTGATGAGAAAAATACCGAGATTATTCAGCTACAGGAGCGTTGGCGTCGGTCTTTTTGGATTCCTTGCTGATGCCATCAACAAAAATATCAACTTTTGTTACGGTCAAATCGGTCATGGTTTCGATATTACGTTTAACTGCTTCCTGCAATGAAGCGGCAACGGGCTGAATCTTGATGCCGTAATCAACTAAAACGTGCACTTCAAGCGCCACTTCTTTTTCGGTCATTTCAATGCGAACAGCTTTGTTAGAGCCTTTTTTAACCAGTTTTTCAACCAGACCTTCTGCTAAAGAAACGGAAAGGCTGGCGCCTTTAACTTCGGAAACAGCCATAGCTGCAATAGTCTGAACAACTTCGTCGGAAATTTTAACGCCGCTGTTTTCTGTATACATTGTATTTTCTGCCATAATAGAGAGCCTCCTTATGCTTATATATTATTAGTATATCACGGTGATTAGAAAAAATCAAGAATTTATGTAAAAAAGCGGCAGAGACCGAAGTCCTGCCGCCCATTTTTGTTTTATCGGTTGTTGTTAAACTGGTTGTCGTTTTTATTGTTCTGCTGATTTTTATTCTGCTGTCTGTTCTGCTGCTGGTTGTTGTTCTGCTGGTTGTTTTCGTTGTTCTGGTTTTTCTGGTTTCTGTTATCCATGGTAGAATCCTCCTGAATTTGCTCGTTTGAGCTTGTTTTGGCATTTGCCTGAGTTTAGTATTGACAAAAATTCAGGGGATATACACTTTTTAAAGGGTAGTATTTAAACGTTTGCCCACGCTTCCCCAAATATATTTAATACCGAACACTTTAATGGGAACCATAACGAGAGCGCGGACGGTTCTTGTGCCGAGAACTGCAACAAATGGCGTGCCGGCGGTGATGCTTGCCCAGAGCGAACCAAGACCGATATCAATGAAAATCATCTGCAACAGGACGCAGAGGATAATTGGTAAAAATTTCTTGGGACGCTTGTAGAGAAACAAGCCATATGTAGCGCCATAGAGGGCCTCGCTGATGCCAAAACCGATGAAATATGCCATACCTTTTGAGTTAATCAGCATCCCTAAAAAGTCAGACAAAAAGGCAGATAATGCGCCTGCTAAAGGCCCAAACAGCATAGAGCAGAGTGCTGTTGGGATGAAACTTAAACTGATGCGCATAATGGGCGTTTGGATGGATAAAAAGCGGGCGATGACGATTGTCAGGGCGATGAGAAGCGCCATCGTAACCAAGATTTTTGTTCTGAAAAAATGTTTTTTCATAAAAAAAGAACACGTCCTCTCTTTTGTAACACATTTGCGGGCAAATTAGCCACAAAAAAGGGAGTGTCGTCACGATTTTCGTGGCAGCGGAATGCGGTGATGATATCGCAAGCAAAATGCTTTTCGTACAACGGCAACTTCCCGTCCGCCTGTCACTTAACGCATCAAAACCTACTCTGCCTGTATGTATTTTTCTACAGTATAGCACAAAAAAATGCATATGTCCAGCATTTTTTCGCAAAACTAAATGAAAAAAGACAAGGAGCAAAATTATGAGTGCAAAGAAGAGACAGGGCAAACAAACGGTTTGTTTTGATAGAGCGCCCGTGATACTGGGGACAGGCACGGTTGCAGGCAAAAAAGAATCGGAAGGTCCTATTGGATCTTACTTTGACGTGATTGCTGAGGACAATGTGTTAGGGCAAAAAACCTGGGAAAAAGCAGAAAGCGAGTTTGCGGCAAGGGCAGGGCGTGCCGCTATACAAAAGTCGGGCGTATCCCCCGAAGAAGTGCAATATATTTTCGGCGGCGACCTGCTCAATCAATGCACGGGAACAAGTTACGGAATTCGTGATTTATCCATCCCTTTCATCGGTTTGTATGGCGCTTGTTCTACGATGGCGTTAGGGCTTTCTATGGCAGCATCTTTTATTGATGGTGGATATGCTGAGCATACAGCTGCCATTACCTCCAGTCACTTCTGCTCGGCAGAAAAGCAGTTCCGTTTTCCACTTGAATATGGCGGACAACGACCGCCCAGTTCCCAGTGGACTGTCACAGGCTCTGCTTGTGCTGTGCTGGGCGCAGAAGGGGAGGGGCCGAAAATTGAGTGCATTACCACTGGTAAAATCGTGGTTAAAGGCAACACCGATGCTAACAATATGGGTGCGGCTATGGCACCTGCGGCGGCGGATACTATTCTGACGCACTTTCAGGATTTGGGCAGAAAGCCCGAAGATTACGATATGATTGTAACGGGCGATTTGGGTTTGATTGGTAAAGATGTTGTCATTGATATGTTGGGTGCGGCGGGCTTTGATATGAGCAAAAATTACGACGATTGCGGTTTGATTATTTTCGACAGGGAAACACAAGATACCCATGCTGGCGGCAGTGGTTGCGCTTGCTGTGGGTTAACATTCTGCGGATATCTTTACAAACTTTTGCAGAAAAAACAGTTAAACAGTTTGCTTTTGGTGGCAACGGGCGCACTGCAAAGCACTCTCAGCGTACAGCAGGGGGAGAGTATGCCCGGCATTGCACACGCAGTTTCCATTCGCAATTATTGATATTCAAGCAGAACTTTGGCAATGGCCTCGCCAACCAGTTTTCCCGAACGCTGCGCCTCGTCACTTGTGTTAACAGCAGTGCCCACTTCGATAATCATAGAGCCTTTTGTGGCGTGCTGATTAAAGCGCTCAGTACGGATGTTAATAGCGCGACAGAGTCCTGGTTGCATCGTGTTTAATTGATTTTGAATCTGAACAGCAAAGGCAAGGTTGTGACGCCACTGCGGGTGCAAAAGACCCATATGATCCGTACCAATGACAAACATGATTTGTGCGGCTTTTTTGCCGTTTCTCATAGTGATTGTTGGCTTTACCATCGTTCCGTCATCTCGCTTGATATAGTCTCTGTGGATGTCCAAAACGACCTCGATGGTTGGATATTTTTCGAGGTTTTTTTGGATAACAGTCATTGCTTTTTTGTAGGATTGATTATATGAGGGATTGTCGTTCTGGGTTTTGTCGTGGATAACTTCAATGCCCTGTTTTTTCAGTGCTTTTGCAATTTCTTCACCAACAGAGACAACATTTTCCTTGTTATTTTCACTCCGTCCGTCGGGATTTTCGGCATAGGCTTCTGAGGTGTGCGTATGCACAATCAGGACACGCGGACCATTGAACGGGGAGGAGAAATCCAATTTGCTGTGAAGCAGACTGTTTGCATCAACAGTATAGCCGGGGGTGTTGATAAAGGCGATTTTATCTGTGGAAACGTCGGTTTCTAAAATATTTCCCAATAAAACATCATCTTGTTTTTTAGTGTTGCTCTTTTTCGTAATGCCGCCATATAAGGCGGCATATTTTTTGCTCATAACCCCTGATGCACGGATGCTTAAAATTGAGTCTGCCAAGGTGTCGTAGAGAGTATGCTTATAGCGGTGTTCTTCCGTTAATTCTGTAGAAAGAATCGAACGGCCAAAAGCAGAGAGAAGTGTGCCGGTCGGTATTTGCGGCAGGGTGATGTTACTTTGCAGGGAAAACAGCATCAAAACAATCAGAAAGAGTGACATAAAAAGATAGGGAAACAGGGCGTTTATCTGAATAACTTGTCCTTTAAATCGGCGGTGTTTTCGGTACATAGTATGGCTTTTCCTTTCGGTTTGATTTGATGGTTTAACTATATGCAATCTTTCGGTGCAAATATGCCTATTTTCCTTGACGAAACAGCGGTTTTGTAGTACAATTAAAGTATGATTTTATCAGGATGTGAAAGTATGAAACGAGACAAGGAATCAGAGGCAATTTTAAGTTCATATCTTTCTTCTTGCGAGCTGTTTTCAAGCTGTATTTGCTATGATGAAACCGGCTAAAAGGAGGGTCACCACATGGAAGCGATCAAAACAACGGGGCTTGTGAAGCAGTATGGAAATATCACTGCTGTAGACAAGCTGGATTTGGAAATTCACCAAGGGGAACTGTTTTCCCTGCTGGGCGTCAACGGTGCCGGAAAGACTACCACCATCAAGATGCTCACCGGTCTGACAAAGCCCACAGGGGGGGAGGCCTATGTGGGCGGCTACAGCATCGCCAGGGAGCCGGAACAGATAAAGCATTTGATTGGAGTGGCGCCCCAGGAGATCGCTGTGGCGCCAAACCTTTCCGTAAAGGAAAACTTAGCGCTGATCTGCGGCATTCACG
>JAZOLH010000066.1:0-2686 GCA_045652815.1 Clostridia bacterium
GGGTACTTTGGTGATGTCGTAGGGGTTTTTAGTTTTCTTATAGTAGGAGTTTTCGGTGGAAGAACCCATGGCAAATTCGTCCATGTTTACTTTACCAACCAAAACAGTGTCAGCCTCTTTTAACTTTTTAGCCACGGTAGAATCATAAGGCGGCTTAAAGTTATAGAGCATTTTGGAAGAACAGGTGGTTAAGATGTCCTTTGTGCAAAGGTTATCCTTAAGCGCCATAGGAACACCAGCTAAGCTACCTACTTCTTCACCTGCTGCAATCTTTGCATCAACTGCGCTAGCTGCTGCCATTGCTTCTTCCGGCAGAACGGTTACAAAGCTTTCCACTTTGTCTTCTACCTTTTCAATTCTGTCTAAAAAGGCCTTGGTAATTTCCTGAGAGGAAATTTCTTTCGCTTTAATTTTGTCCCTGATTTCATGGGCAGTTAAATTATACATCCTAAATCTCCTCCCTTATTCAACAACTTTCGGTACTGTGTAGCCGCCTTCGTCTGCGCTGGGCGCATTGGCAAGCATAGCATCACGGTCAAATGAGGGTTTAACCACGTCTTCACGGAATGCGTTGCTCATGGGGATTGCGTGAGCGGTAGGCACAACACCTTCGGTGTCCAGTTCATTCAGTTTGTTAGCAAAACCAATAATGTTTTCCATATCAACGCTTAAAGCTTCTGCTTCTGCATCTGTCAGCTTCAGGCGTGCCAGTTTTGCAACGTGCAAAACTTCTTCTTTTGAAATCTTCATCGTTTCGTCTCCTATCTATAAAAATTAAAATTTATTCATCACCAAACCGGTAATAATTTTCGGGTAGAAATAAGTGGATTTCTGAGGCATTTTTTCATTCGCCAGTGAAACATCCTTAATTTCGCGCACCTTGGTGGCATTTAACAGGAATGAGCACTGGAATGTGCCGTCTTTAACGCTATCCACTGCTTCTTCGGCAAACTTGGTGTAAACAAGGTTTTTCTGATTTGCCATGTTTTCCATATCAATACCGAATACTTTGCCTAAAATCAGCGTATGTAAAATCGCAACATCAAGACCGCGGTATGCATCGGATTTATCGCTGATGGCTTTTGCCATTGCGGTTGTATCGGTCAGGGTTAAAAGATAGAAATAATCCTTACCCGTGTAGAATGCAAAGGCCTTTTCATCGGCAGAAACTTTGGCCAGTGCGTCTTCCATTGCCTGCGCCGCATTCTCCCCTGCCGCTTTCTTTTCAGCTGCAAAAGTGCCATCTAACGCCTTTAAAACCTCTGCTTCGTCAAAGGACTCAAGATCTTTTAACATTCTGTGTGTGGGGAACACAACCAAACCGGGATCATCCATATCAACCAAGAGCATCATCACATAATTGTAAAGTGCATCGGGACCATCCTGAGGATTTTCTTCACGCAGTTTGTTGCGGAAGTTGATGGCTGTTTCATAGCGGTGGTGACCATCGGCAATGAAAAGCTGTTTATCTTCAAAACCTTTCTGCACGGTTTTGAGGGTTTCTTCATCGGTTACAACCCAAAGTTTCTGTTTCACGCCATCTGCGGCAGTGAAACTAATGTCGGCTTCTTTTGCCGCCACATCACGAATCACGGAAGAAATTTTCTGTTCTTCATCCATATAGAGGCAATAAACGGGGCTGAAGTTTGCATGGGTTGCATCCATCAGGTTAAAGCGGTCTGTTTTCGCTTTAGACAGGGTTTCTTCGTGAGGCAGTACGATTTTCTTAGAAAACTCTGCCAGTTCCACCAAGGTCATAAAACCACGGAATGCTTTGGTTTCACCATTTTTCAAGGTGAACTCTTCTTCATAGAGATAAATGGCAGGTTTTTCTTCAAAAATGAGCACCTGCTCATCAATCCACGCCTTTAAATCTTTTGCCGCACGGGTGTAGCGGTTATTGTCAGCGGTATCGTCTGCATATTCCTTGCCATATTCCAAACGAATCACGCTGTTTTCATGACGAGTGTAAAAGTTCTCCTGTTCTTCGGGAGAAATAATGTCGTATGGGGGTGTGGTCACAAGTTTTAAATCGCCTGTTTTAGCCACATTAAACCGCATACCGCAAAAAGGTCTGATGTTTGCCATATGATTTCCTCCTATATCCTTAGAGATTATTTTCTCTCTTAATTAACTCGATTAATTCTTCAGGGGTGCTTGCGAATGTTTCGCCCCCTGCTTCTCTGAGCTGTTCTTCCGTACGGAAACCCCAAAGAACACCAACAGGCAGCATACCTGCATTGATTGCAGTTTTAATGTCGGTTTCACCATCGCCTACAAATGCGATTTCCTCGGGGGAAAGTCCCATTTCGTCGGCCACAGCCAGCGCCGCGCCTGCATCGGGTTTTCTGGGAACGCCCGCCCGTTCACCGTAGGCACAGGTCAGTCCACAATTTGAAAACCACTGTTTTGCCAAGACTTGCGTTGCCACATCGGGCTTGTTGGAAAGAATCGCCATCTTGATACCCTGCTCTGCCAAAAACTGCATCATTTCGGGGATGCCTGCGTAGGGCATTGTTTTTTCGTTGGGATTCTTTTGATACATATCGTAGAAAGACTGATAGCACTTTTCTACAATCTGCTCGTCTTTTGCCGCCTCAGCGGGCAATGCATTTTTTACGTAGTTTCTGGCACCGTAGCCGATAGCACGCTTGTGGGCATCAAGCGGGATAGCGGGATAACCGAA
>JAZOLH010000067.1:0-27678 GCA_045652815.1 Clostridia bacterium
AGTTTCTCTATATCATCGATTCCCGCAAGCCCCACATCGTCAACCCCTCCACCTGCGATGATTATATCCGCAACAAGATTGTGCTGGATGCCGATTCTTTCTTTGCTACCTGTAAGCTTTTGGGGCTGGATAGCGCAGCGCAGAAAATTCTCTCCCTGCCGCCCATCCCAACAGATGCCCTGCCCCACATTGACCAACTGTTTAAAAAGATAACCGAGTCCTGCACAGAGGGAACACCCGAGGGCAACGGTTTCGCCTGCGGCTATCTGTTGGAACTGATGCAACTTGTCACCTCGGCAGAGAAAACAAAAAGGGAAACAAAGAGAACCGCACCCCTAATCCGCGATGCCTTAGACTTTATTATGAAGAAAAACGGTATGACCACACTTTCCGAAATCAGCGCAGAACTCCACATCAGCAAATACTACCTCTGTCATTTATTTAAGGAAGAAATCGGTATCACCCTTTCTGACTATCTGGCAGAAAAGCGTTTTGAAACCTGCGTGTTCTATTTAACGGAGACCTATGAGCCCTTGGAGAAAATCGCCATCCTCTGCGGCTTCTCCGGCGCCCCCTCCCTCACCCGCTTCTTCAAGCGTAAAAGCGGCATCTGCCCAAAGGATTACCGCAAACTATACAGCAAATAAAACAAAAGCGACAATCTGACCGATTGTCGCTTTTTTACATCCTTTTGAATGTAATTAAATTTTTTTCAAAAAAAGTGTTGACATCTGATTCATTTACCGTTATAATTAAATTGTAATCATTACAAAAGTGAAATCATTACAATTCAAAAAAAGGAGGTGCCCGAATGACATCAGCTGACATTCTTCAAAGTCACGATATCAAGCCCTCAATTCCAAGAGTTCTGATTTTTGATTACTTGCGGCAGCACAGAACGCACCCCACCGTCGACGAGATTTATTCATCTCTTGCCAAGCGGATGCCCACTCTGTCGAGAACAACGGTATATAACACAGTAAAGCTTCTCTCCTCCGCCGGTATCATCAAAACCATCACAATTGAAGAACAGCAGGCCCGCTATGATGCCTGCACCGACCTGCACGGTCACTTCTTATGCAGTGAGTGTGGCGGCGTTTTCGATTTTGATACATCCATTCCGGATGCAAGACTCCCCCACGGTTTCACCGTGGCAACCCAAGAGGTGTACTACACAGGCACCTGCAACCATTGTAGTTCAAAAAATTAAAATAAAAAATTTAAAGGAGATTAAAAATCATGAAAAAATTTGTATGTTCTGTATGTGGTTATGTTCACGAAGGCGAAGCAGCTCCCGCAAACTGCCCCGTTTGTAAGGTACCTGCTGACAAGTTCAAAGAAATGGAATTAGGCGGCAAACTGGCTGCTGAACACGAATATGGCGTTTACGCTAAAACCGTTAAAAACAACCCCGATATCTCTGAAGAAGATAAAAAGTTCATCTTCGAACAGCTGATGGCAAACTTCAACGGTGAATGTGCTGAAGTTGGTATGTATCTGTGCATGGCTCGCATCGCACACCGTGAAGGTTACCCCGAAGTTGGTCTTTACTGGGAAAAAGCTGCTTTTGAAGAAGCAGAACACGCTGCTAAATTTGCAGAACTGTTAGGCGAAGACTTAGAACCCAATATGAAAGCATCCACCAAAGCAAACCTGGCTTGGAGAGTTGACTGCGAATACGGTGCAACTCAGGGTAAATTCGATTTAGCCGCTTGCGCTAAAAAGAATGGCCTGGATGCGATCCACGATACCGTGCATGAAATGGCTCGCGACGAAGCTCGCCACGGTAGAGGTTTAGAAGGTCTGCTCAAAAGATACTTCGCATAATTTCTAGATAATCCCTACTCCTCAAAATAGATTCCCCTTTATTTTGACAAAAGCGGGGCGACGGTCCCGTCGCTCCGCTGTCCGTTCAAATTTTCCACAAAACGTGGTAAACAGCTCGTACATTAATCATCAGGAGGAACAAACCATGGTAAACGAAATGATTTGCAACTGCAAACAGGTATCTTATGCCGACATCGAAAAAGCACTGCATTCTCATACAGCTTTCGGCGATGTTGAAAGAGAATTTGAAGAAGTACAGAAAATCACCCACTGCTCCACAGGTTGCGGTGGTTGCCACCAGAAAATCTTGGATGTTATCTCCGAGATTATGATGAGCAAATAAAAGGCAATTAAAAGACGGTGGCATTTTGTCACCGTCTTTTTGTATATTTTCAGAAAAACAGGACAAACTATAGAGCAAAGGAGATGACCGAATATGAGAATTACATACGTATTGCTCGCCATTGCATTTATTTTATCATTCACAACCGCTTGCGCACCCAAACAAGCGCCCTCTAAATCCAACATTATAGCAGATAACGCATCCGGTATCCAATCGGATTTTCCCGCAGATGCACCCGCTGACACATCCGGTTTTATCTCCGCTGATAAAGCTGTTGAACTGGCTTTGGCTGAGGCCGGCCTTTCTGCTAAAGATGTGCGCATCAGCCGAACAGACTTTGACTATGATAGAGGCATCTGGCACTATGAGGTGGAATTCCGTCAGGGTAATGTTGAATATGACGTAAACGTAAAAGCCGATGACGGTACCATTCTTTCTTTCGAAAAAGATTTTGATGATTAAAAAAGGGAATCGCTTTTGCGATTCCCTTCGTTTTTATCTATTGACCATCTGCGCTGAATCAGTCAGCCATGGCTGTTCTGATTTGGATGCAGAATGGACGAACTAAGCCGCAGGGTTACCCGAAGGCGTACACAGGTACGCCGAGTGGCGAAGTTCGTTCGTAGTCAGAAGACGCAAAAACAAAGAGAATCGTGCAACAGCACGATTCTCAACATAATTATTATACAATATAGAAATGATTGTCTTCTGACGATCTGCGCCAAATCAGTCAGCCATAGCCATTACCATTACTGCTTTTTGTGCATGTAATCTATTTTCTGCTTCGTCGAAGATTAAGGACTGAGGTCCGTCAATGACGCCTTCTGTCACTTCCATGCCACGATAAGCAGGCAGACAATGGAGGAAAATAGCGGTATCTTTTGCCAGTGCCATCAATTCTTCATTCACCTGATAAGGACCGAACACTTTTACCTTTTCGGCTTTCTGAGATTCCTGACCCATACTTACCCAGGTATCTGTGTAAATCACATCAGCGTCTTTCACCGCTTCTTTGGCATCCTGTGTAATCACTACTTTAACACCTGTTTTTTCGGCATCAGCGATAGCGTTTTTCACAACGGTTTCATCGCAGGTATAACCGGCAGGGGTTGCAACAGAAACATCCATTCCGCATTTCACACAGCCATATAAAAGGGAGTGCGCCATGTTGTTACCGTCACCCACATAGGCAAGTTTTCTGCCTTTTAAATCACCGAAATGCTCCTTAATGGTGAGCAGGTCCGCCAGTACCTGACAGGGATGCAACAGGTCGGTCAAGCCATTGATGATGGGAATAGAACCAAATTCAGCAAGGGCCTCAACATCGCTCTGCTCGAAGGTACGAATCATAATACCGTCTAAATAACGAGACAGAACTTTCGCGGTATCATAAATGCTTTCGCCACGACCCAGCTGAATGTCATTAGCACTTAAAAATAGCGCGTGACCGCCCAACTGATACATACCCACTTCAAAGGAAACACGGGTTCTTGTGGAAGATTTAGAAAAAATCATACCCAAAGTTTTACCCGCCAAAATGGGATGAGGAATGCCCGCTTTTTGTTCTGCTTTCAGTTTTGCCGCCAGATCCAGCGCATATGTAATATCTTCGGTTGTCCAATCGTGTAATGATAATAAATGTTTCATCTTCATCTCTCCAATCATTTTCTTCTATAATTATACACCTATTCGTATAATTATGCAATAGCCAATTAAAAATTTTTTTAGAATCTCTTGACGATTTTCCGTTTGTAGTGTATGATATAAATATAAACACAAATATTAGGAGGTAATTCCAATGAAATCTTTTACTATTTTACTGAGCTCCATCAACGACGTTAAAACCTTTGTTAACATCGTTACCAAATATAACTTTGATGTTGACTTATCTTCCGGCCGCTACGTGGTTGATGCAAAATCCATTATGGGTATTTTCAGTTTAGACCTGTCTAAACCCATTCAGGTTGATGTTCACTCTGATAACGCCGATGCGTTTATCGAAGAATTAAAACCCTTTATCCAGTAAGACAAAATCAAAAGAGCCATCGCAATGCGATGGCTCTTTTTTTATGCTTCAATCATCTGATAAAATTCTTCTAAAGTTAAAACGGGAACGCCCAGTTCCTGCGCTTTTGTCAGTTTACTGCCCGCCGCTTCCCCTGCAATAACAAAGTCCGTCTTTTTAGAAACGCTGCCTGCGGCACTGCCTCCGTGTTTTTCAATCAGGGCGGTTAAATCATTTCTTGAAATATCGTCAAAACTACCCGTCACCACAAACTTCTTGCCGGAAAGAGCCGAACTTCCGCCCTCCTCTTCTCTGTGAATCATATTCACACCGGCGGCTTTTAAACGCTCAATCAGTTCAATGTTGTGAGGATTTTTAAAATAGTCAAACACATTGGCGGCGGTTTTTTCACCGATTTCGTGAATGGCAATCAAATCTTCCTTGGTCTGCGCCATTAAGGTATCCATATCCCCAAAGGCCTTCGCCAAAAGTTTGGAAGAACGCTGACCGTTTAAGCGAATGCCCAGCGCAAACAAAAGTTTGGCAAGGTCCTGCTCTTTTGCTTTTGCGATGGCATCCACTAAATTCTGCGCTGATTTTTCGCCAAATCGCTCAAGACAAGTCAGTTGCTCGATAGATAAATCAAACAAATCCGCCGCTGAATGAATCAGACCTGCTTCCATCAGTTGTTCCACAACTGCAGGACCGAGGCCCTCAATATCCATCGCATCGCGGGATGCAAAATGCTCTAAATTTCTCTGTAATTGCGCAGGACAGTTACCACCGGTACAACGGAACACCGCTTCACCTTCAGCACGCTCTAACACCTCGCCACATTCGGGGCAAACATCGGGCATCACAAAGGGAATTTCATCCCCCGTTCTGTCCTCCAAAGAAACGCGGATAATTTCAGGAATAATATCCCCCGCTTTGCGCACGAATACCATATCCCCGATGCGAATATCTTTCTCGGCAATGTAATCCACGTTATGCAAGGTGGCGCGGCTCACTGTTGAGCCCGCCAGTTTCACCGGCTCTAAAACTGCCAACGGTGTAATGGCACCTGTTCTGCCCACCTGCAACAGAATCTCCGTCAATTTTGTTTTCTTGGTTTCTGCAGGGAATTTATAGGCAACCGCCCAACGAGGACATTTACTGGTAGAGCCCAGTTTGTCTCGTTGTGCCAGATTATCCACTTTAATCACAGCACCATCAATATCAAAGGGCAATTCTTCTCGCTCTGCTCCAATCGCAAGCACGCGGTCAAATGCCGCCTCTGCTGTGGGATATGTGGTGATACCGGGTACAACCTTAAAGCCCTGTTTTGCAAGATACGCAAGACTTTCAGAGTGGCTTCGGAAGGTAACACCTTCGGCCCGTTGTACATTAAAAATAAAAATATCAAGGCGTCTTGCCGCCGCAACGGAAGAATCCAGTTGTCTTAAACTGCCTGCCGCCGCATTACGCGGATTGGCAAGCAGGGGCTGACCTTTTTCTTCGCGTTCTTTGTTGATAATGTCAAAATCCCGTTTCCCGATAAACACTTCGCCACGCACTTCCAAAAAAGGCACGGGCTCATTAAGGCGCAAGGGAATGGAATGAATGGTTTTTAAGTTTTCGGTTACATCTTCGCCCACCAAACCGTCACCACGGGTGGAGCCACGGGTCAGGATGCCGTTTTCATACTCAAGCGAAACAGATAAACCGTCGATTTTATATTCAACTCCATAGGCATAGTCTTCGCCCAAAGCAGCAGCCACACGACCGTCAAATTCCATAATTTCGTCCTTGGAAAAAGCATCGTTTAAGCTCTGCATCGGCACCTGATGGCTGACCGATTCAAAACCATCTAAAACACGACCAATCACACGCTCCGTAGGCGATGCAGGATCTTTCCACTGAGGATGCTCTTCTTCCAACGCCTTCAGTTCACGGAGAGCCATATCATACTCATAGTCAGAGATTTCGGGTGCATCTAAAACATAGTACCGATGGGCATGATAATGCAAATATTCAGTTAATTCTTTCATTCGTTTCTGAATCACTTGGCATCCACCTTTTAAAAAAGGGTTGTAGCATAACCACAACCCTTTTATATTCTATCTAACATCAAGATTTCGGATTCACAATATCTCGCCAGTCAAGGTCTCCCCGTTCCATACCGCGCACCAGTATTTCTGCAGTTGCAACATTGGTGGCAACGGGAATGTTATGTACATCACAAAGGCGAAGGAGCGCTGTTACATCGGGCTCGTGTGCCTGTGCGGTTAAGGGGTCGCGGAAGAACAAAACCAAATCGATTTCGTTATAAGCAATACGGGCACCAATCTGCTGGTCACCGCCCTGAGGGCCGGACAAAAAGCGATGAATTTCAAGACCTGTCGCTTCACTAACGAGGCTTCCTGTTGTGCCGGTAGCACACAGAGTATGTTTAGACAAAATGCCTTTATAAGCAATACAGAACTGAATCATCAATTCCTTTTTCTTGTCATGAGCAATCAGTGCAACGTTCATGGGCCTGCATCCTTTCTGTGTGTTACATTATGTCATCTTGCTTTTTACAAGCTTAAATCCTATTTACATTTTAACATATTTTTCCCCCTCTGTCTACCTCTTTATACAATTTCTTTGCGAAATAAAGCAAAAAAAGTCACGACCCTCGTCGTGACTTTTTAATTCTTTTTAAGGCAACAATGTACCTGTTTGTGTTCGGGGTTTATCTTCGCCTGCGCCGAAGAAATACTGCCAGAAAATATCGCGGGCAACCATAGATGCGTTACCGCCCGATGCACCGTGCTGGATGACAATAGCCACAGCAATCTGCGGGTTATCATAAGGCGCATAGCCAACATAGATGCCGTTACTGGAACCGTTTGCCACCTGCGCCGAACCGGTTTTACCACCTGTCTTAAAGGGGAAATCCGCAAAGGCCGCACTGGCTGTACCTTCTGATGTAGCCAGCTGCATACCTGCCAAAACTGCCTCTAAGTTTTCCGGCTTAATCTTAATCTGATTTTTAATTTTCGGCTTGGTTTCCTTGATGATTTTATCTTCTGTGTTAGATTTAACCGCCTTAAGCAGATGGGCTTCGTAGTTTGTGCCGCCATTTGCCAGCGTTGCTACAAAGTTTGCCAGCTGAATGGGGGTAAACAGGTTGTCCGACTGACCGATAGCAGTCTGCAAAACGTCACCAGGATACCATTCGCGACCGTTTTTCTCACGAAGTTCCGGGCTTGCTACCTGACCTTTGGCTTCTTCACCCACCAGTTCAATGCCCGTATATTCACCGAGACCCAGTTTCTGCGCAAAGGTTTGAATGGGCTCAATGCCCAGTCGTTTACCCATTTCGTAGAAATAATAGTTACAGGAATGCTGAATGGCCTGAGAAATGTTAATCAGACCGTGATTGCCACCTCTGGTACGGTAAATATTACACATAAAATCGTGGTTTAAATACCGATACACACCGGTGGTATTCATCACCTCATCAGGCTTTGTAACGCCATTTTCCAAGGCCGCCAGCGCTGTTGCCAGTTTAAAGGTTGAACCCGGCTCATATAAACCATTAATAGCACGGTTTAACAGGGGGTTCTGCGGATCAGCAAGCAGTTTTCCGTAGTCTTTGTTAAAGCGTGCGGGGTCATAGGTGGGATAGGAAGCGGATACCAAAACCTCACCGCTATTTAAATCAATCGCCACAGCCGCACCCGCAAAGGCATCGTGTCCGTTACCGTGAGATGCATTGGCCGCAATGGTTTTAATGTTTCTCTCTAAGGATTCTTCCGCCACCCACTGCAGATCGCGGTCAATGGTCAGCATAACAGAATGACCGGGAATCGGGTCACGGGAATAAACCACTTCCGTTTCGCCCTCATCCAGTTTTCGTTCAATGCTGTTAGCACCGTCTGTGCCTCTTAAATATTCTTCAAATACTTTTTCAATACCCTGTTTGCCAAGGTAATCGTTCATACCATAGCCTTCATCAGCAAGCTGGGCATATTCATCTGCATTGATGATGCCCACATAGCCTAAAATATGCGCCGCCATTGTGCCGCCCGTATATTCACGAATGGGCTCAGAATACACTGTAACGCAGAAGAATCGTTCACGGTTTTCCTTGATGGTTGTCACCGTTTCAATATCCACATCCTGCGCAAAAACATAGGCGTTGTTAGATGAGAAATTACGTTTTCTCATTTCATAGCGAACACCTGCAATGCGTCGCACTTCTTCCATGGAATAGGAATTTTCAATTTCATAGCGCTCTTTATATTTTTGCAGAACGCCAAGGGCTGTGGTATCGGCAGGATAATTATGTTCTGCTAAAAATGCCTGAATGGCTTTGCGATTTTCCTTATCACTACCCTTGTCAAAGGTATAGGTATAAGGTGCAGTTTTGGAGATGGGGAATGTATCCTCATAGGTCAGTTCCCGTTCCAAAAACAGATTCGCCATGTTCAGAATCACGCGATTTAATGCCGCTGTATCGTCATTGATTTTGGCAATGGCAACGGTGTAACCTTCGCGGTTTGTTACCATTGGTCTGCCATAGCGGTCCAAAATTTCGCCACGAGGCGCCTTAACGGGAATGTTTCGAGCAAGGCGGCTGTCGGAAATGGCGCGATAGTTGCCCCCCTGCATAATCTGCAGGAAGAAAAGCCGTCCTACCGCAGTGATAACCATCACGCAAATCAAAAGGTAAAGGACGGCGCTTCGTTTCTTCAATTGTGAATCTTCCATGCTCCGCCCTCCTTACGTGACAATTTTGCGAACAATGGGATGCACTAAAAGTGTCACCACAAAGTTATATAAAGCCGCCGGCAGCACGTGCGCTAAAAGCGCATAGAAAAAACTACCGTGACCCCAGATTGCAAAGTATAAAAGATAGGTAATCAGTTCATAGGGAATGGAAAGCAGCAAAACAAAAACCATAGAAACGAATGCATTGTTGTTGAACAAATTGCCGCTGACGCAAATGCAAAAATAAGCGGCAAATGTGCAAAGAAGCGTATTGAGCCCCACAATTCTGCCGCCGGTTATATCCAGCAAAAGTCCACAAACAACACCGAAAGCTATGGCGCTGTAATCACCGCACAAAAGACTATAACAAATCACGGTGATAAATAAAAGATTAGGCACAGCATTAAACACTTCAATGCCGCGAATGACCGTACTCTGCAAAACGGTTATCACAAAAATGAAAACCGCCATTAAAATACGGACAAGCACCACATTTTTAGTTTGTGTTTCAAAATCTGTGCCTACAAAATTCATATCAGATTACCTGTTTTTCCGGATGACCATAACTTCCCGGACCCTTTCAAAATCAACCGCCGTATCAAGAACAGCATACTGGGAATATCCCAAAGAATCCGTCTTGATTTCGGCTACTGTACCAATTAAAATCCCCTCGGGATAAACGCCGCCAAGGCCTGATGTAACAACCGAGTCACCCAAGGCAATATTTGCGCCTTTTGTTACATAACTCAGTTTACATTTTCCATCATCAGAAAGTGCCAGATCGCCATCTACAATAGCAAAATCCTGAGTTCTGGTCAGCAGTGCACCAACGGAACTTTCCACATCGATGATAGATAAAACCTTCGCCCAGCCGGGACCTGCATCCACCACACGACCCACTAAACCTTTAGCGGAAACCACCGCATCGTCCACGCTTATGCCCGACTCTGTACCCTTGTTAATGGTAAAACTGTCAAACCAGTTGCCCGGATCTTTGGCAATCACCTTGCAGGCAACCATATCGCGGGCTCCCTCTGCACTTTGCAGATTAAGTAGTTCCCGCAAGCGTTCGTTTTCCTGCTTGTAGCCTTCCAGTTCACGAACTTTCGCTTTCAGTTCTGCCACTTCATCTTTGAGTTCTAAGTTGTCTGCCTGAAAGTTTTTCATATCACCTAAGTAATCAAAAAAACCGCCAACGCCATGACTAACCGATGAGAAAAATTGCTGGAACGGACGGAGCACAGTGCCGAAAACGCCGCCCGGTCCGGCAGAATCACGGGTAACAAAGGAAATACCCATGAAAATCAAAATCACCACGGTTGTAATGATTAAAACAATATTTAAGTTTCTTCGTCTATCCACGGGTTTCCCTCCTTTCCCGATTGTTTGTCAGATTAATTTATCTCCATCTTCTGGAGCGGCTGGACAGAATGCCCTGACCGGATTTTTCCAAAGCAGAAAGTGCAAGACCTGTACCCAGCGCAACACAGTCCAGTGCATTATCAGCCACATAAACGGGAATGCCTGTTTCTTCTGCGATTAAAACATCCAGACCACGAATCATTGCGCCACCACCGGTTAAGGTGATACCGCGGTTCATAACGTCTGCTGCCAGTTCCGGCGGAGTTTTTTCCAGAGTGCTCTTGATTGCATCCACAATAGCGAATACGGATTCGCTCATAGCGCCACGGATTTCGCGGCTGGTCAGAGTGATGGTTCTGGGCAGACCGGTCACAAGGTCACGACCTTTAACATCCATTGTGCCTTCGTTTTCATATTCGTAAGCAGAACCAATACCAACCTTAATGTCTTCAGCGGTGCGTTCACCAATCATCAGGTTGTATTCTTTCTTGATGTAGTTAACAATGTCGTTATCCAGTTCGTCACCGGCGATTCTCAGGGACTGGCTGGAAACAATGCCGCCATAGGAAATAACAGCAACTTCACTGGTACCGCCACCGATATCAACAACCATGCTGCCGGTGGGTTCGGAAACAGGCAGACCTGCACCGATAGCCGCAGCCATAGGTTCTTCAATCAAGAATGCGTTTTTACCGCCTGCAGAGAGAACGGATTCTTCAACCGCACGACGTTCTACTTCTGTTACACCAAAGGGGATACAAACCACAACGGTGGGTTTGAAGAAAGAAGAGGGATTTGCCTTTTTGATGAAATATTTCATCATTGCCTGTGTGCTGGCAAAGTCAGCAATAACGCCATCTTTTAAGGGGCGGATTGCCACAACGTTACCGGGGGTACGACCAATCATTTCTTTGGCTTCGTTACCAACCTTAAGCACTTTACCTTCATTTTTGTTCACAGCCACAACGCTGGGCTCACGCAGGATAATACCCTTACCCTTTAAATACACCAGAGTGTTCGCTGTACCTAAGTCAATACCGATATCTTTTGCAAATGCCATTTTATTTAACCTCCCATAAAAGTTCAAAATTAAATTCATCGCAGAGCAGTCTGCCCAGTCGTGATAAGGGCAAACCAACCACGTTATAATAATCGCCTTCTATCTTGTCAACAAACAAACCACCAAGACCCTGAACGCCATAAGCGCCCGCTTTATCTAAGGGTTCACCTGTTGCAACATAAGACGCAATTTCCATCTCTGAAAGTTTGCGAAAATGCACTTTCGTTTCCACTGTTAAACTCACGCTTTTCCCGTCCGACCGCCTTACCACTGCAACGCCTGTTAAAACGCTGTGGCTTCTGCCGGAAAGCAGGCGGAGCATCCCTTTGGCATCTTCTGCATCTTTGGGCTTGCCGAGGATTTCATCATCCACCACAACCACCGTATCCGCACCGATGACAATAGCGCTCTCATCAGCGCCCTTTGCTACATCTGCCGCCTTTAAAAAGGCAAGGGTCTGCACAGCATAGTAGGGCTCTGTGCCCTCGGGAATGGTCTCATCCGCATGGGAAACCATAACGGAAAAATCCAGACCGATTTGTTCTAAAATCTCTCGCCGTCTGGGTGAGCCGGATGCCAAAACAACCGTTGTTTCAGGCGGCAAAGAGAGTTTTAAATGTTCCATAAAACGCTCCATTTTCGCAGAATTTACGCCTCAAAAAATGGGCGCAAAAATCCTGCCTATTAAATAGTAACTATATTATTATATCCAAATTATTCTTTAATTGCAAGAGCTAACCAAATTTTTTTATTTTCCCGTGGAGCCAAAACCACCGGCACCACGTTCTGTTTCAGGCAGCTCGGAAACTTCCGTCAGTTCTGCACGAATCACAGGGGCAATCACCATCTGGGCAATGCGCTCACCGGGGGCGATTGTGTAATCTTCGGGACCTAAGTTAATGAGCCCCACGCAGATTTCTCCGCGATAGTCAGAATCCACAACACCAACACCGTTAGAAAGGCAGATACCGTGCTTGATGCCAAGACCGCTGCGGGCATAAATATAGGCTACAGTTTCAGCATTGGGCAAGCAAATGGCAATGCCTGTGGGTACCTTTGCCATGGCGCCTTTTTTCAGCAAAAGAGGCTCTGTAATATGAGCCGATAAATCCATTCCTGCCGCACCCATCGTAGCATAAAAAGGCATCGGCGCTTGATTTTTGCCCTCTTCGGCAATTCGTTTTACTAACACTTCCATCATTGATTCTCCTTACTGTACGCCGCGATAAAAATGACCGCGGGTGTATCCCCCATCGGGTGTTTTGGCTGGCTTCCCTGCCATGGCTTTTTGATATTCGCCAAGCACTCGTTTTGTTGTATCAAAATTTTCTGTGGTAAAGCAGAGTTTCACATAGCAGACGGGCAAGGTCAACAGCTCTTCCATTCGGTCTGCCATATAGATGGGTTTACTGTTCAAAATCACGTTGCCGCATTGTAAGGGGTGCACGGGGAATATCTCATTCTTTCTGTCCCGCAGCGAAAAACTTGCTTTGTCACATTCACAGCGACCCAAAGTGCTTTTAATCACGCAGTTTTCCGTTACCATCAGGGGCAATCTGCCATAGGCAATCACCTCTAAGTCCCCTGTTGTTTTGCGACAAAGGCGTGCCATTTGCTTTAAGTTCAGTTCAGGCGACAGCGTAACGCTCTCCATCCCGTTTTCCTGCAAAAATGCAACACTTTCGCTGTTCATCACGTTCAGGCGGTGTCCTGCCGCAATCTGCTTACCGTAGCAAGAGGACAGTTGCCCGATATTCTGGATGCAAACTCTCTCACCCTCTGCCACAATCGACTCACCCTCACGGGAAATAGGCGGAAGCAAGGTAAACACTTCTTGTATGCCTTGGGCCTCTGCCAGCAATTCTCGGGGCACGTAAACCCTCTCGATGCCCATCTCTTTTGCCGCTAGCAGTTGCTCTTTTGTCATCACCTCGGCAGAAAGTTTTGCCTGCGGTTTTTCAGTTCGCAAGGGCAACTCCGTCGGCAATGTTTTCGGCAAGGCTCTGCAGTATTTGGCGCAGATGGCATCTTCTAAATCTGCCACCGCCTGCCGACGTAATTCATTTAATGCACTAACAGGCACAGCCCCTTCTCCGCAACTATCCACAGAGACGGATGCGGCATAAAAAGGCGTGCCGCCCAGTTTTGCAATTTGTTGTTCCATACGTTCTTTATCGGTGGCTTTGGTGTGAGCCTTTTCACAAACATCACCGGTCACCGAAACAGTTTCGCCGCTATCAAGGCTCATGGTCAGGCTCAAGGGCTCACCCACCCGTGCCACCAGAGATAGCGCCACAGGGCTTACCTTCTGCTTGGGCGCAAGGTCGGGAAGCGCCCCTGCAATTTTGGGTTTATCCTTTGTATCCATCATCTCTTTGTAAGTCGGTCCGCCAAAATAGCCTTGGCAAGAGCCACCACGAGAGAAAAATTTAAGCATATTCTGAATATCGGCTTCCGTCACATCGCCGGAAAGGGCCTGACGGTACACCTGCGTTACCATTGCCACATAATCGGGACTCTTCATTCTGCCCTCGATTTTTAAGGAACTGATGCCCATATCCGCCAAGGCCTGCACCTGCCGGGCAAGGCATAAATCTTTGGGGCACATTAAAGGCAAGGTTTCACTTGCGGGTTTTCCGTTTTTAAGCAAAGTGTAAGGCAAGCGGCAAGGCTGGGCGCAACCGCCGCGGTTACCGCTTCTGCCGCCTAAAATACTGCTCATCAGGCATTGTCCCGAATAGGAAATGCACAACGCCCCATGAACAAAATATTCAAGTTCTGTATTGGTCTTTTCCGCAATGGAACGAAGACCTTGTTCTGTAACCTCTCGGGCCAGAACCACGCGTTCCAGACCCAGTTCTGCCAAGGTGTTCACGCCCTGATGATTCAAAACTGTCATCTGGGTACTACCGTGCAGAGGAAAATCAGGCAGTTCCTGACGGATGCGTCGAATGAGCCCCACATCCTGCACAATCAGGGCATCCACGCCGATTTTGTAAGCATAGCGTACAAAATCCATAGCCTGTGAAAGTTCCCCATCCTGCAATAAGGTGTTGGTACACACATAGACTTTCACCCCGCGCAAATGACAAAACTCAACAGCCTCTAAAAGTTCTTCATCACTAAAATTCTGTGCTGAAGAGCGGGCGCTGTAGCGACTGCCGCCCACATAGACCGCGTCTGCACCATAGTTCACCGCCGCTTGCAGAGATTCAAAACTGCCTGCAGGTGATAAAATTTCCATCTGTGTGCACCTCCTTTTATCTAAAATTCTTTTCAATGGTTTGCTTGGAACACCAAGAAAACGCGTAATTTTCATATGTGCGGCGAAAGGCTCGTTCGCTCATCGTTTCCAGTGCTTCTTTATCCAAACGGGAGAGTTCTCCCCCGCAAAATTCTGCCATAGGACTCTGCTTTATCTGATGGTTATGGGGACAAACCGCCTGACAAACATCGCATCCGTAAACGGAATCTTGCCCCGCCAACAGTTTCTTTTGATTTTCGTCAATTTCACGCTTTTGGGTGATATAAGAAATGCATTTTTCACAATCAAACCCAAAATCCTCTGAGAGCGCCCCGCCGGGGCAAGCATCTATACAAGCGCCGCAATCGGCACACCCGTCAGCCAACGGTTGGTCGGTCTCTAAGGGCACATTCAAAAGCAGCGAGCCGATAAAAAACCAAGAGCCAAATTCTTTGTTAATCAACAAATTATTTTTGCCGAAAAATCCAAGCCCCGCCTTGTAGGCAAGCCATCTATCCGAGAGCGGCGATGTGTCACAAAGGGGCATACATTTGGCATTCGGCACCTTTTCTTTCACAAAATCCGCTATCTTGTCAAGATATTGCCGCACCACCTTGTGATAATCGGGAACAGCGGCATAACGTGAGATATTTTCAGGGGCAAAATCCGCCCGAAAATAAGGAAACAAACAAACGAAAACACTTTTAACATCCGGCATTAAAAGGGCAGGATTGATACGCTTTTCCAAATCACTCTCTTCAAAATTGCAGATAGAAAAACGGTCTCTGCGCGCCTTTAAAACTGCCAAAAGTTCTTCATCGCGCCCACCGCTACAAACGCCGCAGGCAGGCACCGATATACTGTTTGCATAAGCTTTTAATGTGTCTGCCGTCAGCATTTTCTCACCTCGGTAAACAAGGGTCTGCCGCAATGCGGCAGACCCTTTTCGGTTTCATTTTAAAGATGTTCGATATATCCTTTTACCAGCGCTTCTAAAAGTTCATCGCGGTCAATCTTGCGAATCAGGGCTCTGGCATTGTTGTGGCTGGTGATGTAGGTCGGGTCACCGGACATAATGTAGCCGACAATCTGGCTTACGGGATTGTAGCCCTTTTCCTTTAAAGCTTCATACACTTCTTTAACCAGCGAGCGAATGTATTCATCCCTGTTTACACCGAACTGATATTTCTGAGTTTCATTTATATCCATGGCTATCGCCACCTTTCCTCTTTCCTATGATTTTATTATACACAAAAAACCCTCTCTTTGCAATATAAAAATTCAACAAATTTTACTCTTTCAAACCATCAAAATAGCGAAAACAAAGGGCTTTCTCCCCTTTTTCGCTAATTTTCTCACCTTTTAGGAAAAGATGCATACAATGGTACTGGGGACAAATCCAATTTTCAGAAAGGAAACGTTTTTAATATGGATGAAAAGAAACAACCGATTTTAGAGCGCGTGGGCTATGCCTATGTGCCTGTGCAGACATTCGGTGAAATCTATTCGCCGGAAGAAGCACTGCTTCGGGGCACTCTGTTCCCCGAACTCGACCTTCCCATTTCCGTTTACGGTCCTAAAGGAGGCGCAAAATGACAGGTTATAACAAAAACAGAGAACGACTTTTAGAAACCATCATGGCGCTGTCTTTTAAACAGAACGAACTGGTGCTGTTTTTAGACACACACCCCGACTGCAAAAAAGCCCTGGCAGAATACCACAAAGTAACGCCGAAACTCAACGAACTTCGGCAGTACTATAAAGAAAACTTCGGTCCTCTCACTCCGGCTGAAGTCACATCAAACACCGAATGGACCTGGGTTTGCGGCCCATGGCCTTGGGAAAATTAAAGGAGGATACCGAATCTATGTGGCAATATGAAAAAAAGTTACAATTCCCTATTAACATCAAGCGCCCCAACCCCGCACTTGCCAATTATATCATCAGCCAGTACGGCGGACCCGATGGCGAAATGGGTGCTTCCATGCGCTATCTGTCCCAGCGTTTTTCTATGGATGACGATGTGGTAAAAGCCCTCTTAACGGACATCGGAACGGAAGAAATGGCGCACCTTGAGATGGTAGGCACTTTGGTGCATCAGCTGACCAAAAACGCCACCACAAGCGAGATTGAAAACAGTCCGCTGGCCCTTTACTATGTGGATCACGCTAAAGGCGTTTGGCCTGTTTCTGCCTCCGGTCAGGACTTTACTTCTATGAGTTTTGCGGTAAAAGGCGACCCCATTGCCGACCTGACGGAAGACCTTGCCGCCGAACAGAAAGCCCGTGCAACCTATGATAACATTCTGCGGCTTTCAAACGACCCTGACGTTAACCGCGTTATCGCTTACCTGCGCGAACGTGAAATCGTTCACTTCCAGCGCTTTGGCGAAGCACTGGATAGAGTGCAGGCAAAGCACGCTGGTTCCTGCCCCAAAGCCCCCACACATCTTTGCTAGAATTAAAAAAACGCCGCAACTTTTCGTTGCGGCGTTTTCATTTTTTTACTTCAAAAGGAAAAATTGACCCAAAAGATCTTGTCTTGTATCCTGGAAAAATGTTGTGATGGTGGCTGTTACCAGATAATCACCTCGTTTTGTTTGAAAAGCTACCTGATACATAGGCTGACCTTCAATCTTAGCCGTTGAATACAAAGCGTTCAGCATTTCTCCACTGACAGAGGCCATACCAATCTGATACTCAAAATCCGTATAGCCGGCTTCCTCTAACTGTGCACCAACGCCCAAAGCATCTTCTGCCAGTTTCGTGCCTAAATTGATTGCATCAAGGGTTTCTTTTCCCATCTTTTCCACATTCAAACTCACATTACCTAAAATCGCATCATTAGCAGCAAACATATCAAAGGTAATCGCTGTGTCTTTGTACTGTTGATTCATCTCGGCCAGTTCTTGTGCATTTCGGAAATGCCAGCCACTGGGCAGGCGGAAGCCAAGACCGATGGATTCATTTGTATAAACTCCATCTTCAATGGTACCCGGCTCAAATACCGTTTCTTCGTCTCCGCCCTTTCCGCAGGCACAGAGAGACAACAGCATAACAAGTGACAATAACAAAGCAACAATCTTTTTCATATCCATCCTCCTAAGATGTTCATAGCATCATTATATAATAAGATACGCCAAATTGCAACAAAAAAAGCGGAGAGTTTCTCCGCTTTTTACATCAGATTTTCAGTTCAAATAATCCGTGTTGATTGCAGTAATAATAGAGTTTGCCACCACGCATTTGAGGAAAGCGTAACGCTCCATCCTGCTCGGGATAGAGTTTTACCAAAAGCACCCTGTCAAAACGGACATAAGAAACAAAGGAAATATAATGCTCTTTAGTCATTGGATGAGAAAAGGTGATATAATATTCATCTTCTACCTTCTCCACTTGCAATGCATGGTTCTCATCTGCCGCTTTTGGATTTTGCGATGTCAGTTTTCGTCCGCAACATAAAACATCCGCATTACCAACACTTGTTAAAAGATTGCCACAAGCAGGACAAACATAAAACTTCGTTCTTCTGATATTGCAACTGTCCCGTTTGCCCTCGGGCATTTCTCCTGCCAGCAATTCGGAAATATCCACCTGAAAAATTTTAGAAAGTTCGGCAATTAAACTGACGTCTGGAAAGCCATGTCCCGTTTCCCATTTGGAAACGGTTTTGGCGCAAACGCCCAGTTTTTCTGCCACTTCCTTTTGGGTCAACCCCTTCTCTATGCGAAGGGTTTTCATCAGGTTCCCCGTCTTTTGCAAATCCATTTTCAGCACCTCCGAAACCATTCTACCCTGTAAAAAGAGCAGAATCAATCCACGGTTCGTTTACCTGCAATCATACGTCTGCATTGCTTCTCTGTCTCTTGATTCGTGCTTTTCATAATAGCCAATGAGCGCGCCCGCATCATCCCGCAGAGCCACCATATAAACATCCTTGTTTTTCTTTGCATCGTAATAGGTAAAAATCAGGTTATTCTCGGAACTTTCTCCAAACCAGGCAAGCACCCTGTCAATCTTCTCTACCGATGCACTGTTGTGGCAATCTTTCACGTTCCGTCCTGTCAAATCCCCGTGATACTGGGCCTTGGCAGAAGGGTTCATATACACAATCTGCGAATCTTTATCACAAACAACAATCGGGGCTCTATCCTGTTCTAAAATACTTTTAAATAACTGATTCAGCATCATCTGTCTCCTTTTTCAATATAAAAAGAAAGCCACGGAAACCGTGGCTTTTTTATTTATTTATTGTGAGTAAATCCTTCCATCAGGTGAGCAATATGGTCTTCCAAAATCTCCGTTGCCGCTTTTTTATCACGCTTGCAAATGGCTGCAAACAACTGTTTGTGACCCAGCTGCAACTGTTTTAAACTGTCCGCATCAGCCAAGGATGCATAAAGGAACCACATACGCATATTGCACTGTTCCCAAACAGTTAAAAGCACGCGGTTGCCGGTTGCTAAAATAATTTCTTTATGGAACTGAGTGTCTGCCATTGTGAACTCATAAAGATTACCTTCGCAAGCATAGGTATCCATCTTACCCAAAATGTTGTCTAAGCGGCTCACCAGCTTGCCCAAAGCGTTGTCATCCAGTTTGGAAATAGCATCTTTTAAACTCTTGGATTCAAGGCAAATACGAACGCTGTAGTTATCTTCCATATCTTTTTCAGACAACATACAAACACGGGATCCTTTAAAGGGAACGGTTTCAATTAAACCCTGCGCTTCAAGGTCACGAATTGCTTCGCGAACAGGGGCCTGAGAAACGCCCAGTTCTTTTGCCCAAAAAGTTTCTATAATACGACTGCCCGGCTGCAGTTTGCCGGTAAAAATCGCTTCTTTAATCGCACTGCGGATTTCCTCGCGGAATACCTTTCTGTGCGGTGTTTGTGTGGTTTTTGTATCCATTTATTTCACCTTCCGAAATCGGGTATTTTACTTGAGCCCCAAATTTCCTCATATATAATTATATTGTAGTTTTGACAAGATGTCAAACGCTCTCATAAACTTCGTCATAATGTGACAACATTTTTTTATTTTTTTGTTGATTTTTTACTAGCAAAAATAATTGACTATCGATAATCGAAATGATATAATGTGAATTGGATTAAAATCGTGTTACCTTATTATATTACAAGGCGATTTTTCCGTTATTTCAAAAATCTTAGCAGAAAGGCTATGTGATGTTATGAATTACTTACAGTGGCTCACAAAAGAGACTCCCACAAAATTCTGGCACGATTCCGCTATCCCGTCCGAAATCGATGCAGCCATCGAAAACGGTGCTTTGGGCGTTACCACTAACCCGGTACTGACCTATAAGACCCTGCAGGCTGTTCCCGAATTCTGGCAGCCGCAGGTAGATCAGATTCCCAAAGATCTGTCTCCCGCTGAACGTGCTGAAGCACTGCTGAAAATGGTTGCTACATACGCAGCAAACAAAGTGCACAAAATTTTTGAAGAAACGGGCGGTCAGCACGGTTACGCACTGGGTCAGCTTGACCCCACCATCTGCAACGATGCAGAAAAGATGATGGCACAGGGTCTGCGCTTTGCATCTTGGGCTGAAAACGTATCCGTTAAAACCCCGTCTATTATGTCTGCTCTTCCCTTGGTTGAAGAACTGGCATCTCGCGGTATTGCGGTTTGCACAACCGTAAACTTCTCCGTATCTCAGGCAATGGCTGTTGCTGATGCTTATATGCGCGGTAGAGCCAAAGCCGAAAAAGCAGGCATTAAACCCAAGCCGATTTTCGTTGTTCAGCAGGGCGGCCGCTTAGATGAATACCTGTTGGAAGTTGCAACTGACAGCCGCATCAACATTGACCCTGCTCACATTAAGCACGCAGGCAATGCTATCTGTAAGAAAGTATATAACCTGTTCAAGGAAAGAAATATTCCCGCTGTTGTTATGCCGGCAGGTCTTCGTACCGTTGAACACTTAACCTCTATGGCAGGTGCTGACGTGACCTTCTCTCTGCAGGCCCGCGTTCAGAACATGGTTAACGATGCTGATCCTGAAAGAGTGTTGCACATTGATGACGAAATCCCCGCAGCAACCATTCAGGAACTCTATAAAATCCCCGAATTTGTTAAAGCCTATGAAGAAGGCGGCTTAAAACCTGAAGAGTTTATCACCTTTGGTGTAACTCAGAAAACCCTCTCCCAGTTCCTGTGGACAGGTTGGATTCCTTTGGAAACCTATCAGGCAGAAGCATCCGGTCGTTGGTTCTAAACAAACTCGTTGGTATTCCATTTAAAAGGAGTAAATGTTATGAAAGGTTTTGTTAAGTACGCACTGGGCCCCGAAGGCGTTGCCCTTCAGGAACTGCCCGAGCCGTCTCCCAAAGCAGGCGAGCTGAAAGTTAAAGTTTTGGCTGCCGGCATCTGCGGTAGCGATATTCACGCTATGCGTGATGAACGTTCCACCACAATGCCCGTTGTGCTGGGCCATGAATACGTTGGTCAGGTAACCGAAACAAACGGTGACGTCTCCGACTTTAAAGTTGGCGATTGGGTTGTAACCCTGCCCGCTTGTTATAGTTGCGGCACCTGCGAAATCTGCGAAAAAGGTTTAGTTACCCTTTGCCGCGAACGTAAATCCATCGGCTCTCACGTTAACGGTGCTATGGCGAACTACGTAATCGTTCCCGCTAAATACACATTCCACGTTCCCAATGCAGAAAACCTCAGTTTGGATGAACTGATTCCCTTTGCACTGACCGAGCCTATGGCTTGCGTGATCCGTGGTGTATATGAAAAAATCAATGTAAACCCCGGCGACTTAGTTGTGATTTCCGGCCCCGGCGTTATGGGCCAGTTTGCTGTTCAGGCGTTTAAGTCCCGCGGTGCTTATGTTATCATCTCCGGTCTGCCGGTCGATGCCGACAAACTGGAGTTTGCCAAACAGTTCGGTGCTGATGACGTTGCCACATCCTTTGAAGAACTCAAAGAAAAGGTTTACGCTAAAAAGGAATATGGCGCTGACATCACCTGTGACTGTACCGGCGTTGTGCCCTCACTTAAAAACTGCATGCAGTTAATCAAGCCCATGGGCACTCATCTGCAGCTTGGCCTGTTTGGTGGCGAAAAGGAATTTCGTTTGGATTCCATTTTCGATAGAGAGGTTGTTTACGTGCCCTCTAACTCCACCGGTGTTTCCTCTTGGGAAATCACTCTGCCGCTTCTGGCAGAAGGCAAGCTCAACTTGGCTCCCTTCGTTTCCATGAAAACACCTCTGGACAACTGGAAGGAAGCATTCGATGCCGTTCTGGCAAAGAAAGCATATAAGGCAGTTCTCCTGCCCGACAACACATTTGAAAAATAATAGGAGGTATATTTTTATGATTAATCACGAAACCGGTCTTTGGATCTACAGAAAAATGTGGGAAATCAGAGACTTCGAAGAAACAGCATGGACACTGTTTACTGAAAACAAGCTCCGTGGTTCCGTTCACCTTTACACAGGTGAAGAAGCAGTAGCCGCTGCCGTTTGTGCACAGCTCTGCGATGAAGACTACATCGCTTCTACTCACCGTGGTCACGGTCACTGTATCGCAAAAGGTGCAGAACTTGACAAAGCGCTGGCTGAACTGATGGGTAAAGCAACCGGCTACTGCAAAGGCCGCTCCGGTTCTATGCACATTGCCGACTTCTCTAAAGGTAACTTAGGCGCAAACGCTATCGTTGGTGGCGGTCTGCCTATCGCTACCGGTGGCGCACTGGCTATTAAAATGCAGAAGAGAGATAACGTTTCCGTTGCTTTCTTCGGTGACGGTGCTTCCAACCAGGGTACTTTCCACGAATCCATTAACCTGGCTGCTGTTTGGAAACTGCCCGCAATCTTCATTTGCGAAAACAACCAGTATGCAATGACTGTTCCCGTTTGGCAGTCCACTTCTGTTGAAAACATCTCCGACCGTGCCGCAGGTTACGGTATTGCTGGCGAAACTGTTGACGGTAACGATGTTGTTGCTGTTTACGAAGCTTTTGCTCGCGCTAAAGAAAGAGCATTAAAAGGCGAAGGTCCTACCCTGCTGGAATGCAAGACCTACCGCTGGAGAGGTCACTGGACAGGCGACCCCGAACCGTATCGTACCAAAGAAGAAGTTGAGGATTGGAAGACCAACAAAGATCCTATCCCCCGTTTCAAAGAATATCTCATCAAGAACAAACTGGCAACCAAAAAAGAACTCGATGCTATCGAAGCTGAAGTTGCAAAACAGATGGAAGCTGCAGTTGAGTTCGCTATGAACAGTCCCGAACCCGATCCGGCTCACGTTCTGGATGATGTGTTCTACGTAGAAGACTAAGGAGGTAGAGAAAAATGGCTAAACTTACATATGCTCAGGCAATCCGTCAGGTTATCCAGCAGGAAATGCAGCGTGATGAACGCGTATTCTGTATGGGTGAAGACGTTGAAAAATTAGGTGGCGTTTTTGGTACCACCCGTGACTTATACAAAGAATTCGGTGAAGACCGTATCCGTAACACCCCCATTTCCGAATCTGCAATCGTAGGTTCTGCTCTGGGTGCGGCTTGTGCAGGTATGCGTCCTATCGCTGAACTGATGTACTGGGACTTTGCATTCGTTTGTGCTGACCAGATTTTCAACCAGGTTTGCAAAACCCGTTACGTATTCGGCGGCAACGCTAAAATCCCCATGGTTACCCGCAGCCAGGAAGGTACCGGACGTGGTAACGCGGCAACTCACTCTCAGTGTGTAGAAAGTATCTTCATGCACATCCCGGGCGTTAAAGTGGCTTGCCCCTCTACTCCGGCTGAAGCAGCAGGTCTTCTGCGCAGTGCTATCCGTGATGACAACCCGGTTTGCTTCTTTGAACACAAAGCACTGTACATCACCAAAGGTGAAGTGCCCGACGATCCGGACTTTATGATTCCCTTCGGCAAAGCTGACATCAAGCGTGAAGGTACCGATGTAACCATCGTTGCTAACCTGCTTTATGTAAGCCGTGCTTTAGAAGCTGCTGAAGAACTGGCAAAAGAAGGCATCTCTGCCGAAGTTATTGACCCCCGTACTTTAGTACCCTTTGACTACGATACCGTAGCTGAAAGCGTTAAGAAAACCGGCCGCTTGGTTGTTGTTCACGAAGCACACGAATCTAACGGTTGGGGCGCTCAGGTTTGCGCTAAAGTGGGTCAGATGGTATTCCCCTATTTAGATGCTGCTCCCAAACATTTAGGTGCTAAGGCTTGTCCTCTGCCCTTTAACATTGGTCTGGAATCCGCTGTTATCCCCAGCATTAAAGAAATCGTTGATGCCTGCAAGGCAGCAATGTATCGCTAAGGAGGGCGCGATTTATGGCTACAGTTATTACAATGCCCAAACAGGGTCTGATGATGACAGAAGGTACCATCGTACAGTGGATTGTTAAAGAAGGCGAAACAATGACCGCCGGCAAACCGCTGTTTGAAATGGAAACCGATAAACTGACCATCACCATGGACGCTGAACAGGATGGCACACTCCTTAAAATCATTCGCGGTGAAGGTGAAGTTGTTCCCATCACCGAACCTATCGCTATCGTCGGCGAACCCGGCGAAGATATTTCTGCTCTGCTGGCTTCTGCGGCTCCCGCTGAAGAAGCAAAAGCAGAAGAAGCTGCTCCCGAAGCCGCTGCACCCGCTGCAGAAGCAGCACCTGCTGCCGCTGCACCCGTAGATCGTGCACCCGGCGAAAAGGTTATGGCTTCTCCCCGTGCTAAACTGCGCGCTGAAGAAAACGGTATCGACATCGCTAAAGTTGGCGGCACAGGTCCCGACGGTTTCGTTGTGGAACGTGACGTATTTGCTTACAAAAACGCTCAGCCCGCTGTTACACCTCTTGCCGCTAATATGGCAAGCGCACAGGGTATTGACCTTGCCGGCGTAACCGGCACAGGCACAAACGGTAAAATCACCGTTGCCGATCTGGCACAGGGTGCTACCGCAAATGCAGCTGTTATCGGCTCTCGCGGCACAAGAGTTGAACCTATGAGCGGTATGAGAAAAGCAATCTCCCGCAACATGATGGCAAGTAAAGCAACCAACGCACAGACCAGCCACCGTATCACCGTTGATATGACCGCGGCTGTGGCTCTGCGTAAACAGTTAAAAGATGCAGGTGTTAAAGTTTCCTTTAACGATATCATCGTTCGTGTTTGTGCTAAGGCTCTGTCTGAAATGCCCATTATGAACGCTTCCACCGGCGAAAACGAAATCATTTACCACGATTACGTAAACGTTGGTGTGGCTGTTTCCGTTCCCGGCGGCTTAATCGTGCCCGTTGTGAAGGATGCTGACCTGTTAAACGTTCAGGGTATTGCAGCTCAGTCTGCAGCTTTAATTGAAAAAGCAAGAGAAGGTCGCCTTGCTCCCGATGATTATAAGGGCGGTACATTCACCGTTTCTTCTCTGGGTATGTTCGACCTTGACGATTTCGTTGCTATCATCAATCCGCCCGAATCTGCAATCTTAGCAGTTGGTAAGATTGGTAAAACACCCGTTGTTGTAACAAATAAAGACGGTGAAGACGAAATCGCTATCCGTTCTATGTGCAACCTGACCTTATCCTATGACCACCGCATTATCGACGGTGCTGAAGCGGCTCAGTTCTTAAAGAGAGTGAAGACTCTCTTGGAAACGCCCGCTCTGATGATCTAAGGAGGGCACTATGAAACAATTTGATGCAGTTGTAATCGGCGGCGGTCCCGGCGGCTATGAATGTGCCATTCGTCTGTCTCAGAACGGTCTTAACACCGCACTGGTTGAAGAAGACAAATTGGGCGGCACCTGCTTAAACCGCGGCTGTATCCCCACAAAAGCTTTGCTTCACGCGGCTGATGTGTACCACGAAGCAAAAACAGGTGATATGTTCGGTATCTTTGCCGAAAATGTAACCTATGATTATGAAAAAATCGTTGCCAGAAAAGATGCTGTTGTTTCTCAGCTTCGTAATGGTATCGGTTTCTTAGAAAAGAGCCACGGTGTTACCGTGATTAACGCCCGCGGTACTTTGAAAGATGCTCACACTGTTTCCTTGTCTGACGGTGAAACATTAGAAGCAAAATACATTGTACTGGCAACCGGCTCTTCTCCGGCTCGCATCCCCATCCCCGGCATTGACCTTGCCGGTGTTGTGGATTCTACCGGACTCCTCGAAATGACCACCTGCCCCAAACACATCATCATTGTGGGCGGCGGCGTTATCGGTACTGAATTTGCAACTTTCTACAGCCGCTTAGGTGTGAAAGTTACCATCATCGAAATGATTGACCGTATCCTCGGTCCCCTGGATAAAGACATTTCTGACTTTGTTGCAGGCGAACTCAAAGCCGATGGCGTGGAAATCATTACCGGTGTTCGTGTTGAATCTATCGAAAAAGGCTTAAAGGTTAACTATGCTGATAAAGCAGGTAACAAGGGCACCGTAGAAGGCGATGTTGTTCTGATGGCAGGCGGCAGAACCCCCAATTCTAAGAATATGGGTTTAGAAGCTGTCGGCGTCGCTATGAACAAGCGCGGCTTTATCGAAACTGATGGTCTGTGCCGCACAAATGTAGCAGGCATTTATGCCATCGGTGACGTTAACGGTAAACTGCTGCTGGCCCACACTGCTTCTGCGCAGGGCCTGCAGGTAGCAGACCATATCGCAGGCAAACATTGCAAACAGGTTGAAATTAACCGTATTCCTTCCTGTGTATATTGCAATCCCGAAGCCGCTATGGTTGGTTTAACCGAAGCACAGGCAAAAGAAACAGGCAAAGATGTTGGCGTTGGCGTGTTCAGCTTATCCGGCAACGGTAAAGCAATGACTTCCGGCGAAAACAAAGGTCTTGCTAAATTTGTGTTCGATAAAAAGACAGAAGAAATCCTTGGCTTCCACATTGTTGGTCCCCGTGCAACTGACCTTGTTGCCGAAGTTGCCGCTGTAATGGAATGCGAAGGCACCATTTCTGAAATCGCACACGCAGTACATCCCCACCCCACCGTTAGTGAAGTTTTAATGGAAGCGGCGCACGTTTGCCACGGCAACTGTGTACATGCTCCCAAGGCAAAATAATTAAAAAAATCTACATTTAAATTTAGGAGGAATTTATCATGGCTAAAATTAGAGTAGGCGTTGCAGGTTACGGTACCATCGGTCAGAGACTGGCTGACGGCGTTGCTATGCAGGAAGATATGGAACTGGTTGGTATCGCGGACCTGGCCCCCACCCTTTCCATTCAGGCACTTCGTGAAATGGATATGATCGGCGCAAATGGCGTTGAGTACAAACTGTACTTAGTAGATGGCGCTGATAAAGCTGCTTTTGAAGCAAAAGACATCCCCGTTGCTGGTACTTTTGAAGAACTGTGCAAAAACGTTGATGTTATGCTGGACTCTTCTCCGGGCGGCGTTGGCGCTAAGAACAAAGAACTCTACGAAAAATTAGGCGTTAAAGCTATTTTCCAGGGTGGCGAAAAGAACAGCGTTGCTGACGTTTTCTTCCATGGTTATGCTAACTATGAAAAAGGTGTTGGCGCTGACTACTTAAAACTGACTTCTTGTAACACCACCGGTTTAATCCGTACCGTTGACTGCTTAGACAGAGAATTTGGTGTTGAAAAAGTTGCGATCACCATCATCCGTCGTGTTGCTGACCCCGGTGACTACCATCGTGGTTTAACCAACGCTCTGCAGATGGATAAGGCGCCCAGCCATCAGGCAGTTGACCTTATGACCATTATGCCTCACGTTGAAGCAACCGGTATCTTAGTACACACCCCTGTTACCCACGGTCACATCATCACCGTTTTAGTAACCGGTAAAGATGGCAAGAAAATCACCAAGGAAGCGGCTCTGGCTGCATTCCAGAAACATCCCCGTATCCGTGTGGTATCCATCGACGAAGGTTTCAAAGGCAACGCTTCCTTATTCAAATATGCGCGTGACCTGGGCAACCGTCGTGGCGATATGTACGAAATCGGTCTGTGGGAAGATTCTATCGTTGAATCCGGTAACGACATTATGTTCGCTATCAACATTCCTCAGGAATCTGTTACCATCCCCGAAACCATCGACGCTATCCGTGCTTCCATGAGCATGCAGACCA
>JAZOLH010000068.1:0-30777 GCA_045652815.1 Clostridia bacterium
ATCAATCAGTAAACGAGAGGAGGAAAGCAGAGGGAAATTAATGGGCATAGATTACGGTGACGCGCGCATTGGCATTGCGTTTTCCGACCCTTTATGTATGCTTGCGCAAGGTTGGGGTAATGTGAAACAGTCCCCCCGTGCCGACCAAGAGGTTGCAGACCTTGCAAAAGCCCAAGGCGTAGACCGTATTGTGATCGGTCTGCCGAAAAATATGAATAACACCGAAGGCCCCAGCGCAGAAAAAGCCCGCGCGTTCGCAGGGCGCTTGACAGAGTTGACGGGCATCGAAATCGCTTTTTGGGATGAGAGGCTGACAACCGTTGCCGCTCATGGATTTTTAAGCGAACTGGATGTTCGTGGCAAAAAGCGGAAAAACATTGTTGACACCGTTGCGGCGACCCTGATTTTAGAAGGCTACATGGCATTTTTAAAACGAACGGAGGAAGGGATTTGAAACTGAAACGACTTATCTCGGCAGTGCTCTCAGTCCTGCTGATTCTTTCAATAACAGTTTGCTTTGCCGAAAAGACAAAGTTTTTTTACGATGGTGCCTATCACGAATATGAAGGCAATATTTTTAAACTGAAGGTCAACGATAAACTCTTAGACCCACCTATGCCTCCCATTGTTTTTAACGATTATTCTGTTGTGCCTGCCCGTGCTGTGTTTCAGGAGGGCTTAGGTGCAACTGTTTCCTGGGATGCGGATACAAGAAAAGTAACCGTGAAACTGGGCGACAACAAAGTGGTTCTGACCATTGATAAAACCCGTGCTGTGTTTAACGGGGAAGCGGTAACAATGCCCATTGCCCCGAAAATTATTAATGATTACACTATGATTCCCGCTCGCTTTGTGGCAGAGAAACTGGGTATGACCGTGGACTTTGACAATACAACCGATACCATTTCCATCAACGAGCCCAAAAAGGAAGTGGTAAAGGTGACAAAGGTGGCGTACAAACAGTCCACCGCTAGAAAGGGCGTTCTGACGATTACCACCAATACAGATGACCCTGCTTACGATGCTTTCTTCCTGAAAGATCCCACACGTTTTGTGTTTGATGTGACAGATGGTGTGTTCTCCCCCATGCAGTCAACCAAAACTTTTGACGAAGGCACCATTACACAGATTCGCTTTGGTCAGCAGGATGCGGCCGCGCGTATCGTTGTGGATATGGAAAAAGAACTTTCCTATAAGGTAAGCGTGGATGATAATGTAATCAAGGTGACCTTTACAGGTAATTTAGACAGAGATCCCGATGAGGATGAAGAAGAGGAAGAGGAAGAGGAAACACCCACACCGCCGCCGGTAACTGAACCTGAAGAACCCGAGGCCATGCGCGTGTTTGACAAGATTACATACAGTTCCAAATCCGGACGGGATACGGTGACCTTTGGCTACACCGTCGGCAACGTTAAAAAATCCGGCAGCGAAATCACGGTAGCCATTATGGGTGTGGATTTACCCGATGAGGAAGCGGAAAAGAAAGTGACCGGTTACTTTAGTAAAAGTATGAAATTCACCCCGAAAACATCCAAAACGGGCACCATTACCCTTGTTCTGAAAAACAGTGAGGTAGAGATGGATGCTGAAGGCAGCAAAATTATGTTAAAATCAGTTCATAAAGACCTGCCTCGGTCTGTCACCATTGACGCCGGTCACGGCGGTCAGGATGCAGGTGCGGTTGGTTATGATGAAGAAGGCGAAATCATCGCCATGGAAAAAGACTTTAACTTAGACATCGCTCTGAAAGTGCAGGAAATGCTGGAAGAGGAAGATATCACCGTACATATGATTCGCGAAGAAGATGTGTATGTGGATTTCTTAAAGGTGGGCAGTCTTGCCAACAAAGAAGAAAGCACACTCTTTGTCAGCGTTCATACAAACTCAACCATCAGCGAAACCGCTCACGGTATTGAAACCTATGGCTATTTATATGGCGGTAGCGTTTCCAATGATATGACCAGCGAGCGCTTATCTGAAATTATGCTGGATGAACTCATTGATGCAACGGGTGCTTATCGTCGCGGCGTTAAGGATGGTAAGACGCTGGCGGTTATCAATTCCACCCAGATGCCTGCTACGCTGGTTGAAATTGGCTTTATTTCCAATCCTGAAGAGCGCGCCAAGATGATGACGGAAGAGTACCGTGAAAAGCTTGCAGAAGCCATTTTTAAAGGTATTATGAAAGCATTTGACGAGATGGATATCTAGGATTGTTAAAAGGTCCATAAAATATGTAATTAACAAGGCATTCGCGTTTTGCGAATGCCTTGTTACATTTTTAAAATCCTCCACAGATTAGCCTCCCTTGCCTAAAGGGAGGGGGACCAAGCGTAGCTTGGTGGAGGGATATAAAAAAACCACCTGACAACAGGTGGTTTTTATGTTTTTTACTTGTTGATGAGTTTAATGGCTTTTTCGTAATCATCCTTATGAACATAAATTTTATATTCATAGGTGTAATCAGAGTTGATGCCAAACGAACCGGTTCGGGATCGGCTGTTTGCATACCAAGGGGAAGCCTGAAGATTTTTTGTTTTAATAGAGTAGTTAATATGATTGGCAGACAAAATATTTCTAATATTTGCTTGCACTTCCATAGACATTGTGATGGTTAATTCCTTGCGATTGAATATAGTAATCATAAAAGCACCCTCTTTTTTATATACTTTTAAATTCTACATCTTTGATAATACCATCTTCGATAGTCATCACCGCATAGGATGGTTTAGAGCCTGACACAGTGCCGGGGTTAATCAGGCGGACACCGTTTTCCTCTGTATCAATGGGGCGGTGGGTGTGACCATAAATGACCACGTTGCAATCAGACTCTTTTGCGGCACGAATCAGCCCCGCGTGGCCGCTTCTGGCACCATCTAAATGCCCGTGGGTCACATAAAAGCGGATGCCCTCTAAAGAGAACACCGCGCGGTAGGGATACGACGGGAAAAAGTCGTTGTTACCGGTAACGCGGACAATGGGCATCATAGCAGGGGAGACATAGCCGATATAATCAGCATCGTCATCTACATCACCACAGAAAATAATGTGATCCACTTTGCCGCAGGATGCCAAAATGTTGTCAATGCGGTTGGTTTCCTTGTGAGAATCACTCAGTATCAGCACTCTCATTTTGTGCCCTCAGCAAAGTTCTTTAAGATAGTAAGGCCAGTGTGACCGCTTTTTTCGGGATGGAACTGAGTGAGATAAATCTCGTCGGTTTCCACCAGAACATCAGCGGTTGCGCCATAGGTCACCTGAGCGGTAACCGTATCTTTATCAGCCGCATCCACATAGTAAGAATGCACGAAATAAACATAAGGAGAATCTTCGCAGCCATGGAGCAGGCGGGATTCTTTTTTCAGTTCCAAACGGTTCCAACCAATCTGGGGAATTTTCAGCCCGCAGTCAGCAGGAAAGCGGCGAACAGTACCGTGGAGCAGACCAAGACCTTCGCAGTCACCCTCTTCGCTGTAATCATAAAGAAGCTGCATACCCAGACAAATGCCCATAAAAGGTGTTTTTCTGTCAATCACTTCGCGGATAACGGGGATGAGACCTGATGCGGTCAACTTATCCATCGCATCACGAAAAGCGCCAACGCCGGGGAGAATGATGCGGTCTGCCGCTAAGATTTCTTTATGGTCATTGGTGATGATAACATCCTGACCCAAAAAGGTAAATGCCTTTTCAACGCTTCTTAAATTGCCGGCATCATAATTTAAAATTGCAATCATAGTTTTCCTCACTGGTTTAAGAGAGTTTTAAATTTATCCACCAAAGACAGAATACGCTCTGATTCCATCTTCATACTCACACGGTTCACAACAAAACGGGCAGAGAGGGGGCACACTTCCTCGAGAACAACCAATCCGTTTTCAGCCAGTGTTTTGCCGCTTTCTACGATATCCACGATAACATCGGAAAGACCAACCAAGGGAGCCAGTTCAACAGAACCGTGGAGTTTAATCAGTTCCACATTCTGCTTCTTTTCGTGGAGATAATAGTTTTTCGCAATCTGGGTGTACTTAGAAGCCACGCGCATATTGTGAATGGTATCGAGTTTGCCTTCCAGTTCTTTGGGTCCGCAAACAGCCATTCGGCAAGCGCCAAAGCCCAAATCAATCACTTCGTAAAGGTTTCTGCCTTCTTCAAGCAATGTATCGCGACCCACAACACCGATATCAGCAGCACCGTATTCTACATAGGTGGGTACATCGCTGGCTTTTACCAAGATAAATTTAAATTTATTTTTTTCGTCTGTGAAAATCAGTTTTCTGGATTTTTCGCGGAGACTTGAAACATCAAGACCTGCCTGTTCCAAAAGATCAATCGTCAATTCTGCCAGACGGCCTTTTGCCAAGGCAATTGTAATATATTCCATTTCGATCCGTCCTTTCAAATTGACTTAGTGACAATGACCGCAGTCGCAGTCATCATCGTGCTCAAACAGTTCATCAAGACTTGCGTCTGTGGTTTCACCTGTGGCGAGATTGTAAACGGTTACATCCGTATCATTTTTCACGGTTAAAATACCCTGCACGTTGTTTGCTTCAGCGTAAGTCAGCAGAGCATCTGCATCTTCGCCACTTAACGCCTGCAGAGCGGTGTAGCCGCTGTCACGCAGGGCGCACAGCACACGGTAGCCAAGTGCCGCATCGGCGGATGCTACCAAAAAGTCTGCACCGGGCTCGGCATCCAACAAATCGTGGCGGGCAAGAACGGTTAACAGTCTGTCTGTACCGATGGCCATACCAACTGCGGGCAGGCTTTTACCGAATTCGCCTGTCAGACCGTCATAACGACCGCCGGAACAAATGGAAAAGCCAATACCGTGGGTGATACCTTTGAAAATAATGCCTGTATAGTGGTTAATGCCCTGTACCAGCGATAAGTCGATGGAAACATATTCCTCGTAACCGTAAGCACAGAGAAGAGCATACACGTTTTTCAGGTTTAAAAGCGCCGCTTTTGCATCGTCGCCTAAAAGGTCTGCTTCCAAACCTTCGATGATATCAATACCGCCAAAGAGAACGGGCAGTTTTTCAATCAGAGAAGCAAGGCGAGCGTCAACTGCCTTATCCTTTAAGAAACCGCTGATGGCAAGTGCATCTTTTTTATCCATGTAATCGCTCAGGATGTTTGCCTCTTCGTCGGAAAGTCCCAGCTGTGCGATGATGGCTTTATAAAAAGCAACCTGACCGATTTCAATCTGGAATTTTTCAAGACCCGTTGCAAGCAGGGCTTCAATGGCGCAGGCGATTACTTCTGCATCGGCAAGGTCACCTTCTGCGCCATACAGTTCGATACCTGCCTGACAGAACTCTCTCTGTCCGGCGGCGAACTCATCGACATAGCGGAACACTTTGCCGCAATAATGCAGACGCTTGGGGTAAATGCCGTCGTCCATCTTCGATGCCATCATACGTGCAAAGCAGGTGGTGATATCGGGGCGCATAACGAGAATGCGACCCTGTGCATCAAAGAACTTGAACATAGTTTCCTGCGGAATTTTACCAACCGCTGTGTCGAATGCATCATAAAACTGCAAAACGGGGGTTTCGGCTACGTGGTAACCGAAACTTTCAAAGACATCAGCGATGGTGGCTTCAATTTTTGATTTATCAGCACACTGGCGGGGCAGAACATCCTGCGTACCCTCCGGTGTATAACGCTTCCAACTTGCCATAGGGGGCCTCCAAAATTTCGTTTAGTTTATCTTATCGGGGCAGAACGCTTGAATCAATGGTGTCAAAGTCTGCCAGGAAATCACAAAGGAATGCATACATTTTTTTTAAAGTGGATTCTTCGTCACACTGCAGATCCAGGGGCATCAGAGGATCGTGCAGGGACAGGCGGAGCAGGAACCAACCATCTTTCACGTTCACGCGAACGCCTTCGTAGTTGGGGGTTTCTAAACTCATACCATCGGTTTCTTCAACCTTTTTCTGCAGAGCGTCTAAAATTGCCTGACCGTCTGCTTTAAAGTCAGCACCTGTCAGATTGAGACGATGACCTGCAGAGAGTTTGGGGTCTTTTAAGTCGGCGATCAGTTCGGTGAGTTTGCGACCTTCTTTGCGCATTAAAACAGCTTTGATTAAGAGTTTGGTAACAAGATATGCACCGTCATCCAAGAAATAGTTTTCAGAAAGTGCCGCATGACCACTGGTTTCAATAGCCAGGGGAGAATATTCGCCTGCGGCATTTAAACGCTTGGATTCGTTGATAACGTTTTTGTATCCACGTTTAAAACGATGGTGAACGCCGCCTAAAGTACCGGTGATGAATTCAGCCAGACCAGTGGAAGTAACAGAGTCGGTGACGATGGTACCTTTTTTGTTTTCCAACAGAACTGCGGAAATCAGGGCGATTAAGCGGTTTTTGTTGATTTCGCCACCTTTATCGTCAACGATAGCGGCACGGTCAACGTCAGTATCAAAGATAACGCCAAGGTCAGAGCCGGAAGAAATAACCGCCTGAGAAATAGCGTGCATTGCATCTTTATCTTCGGGGTTGGGAATGTGGTTGGGGAATGTACCGTCGGGCTCTAAGAAGCAACTGCCGGATACATCAGCGCCCAGGGGAGCCAGAACCTTTTCAGCATAAAAGCCGCCTGCACCGTTACCGGCATCCACAGCGATTTTCATACCGTCAAAGGGTTTTTCCATACCGGTTTCACGTTTGATGATAGCGGCAGTGTTTTCAGCATAGCGAGACAGGTAATCAAATTCGGTTACCTTGCCTGCAGCGTCGCCAACCAAAGCGGTATCAGCTTCAGCAAACTCTAAAATTTTGGTGATATCTGCGCCTTCTAAGCCGCCTTCACGGGTGAAGAATTTTAAACCGTTACGGTTAAAGGGCAGGTGGCTTGCTGTCAGCATAATGGATGCAAACACATCCAAGGATTCATCAATGGTGCTCATAAACATAGCAGGGGTGGTGCACAGGCCAAAACTTGCAACGGATGCGCCTGTTTTTGTGATAGCACGGATGCAGGCATCTTTCAAGCGACCTGCGGAAATGCGGCTGTCGTGACCGATGGCAATGGTGAGTTCCTCTGCCTTTTTATTATATTTTTCCTGTAAAAACAGCACGAAACCCTTGGCGATTCTTTCAATCACAGGATCGGTTAAATTTACGTTCATTCCGGCGATGCCTTCGCAAGCTACGCCACGGATATCACTACCGTTTTTTAGCGCTGCCCATTCTTTTGATAACATGTTCATCCATCCTTCTATATAAATTTTAGTACATACTTAAATTACATTATACCAAATCCTGCCGCCATTTGCAAGGGGAAACGGGGATTTTAAGGGAAAAACATATAAGAAAATCGATAAATATTCCTGTTGACTTTTTTGTTAATATATAGTATAATAGTAAAACAATCGAATGTGATACCTGACGGAATGGCAGAAAAACTGCCGGTGGTTTAACACCATGGGTCATATTCGTGATCAGCCGACCGTCTGGGCAACATTCGAGAGAGTGTTGCCCTTTTATTTTTGTTTATGAATTTACTTCACATAGATAGTTCCAAAGGAAAGGATGATGAATATGGAACAGTGGAAAGATTTTGTAGGTGGCGTATGGCAGGAAGAAATCAACGTACGCGACTTTATTCAAAAGAACTACACACCCTATGAAGGTGATGAAAGCTTTTTGGCAGGTGCTACCGCACGTACCAAAAAAGTAAATGACATCTATCTTGACTTGCTTCGCAAAGAGCAGGAAGCAGGCGGCGTTTTGGATATTGATACAGAAAACGCAAGTTCTCTGACCGCTTATGCCCCCGGCTATTTAGACAAAGAAAATGAACTGATTGTGGGTCTGCAGACCGATGAGCCCTTAAAGCGCGGTGTTAACCCCTTTGGCGGTATTAACATGACCCGTAAAGCCTGCAAGGCATATGGTTATGAACTCTCTGAAAAAGTAGAGCAGGAATTCCGCTACAGAACCACCCATAACGATGGTGTGTTCCGTGTGTATAACGATGACATTCGTAAAGCCCGTCACACAGGTATTATCACAGGTCTGCCCGATGCTTATGGCCGCGGCAGAATCATTGGTGACTATCGTCGTGTGGCACTTTACGGTATCGATAAGCTGATTGAAGAAAAGAAAAAAGATAAGGCGAGAATCGGCAGCGAAGTTGTGACTGCAGACGGTATTCGCCTCTTGGAAGAACTCTATCAGCAGATTCACTTTTTAGGTCTGTTAAAAGAAATGGCGGCAATGTACGGTTTTGATATTTCCGTACCCGCTAAAAATGCAAAAGAAGCAGTGCAGTGGACCTACTTTGGCTATCTGGCCGCAATCAAAGAGCAGAACGGTGCGGCAATGAGCCTTGGTAGAACCTCTACATTCTTGGATATTTACTTTGAACGTGATATCAAAAACGGTGTTCTGACTGAGGAAGAAGCACAGGAACTGATGGATGACTTTGTGTTAAAACTCCGCCTTGCTCGTCAGCTCCGTACACCCGAATACAACGAACTTTTTGCAGGCGATCCCACTTGGGTAACCGAATCCATCGGCGGTATGGGTGAAGACGGTCGCACACTGGTTACTAAAAACTCCTTCCGTGTGCTTAATACCCTGTATAACTTAGGTTCTTCCGCTGAACCCAACCTGACTGTTTTATGGTCCACCCGTCTGCCCGAAGCCTTCAAGCGCTTTGCTGCCAAGGTTTCCTGCGATACGGATGCCATCCAGTACGAAAACGACGATGTAATGCGTCCCAAATTTGGTGACGATTATGCTATTGCCTGCTGTGTATCTGCTATGCGTGTTGGTAAAGATATGCAGTTCTTTGGTGCAAGAGCCAACCTTGCCAAACTGCTGCTGATGAGTATCAACGGCGGTCGTGATGAAAAAACAGGCGAGCAGGTTGGTCCCGCCTGTGCTGCTTACGAAGGCGATTATTTAGATTATGACACCGTGTGCAAACTGATGGGTGAATACAGAACTTGGCTGGCTAAAACCTATGTAACCGCCATGAACATGATTCACTTCATGCACGATAAATATGCTTACGAAAAATCCCAGATGGCACTTCACGATACGGAAGTTCATCGCTTTATGGCATTTGGTATTGCGGGTCTTTCCGTTCTGACAGACTCTCTGTCTGCCATCAAATATGCCAAGGTAAAAGTGCTCCGTGATGAAACAGGTCTCATTACCGGTTTTGAAACCGAGGGCGACTTCCCCAAATATGGTAACGATGATGACAGAGTTGATATGATTGCCAAAGAGCAGGTGGAACTGTTCTTTAAAGAACTGCAGAAAAACCCCACCTATAAAGATGCAGAGCATACCTTGTCTATCTTAACCATCACCTCCAACGTGGTGTACGGTAAAAAGACAGGTAGCACCCCCGATGGCAGACAAAAGGGCGAACCCTTTGCCCCCGGTGCTAACCCCATGCACGGTCGTGACCTGCAGGGTGCACTGGCTTCCTTAAACTCCGTTGCCAAGATTTCTTACGATTGCTGTAAAGACGGTATCTCCAACACATTCTGCATCGTGCCTCAGGCGCTGGGTCAGGATGATGAGGACAGATACAAGAATCTGGTATCCGTTATCGACGGTTACTTCAGCCAGAATGCACAGCATCTGAATGTTAACGTGTTCAACCGTGACCTTTTGATTGATGCGGCAGAACATCCCGAAAAATATCCCAACCTGACCATTCGTGTGTCCGGTTATGCAGTTAACTTCCATAAACTGTCCAAAGAACAGCAGCAGGAAGTTATCGCAAGAACATTCCATAGCGGTATGTAATCACTAAGCCGAGGGGAAGACTTCCTCTCGGCTTTAAGCTGAGTGGAATCGAATCCCATAAGCCTTAAACTTGTTAAAATTTTATTCTTGAACTTTGTCGTCCTCGCAAGGCGTCAGCCTTGCTTCGTCCTCCGCAGTTAAATTATATAAATTTTTCCTGCGTTTAAGGTCTTCGAGTTTAAAACCTTTAAATTTTGTTGGAAGACAAAGAAAATTCAAGAATAATACTGGCGTATATTCGCAGAATTTTCTGCAGTATTACTCAAAATTTATGTTTTTAAACCTTGTGGGATTCAATTCCTCTCAGCTTAAAATTAACAAAGGAGGGTAGCCCTATGACAAAGACAGGTCAGATTCATTCGTTTCAAAGCCTTGGTGCTGTGGATGGTCCCGGTGTCCGCTTTGTTGTGTTTATGCAGGGTTGCCCTCTAAGGTGTGCCTATTGTCACAATCCCGATACCTGGGCCTTTGACAAAGGCGAAACCTATACCACCGATGATGTGGTCGCTAAAGCACTGCGCTACCGCAACTATTTCGGCGAGCAGGGTGGTGTGACCGTGTCCGGCGGTGAACCCCTTTCTCAGTGGGAATTTGTCCGCGAATTATTCCAAAAACTAAAAGCCGAAGGCATTCACACAGCGCTGGATACCTCGGGCCACGGATCCCTTAGCGGTGCAAAAGAATTGCTTTCCGTGACCGACCTTGTGCTCCTGGATGTTAAGTTCACCAGCGAGGCAGGATATGAGCAAGGTTGTGGCGGCAAACTTTCGCAAACCATGGCGTTTTTAAAACTCTGCGAAGAGATGAGAAAAAGTGTCTGGATTCGTCACGTGGTGGTGCCGGACATAACTGATACCCCTGAGGAGATAAAAGCGCTTAGAACGCTAATTTCGCCCTTTTCCTGCATAGAAAAGGTGGAACTCTTGCCCTTCCACAAACTCTGCCTTGAAAAATACGAAAAACTGGGCATCGAGTTTCCCTTAAAAGACACGGAAGAATGTTCAAAGGAAACCATGGAAAAGTTAAATCAATTGTTATAACAAAACCCCTGACGATTCGTCAGGGGTTTAGTTTTGCAGTAATATTGCAGGGGCGGATGTCCACATCCGCCCGCGGGACGATGTAGGCATTGCATCCCCTTGCACAAGGGATGTAGGGCGGGGACTTGCTCCCGCCGTCATGCAATAAAAAAGGCATCCACGAAAGTGGATGCCTTTACTTTTTTAATTATTCAGCTGCAGGAGCTTCAACTGCGTCACCGATGGTGTCAACGCCGCCATCAGAGTAGGAAGTGGGTTCAGCATCTTCAGCGGGTGCTGCTTCTTCAACAACCGGAGCGGGTTCTTCGGGGAGCAGTGCACGGATAGACAGTGCAATTTTCTTGTTGTCCCAGTCAATTTCAGTAATCTTAACTTCAACTTCCTGGCCAATGGACAGTTCATCCTGGGGTTTCTCAATTCTCTTGTTAGCAATCTGAGAAATGTGGATTAAACCATCGATGGTGGGCATGATTTCAGCAAATGCGCCGAAGGGCAGCATGCGAACGATTTTAGCGGTTACAGTATCGCCAACGTTCAGTTTTGCTTTAGCCATTTCCCAGGGGTTTTCAGCGGGGTTTTTGTAACCCAGAGAGATTTTCTTGGTTTCTGCGTCGATGTCTTTAATGTAAACTTCGATAGCATCGCCAACGCTTACTACATCGGAAGGATGTTTGATTCTAGCCCAGCTCAGTTCAGAAATGTGAACTAAACCGTCAACACCGCCGATATCAACGAAAGCACCGAAACCGGTCAAAGATTTAACAACGCCGGTGTACTTTTTGCCAACTTCAGCAGCATCCCAGAATGCTTTTTCAAGCTCATGTTTCTGAGCCATCATAACGGTTTTGATGTTACCTACAACGCGTCTTCTTCTTTCATTGATGTCAATGATTTTGAAGGGAACGATTTTGCCAACCAGCTCGTTTAAGTCAGACATAAATCTGTCGTTTGCTAAAGAAGCCGGTACAAATACACGAAAGCTCTTATATGTAACGATTACGCCGCCGTTAACAACGCTGTCTACCTTTCCTTCCAAAATGTCGCCGTTTTCCTGTGCTGCTTTAATAGCATCCCAGGTTTTGTAAGAGTCCAGTTTTTTCTTGGAAAGGGTAATTCTGCCTTCCACGTCGTTAACACGAACAACGAAACCCTGAATTTCGTCTCCTACTTTTACAATATCTTCGGGGGTGAGAGCCGGGTCATCAGAAATTTCAGAAGCGGGGATAACACCGTCCTGTTTAACGCCCAGGTCTACAATAACCTCTGTGGGACCAACTTCAATTACAGTACCGGTTACAACGTCGCCTGTAAAAATCGGTTTCAGAGATTCCTCTAAGAGTGTTGCAAAGTCTTTTTCTTGGTTTTCCATCATCTTGTTGATAGCCTCCTTAATTATAACTGCGGGTGTTGATGCGCCTGCAGTAATTCCGACTCGTTTATTCTGAAAGACCGAAAGATCGCCCAGCGCAGAGATGGATTCTGCACAATAGGCCTCCGGACAAATGTCCTTGCAAATCTGAAACAGCTTTTGCGTGTTAGAACTGTTTTGTCCGCCCAACACAAGCATAACGTCGTCTTCGCTTGCAAGTGTTCGAGATTCGGCTTGTCTTTCATCAGTCGCACTACATATTGTATCAAATACAGTGGGGTTTTGGCAAGTTTTTTTTAAAAAAAATATCATTTTTTTGTAAATATTTTTATTAAAAGTGGTTTGCGCCACGATACAGACCTTATTTTCGATGGTTTCTAAGCTTTCGGCGGCCTTTTCACTATCTAAAATCAGGGCAGTATTATCACACCAACCATTGATACCGATTACTTCGGGATGACGACTGTCGCCAATGATAATAATCTGATAGCCGTCCTCGTAATGTTTGCTTACCAGATTGTGAATCTTTTTCACAAAGGGGCAAGTCAAATCAAGGTAGGGGACACCCTTATCTTCCATTTCCTGATAGATGGATTTGGGCACACCGTGGGTGCGGATAATCACCGTTGTATCAGGGGGGAGTTCCTCTAAAGAATTGATGGCAGAAATGCCTTTATTGTTTAAATCATCAACCACCTGTGCGTTATGAATGATGGGGCCCAGCGTGCAGTACTTTGTGTCCTTATTCTCGGCACACTGATAAGCACTGTCAATGGCACGGGCCACACCGAAACAAAAGCCGGCGGTTTTAGCAACCTTAACGTCCATATTGTTGCTCCTTTTATACAAATTCACCTGTGTCGGCCATGTGATAAATGGTCTTCATCAAATTGTCTGTTACAGCCTGCTGTTCTTCGGGAGACAGTTTGCCTTCTGCGGCTTTAACGGTGATGGGTTCACCAATGTATAACTCAATTTTCGCCCAAAGACGATAGTCACCACGAATGCCAACGGGCACGATGGGAGCCCCTGTTTTTTCCGCCATCATAACAGCGCCGGATTTTGCTTGCGGACGCTCCTTTGTAAACACGCGTGTACCCTCGGGGAAAATGCCGATGCCTTTGCCGGCACGCAGAGCCGCCATAGCCGCCTTGATAGCAGCGATGTCAAAACCGTTGCGGTTAACGGGAATGGCGTGGGCACGCTTTAACACGGTGCTCACAACAGGGATTTTAAATAATACTTTTTTCGCCATAAAGCAAAGAGGGCGGGGGAACATGACAGCGGCAATGGGACCATCCCAGTTGCTTTTGTGGTTCAGCGCCACAATCACAGCACCATCCATAGGGAAGTTTTCTGCACCGTGAACCTGAATACGAAAGATCAGGTGCAGGAAGATTTTAATCAAAAAAACAATGATTTTCATAGTATTAGAGCCTTTCCTTGATGATGGAGAGCATCGTTTCGTAGGATTCGTCAAAGGTGAGGGCAGAGGTATCCAGCATAATGCTGTCTTCTGCGGGTTTTAAGGGTGCAAATGCACGGGTAGAATCGTTGTGGTCACGCTCTTTGAGTTCAGCCAGCACTGCTTCATAGGTGCATTCCTGACCTTTTTCGCAAAGTTCTATGTAGCGACGTTTAGCACGTTCTTCAGAAGATGCGGTTAAGAAAATTTTAATGGGCGCACCAGGCAGAACATAGGTGCCGATGTCGCGACCATCCATAATGACATCGTGGGTTTCTGCCAGTTTTCTCTGCATTTCAACCAGTTGCAGACGAACGTCGGGGATAGCAGACACATCAGATGCGGCCATAGACACTTCGGGGGTGCGGATGAGACCTGTTACATCTTCGCCATTTAAGAAAATGCGCTGAGTCTCTTCACCGGGCACAAGGTCAACCTCTGTCTTTTTCACCAGAGCCACCGCCTCATCGGGATTCTGGCGGATGTTAATGCCTGCACGCAGACAAGCAAGACCTGCGGGGCGGTACATGGCGCGTGTGTCGATATACACAAAGTTTAAGTTTTTAGCCAGTCGTTTGGATAAGGTGCTTTTTCCGGCACCGCCGGGTCCGTCAATTGCGATTTGCATAGTAAATGCCTCCCTGTAAAACTTAGTTATTTAATAAAACCAAGTACAAAATTTTCGTGGACCATCTCGGATACATATTTAGACTCTAAAATGAGTTCTGTGGGCTTGTTAAAGGATTTTAAGGTTGTGGTAAAGGTAAAGAGGGCAAGAAGCAGATAAATCAGTAAAACGCCATATACTGCGCCCACAATACCGCCTAAGAGTTTGTTGGCTGTTTTTAAAACGGGCAAATGAACAATCAGATGCAAAAGTTTTTCTAAAAGCCATAAAATAATGCGTGTTAAAAGGAACACAGCGATGAGGGCTAACAGTTTTAAAGCTAGAGTTGCGGTACTTTCGGCAACAGATGTTTTAACGTTGTCGATGGCTTCATCGGCTGTTTCTGAAATGGTCTCTGCAAAAGAAGCGGGCAGATTCAGTTTTTCGCTGGCTTCTTCTGTTGTCTCCAGTTCTTCCTCTTCGGTATCAAACACTTTATAAACATTCAGGCGGACATAATCGCCCACCATACTCTCTTCCATAAAATTGGACACAACAGGGTAGAGCGTTAAGGCGAGAATCAGGGATAAAACAACGGAACTCAGACTGAAAACCGAACGGACAAAGCCACGCTTTGCACCCCAGACAATCAGCAAAATAATCAGTAAAATAGCGATAATATCGACAATATTCATAATAAGTCCTTTCTTATGAACCGAGGCGGATGGTAACCGCACCGGAAGCAGTTAAACCAATACCGTGATTTGTGCTGTCGGTAAAGAGGAAATCGTGGAGGTCGATGCTCAGGTTCAGCTGACGTTTTTCCTGACAATGACCGTTTAAGACAGATAAGGTGCGGCCATTGTTTAAGATAATGCGACCGTCTTTTGCGGTGATAAAGTCAAAGGCCTGACGACTGGTGAAACTGCCTGTTTCTGCACCACGGTGGTTATAAGATTTAACCTCGGCATAAGCACCGGGCACCTCTTCAGAACCGGAGAATGCTAAAATCAGCATACCGTCTGCAGTTACATAGTGCATCAGTTCACGGTCGCCATAGTCGGCAGTACCACTACACTTACCATAACCGTTATAAATCAGGGTGTTGTGGCTACCGATGCAGTAGAGATGGCTGCCATCGTAGCGGACAACACTATATAAAACATTGTCATATACATCATTTGTAAAAGGTTTTTCCTTTGAAACATTAAACATAATGATATGGTTTTTCAGAGCACCCTCGTCGGTATTCAGTGCGGATACAGTGATTTCTTTACTATTGTCAGCAATATCGGCACTGATAACAGCCAGTTTGCCTGAATTCCATTTAAAAATTTCTTTGCCATCAGCGGAATACACACGAACAATGGCTTTGTGCAGGTCACCTTCTGTAACTAACACAACAGCACCGCTATGGTTAACAGATGCCATCAGGATTTTTTCCTGCACGGTCAGGTTGGTTCCTTGCTTTGTTTTGTTAAACACAAGGGCATTGTGACCGCCAATGTCAAAAAACAAGGTGTAATTGCCTCTTGAAACGGTGGTGGGGTTTGCCATTTTGAGCGCATCCTCACGGATGAATTTACCGTCAGCGGAAATGACTTTAATACTTTCTGAATTGTATAAAAACATAGCGCTGTCGCTGGAGGTATTTGCATAGGTAATAGACTGATCAAGCTCCAGTTTCAGTTCGGTTACGCTGGGTTTATCATTCACCTTGACTCTGCCAAAGTACTTCATCCCCAGTGTAGCCAAGAAATAAAGCAGAACAAGACCTGCAATCACAGCAAGAGAAATGCCCACAATTCTTAAAATGCGGAGAAACAAATTGGGTTTATAAAACATGTTAGAACGCATGGTTTTCACTCCTTTACAGGTGTATCATCTTCATATTGGGCACCCAGCAGCATCAGACCTTTGGCAGGGGCTGTCATGCCAACGCGGGTTCTGTCTTTTGCGGCAATCAGTTCGGGGATGGCATCAGGGTCAATCTTGCCCCGACCAACCCAGACCAGTGTACCTGTGATGATACGAACCATATTATACAAAAATCCGTTACCGGTGATGCGGTAAGTCACCAAATCACCGTCTGCGGTAATAGACGATTCCATAATCTCTCGGGTAAAGGTTTTGGCACTGCCGCCTTGCGCCATAAAGGCAGAAAAATCGTGGCTGCCTAAAAAGTGTTTTGCGGCCTTTTGCATTTTGGCAACATCAAGCGGCATGGGATGATGCCAAGCAAAGTTTCGGTAAAACACATTGCCTTCGGGGGAGGTGTCAATGTGGTACAGATAGGTTTTGCGCACTGCGTCAAAACGGGATGAAAATTCAGGGTCGCAAAACTCTGCGTTTTTCACACGGATATCTTCAGGGAGCAGGGCATTAAGACCGCGGCAAAGTTTGGCACAGTCAAAGGGAACATCGCTTGCAAAATTGGCTGTAAAGCGTGCGGCGTGAACGCCTGCATCGGTGCGGCTGACGCCAGTTAAGGAAATGGGCGCGCGCAAAATCACCGCCAGAGCCTTTTCCAGTTCACCCTGTACGGTTACTGCATTATTCTGCCGCTGCCAGCCTGAATAGTTTGTGCCATCGTAGGAAAGAGTCAACCTGCAGGCATACAGGGGTGTAGCAGAATCTGACGACATATACAAATTGCAATCTCGTTCGATGTTCAATTTGATCCCTCTTTACAGTAAAATACGAAGCGCAATCAGTGCGCCAAAAAACAGAATAAAAATGATGGTTGCAAAAGCATCGATAGAAGAAAAATGAATTTCATTCAAGCGTGTTCGCTTGCCGCCACCCTGATAACAACGACTTTCCATAGCAACTGCCAGTTCGTCGGCACGGCGGAAAGCACTGATGAACAAAGGCACAAGCATAGGCGCTAACGCACGAACGCGCTTGAGCAGAGAACCGTTTTCAAAATCGGCACCACGGGCTTTTTGCGCCTTCATAATCTTATCGGTTTCCTCAATCAAAGTGGGAATAAAGCGGATGGCAATGCTCATCATCATCGCCAGTTCAAAGGTAGGCAGACCGATTTTTGAAAAAGGCGTTAACAGTTTTTCGATGCCATCGGTTAAGGAAATGGGCGAGGTGGTATAGGTCAGTGCCGAACTGGATGCAATAAGCAGCACCAGTCGGATGGCCATTTTACCTGCTAAAATAAGACCTGCCCAAGTCATAGGTGTGGCATACCCAAACAGAACAATTTTATCACCGGGGGTTAAAAACAGGTTCAAAACTGCGGTGAAAATAATCACAAACCACAGGGGTTTTAAACTCTGCACGTAGGTTTTAATGGGTACGCGAGAGAGCAGTAACACCAAGATGGTAAAAACCGCCGCTAAAGCATAGGTTGCGACATTGTTTGCCATAAAGATGGCAACAATCAGGAAAATTAAAAGCACAATTTTGGTGCGGGGGTCCATGCGGTGCAGGGGAGAGTCGATGGGGAAATACTGACCTAATGTAATATCTTTTAGCATGTTGTTCCCCCCTCACTTTGTTTTTCCTTTTGCGCAAGGAGCATCATAATGGTGGATTTGGCTTTTTCTAAAGTATAAATGCTGTCGTTAATATTCACACCACGACGACGCAGTTCTTCAACCAAACGGGTAATCTGAGGCACATCAAGACCCATAGAGCGCAGTTCTGCCGCGCGGGAGAACACCTCTGAAGGTGTTCCGTCCATAGCCACTTTGCCTTTGTTCATCACAATGATACGACCTGCGGCACGTGCCACATCTTCCATAGAGTGAGATACGAAAATAACAGTCATTTTTCGCGCAAGGTACAGGGCACGAATCTGTGTCAGGATTTCTTCGCGGCCGGCAGGGTCAAGGCCTGCAGCAGGTTCATCTAAAATCAGAACATCGGGGCGCATTGCTAAAACACCTGCAATGGCAACACGTCGTTTCTGACCGCCTGACAGTTCAAAGGGGGAGCGGTTTAAATACTTATCGGAAAGACCAACATAGTTCATAGCTTCCCTTACGCGTTCGTCGATTTCTTCCTGCGAAAGACCCATATTCTGCGGACCATATGCCACGTCTTTATACACGGTTTCTTCAAACAACTGATGTTCGGGATACTGAAACACAAGACCGACTTTTTGGCGCAGAGCCCTAAGGTCAGCCCCTTTTTGGCAGATATCAATGCCATCAATTAAAATGCTACCGCTTGTGGGAGCAAGCAGTCCGTTCAGATGCTGAATCAGGGTGGATTTGCCGGAGCCTGTGTGCCCGATAATGCCCACAAATTCACCATCTGCGATGGTTAAATTAATATCCTGCAGGGCGTGTTTTTCAAAAGGACTGCCCGGCATATAAATGTAATTCAGATTGGAAATTGTAATAGCCATGTATATTGCTCCGTTTTACAAAAGTTTCATCAGTTCATCGGCACATTCTGCCACATTCATCACGTCCTGACGAATGGGGAGACCTGCCTTTGCCAAAAGGTAAGCAAGTTCTGTTACCTGCGGCACATCAAGACCTAAGCCTTTCATAAACTTCACCTGAGAGAACACCTCTCGGGGCGCCGCATTCTGCAGGATTTTACCTTTATCCATCACAACAACACGGTCGGCACGAACAGCCTCTTCCATGTAGTGTGTAATCAGAACAACGGTCAGTTTCTTTTCTTCTTTCAGTTTGATAATGGTTTCGATAACCTCGCGGCGACCTTGTGGGTCGAGCATAGCAGTGGGTTCATCAAGGACGATGCACTTAGGCGCCATAGCGATAGCGCCTGCAATGGCAACACGCTGTTTCTGACCGCCTGATAACAGGTGGGGCGCATCTTTGCGCATATCGTACATATTAACAGCTTTTAAAGCTTCATCAACGCGCGTGCGGATTTTGGCAGAGGGAACACCTAAATTTTCGGGGGCAAAAGCAACGTCTTCTTCTACGACGGTTGCAACAATCTGGTTATCGGGGTTCTGGAAAACCATACCCACAGACTTCCTGATCTCCCAATCGTTTTCTTCATTTTTGGTGTCCATTCCGTCAACGTAAACCGTGCCGCCCGAGGGGAGCAAAAGACCGTTAAAATGCTTGGCAAGGGTGGATTTACCGCAACCGTTGTGACCGAGGACAGCCACAAATTCACCGGGGGCAATGGAAAGTTCCACATCGTCTAACACGAATTTTATATTGTCTGTATCGCTTTGATAGGCATAGCGCAGATGCTCTGTTTTAATCATAGTGCTTCATCCTTTGTTTTAGGGCTTATCTGATTTGACCGTCTCCGTAAATAATGTGCTTGGTAGAGGTCAGAGCCACAAGCCCCATAGGGCCTCTGGCGTGGAGTTTTTGTGTACTGATACCGATTTCGGCACCGTAGCCAAATTCGTTGCCATCGGTAAAGCGGGTGGAGGCGTTCACATAAACAGCCGCCGCATCCACCTCTTCTAAGAAACGGTTGGCAATATTGTAATCTGTGGTGACGATGGCCTCGGAGTGACGTGTACCGTGCTCGTTGATGTGAGCGATGGCTTCATCGGTGCCGGAGACAACCTTAACAGACACAATGTAATCGTTATACTCTGTATAATAATCTTCATCGGTTGCGATTTTTGCTTCGGGCAGAATAGCTCTTGTTTTTTCGCAACCGCGGATTTCGACATTAAAAGGTTTTAAACCTTCTGCGATAGCAGGGAGCATAGAAGCGGCAACCGCTTCATCAATCAGCAGGGATTCTGCCGCGTTACAAACGGAGGGACGACTGGTTTTGGCATTAATGAAAATATCTTTTGCCATAGCCGCGTCCGCTGTTTTTTCAATGTAAATGTGGCAATTGCCGGTGCCCGTTTCAATGACGGGAACAGTGGCATTTTCCACAACGGAGGCAATTAAACCCTTGCCGCCACGGGGAATTAAAACGTCTAAATAAGCGGACAGACGCATCAGTTCTTTGGCGGTTTCGCGGGAGGTATCACGTACCAGTTGCAAACTGCCTTCGGGGAAACCGGCAGAGAGAAGCGCTTCTGTCATAATATCCACTAAAATGCTGTTGGAATAAATGGCTTCTGAGCCGCCGCGGAGAATACAAGCGTTAGATGTTTTCAGGCAGAGAGCCGCCGCATCAACGGTTACGTTGGGGCGCGCTTCGTAAATGATGCCGATCACACCTAAAGGCACGCGCTTTGTACCAATCACCAAACCGTTGGGGCGTTTAATCATCCCTGTTACTTCGCCGATGGGGTCGGGAAGAGCGTTTACCTTTACAACACCTGCCGCCATATCCAAAATACGCTGGGGGGTTAAGGTTAAACGGTCTACCATAGCGGGAGAACCGCCTTTTTCGATAAAGGCATCTACATCCTTTTTGTTAGCGGCGATGATATCATCGGTATGACTGCGCAGACTCTCAGCAATGGCGAGAAGACCTGCGGATTTTACCTGGGGGCTGATGGTCATCAGTTTTAAGCCGGCACTTTTAGCCAGTTTGCCCATTTCATTCAGCATTTTGTTTCACTCCTATCAGTCGGCCTGACCTTTAAACAAGGTGCCGACACTTTTGCCGTCTAAAATATCATATAAAACGGCGGGTTTTTCACCGTTGGCAATCACCATGTTGATGCCTGCCTCGGTGGCAATTTTAGCGGCGCGCAGTTTGGTTACCATACCGCCTGTACCGCGACTTGTGCCTGCGCCTGTGGCAAGTTCAAACAATTCGTCGGTCACTTTATCAACTTCTTCAATGAGTTTTGCGTTTTCATCCTGTCTCGGATCGGCACTGTAAAGACCGTCGATATCAGACAAGAGAATTAAAAGGTCTGCCTCAATCAGTCTTGCAACATTGGCAGAGAGGGTATCGTTGTCGCCAAATTCCAACTCATCGGTGGAAATGGCGTCGTTTTCGTTAACAATGGGCACAATGCCCCATTCAAGCAGCGTGTTAAAGGTTGTAATGGCGTTTTGTTTGCGGGTTTCCACTTCCACAACGTCACGGGTTAATAAGACCTGTGCCACATCACAGCCATATTCACCAAAGAGTTTACCATAAATACTCATCAGTTCGCTTTGGCCAACAGCAGAAGCTGCCTGCTTTTCGCGAACGGTTTTCGGTTTCTCGGCTAGACCGATTTTACCCATACCAACGCCAACAGCACCGCTTGTTACCAGCACAACGTCTTTGCCCTCGTGGCGCAGGTCGGATAACACACGTGCCAACAGTTCAATCTGGCGCAGATGGATGCGGCCTGTGGAGTAGGTCAGGCTGGATGTGCCAACCTTAACAACGATTCGTTTTGCTTGTTTTAATTTAGAAATTGCAGATTGCATTGTCATCACTCGCTTGTCACAGTTTTAATTTCATGAATGTAAGGGGAAGTTTGGATTTTTGGTGTTTTAATTTTACACTTAGAATCCAGAGCCAGATGAATATTATCGGCTGTAAAATATCCGTCTTGCAAACGTTTGCCCGGTACGGAAACAGTCATAAATACATCCATACGTTCGGGAACGTCTGCTAAGATAGAACGACCGTAATTATCATAAATCATACGTTTGGAAGGCTGATTTGTGGTAGAAATAACGGTGCCTAAATATTTGCCCGTATCTGCCATATACACATCGTCACCCTCGGAGATAGCATCAAAGGTCATAGAGCGCACTTCTTCCAAACGGAAGGTCACTTCCAAGGTATCAGTCGCACTGTTTGAAACAAGACCTTTATTTTCAGTTAAAATAACATTATCGCTGATTTTCTTGATGCTCATAAAAGCACCTGCCGCCATCACTACAACGATGCAGACAATGAGAATGTCAACGATGCTGATTTTACCAAATAATTTACCACGTTTATCAAGCATTATTTCATCCTCCTTAATTCTTCTTCATCGTAATCAATGGCAACAATGTAGCCACGCATAGCAAGAGATTCAGAGCGATAAGCCACTTCTTCGCCAATTTTAATGGGCTGACCGTCAGCGATAAGGTCGGGGTAAGAAACGGTGGCATCAACCAAAATGGTGATGTAACCATCGTAATAACCCTCAGGGGTAAAGATGGCCATTTTGTTGTTGGCCTGCTCTAAAACGTGGGCTTGTTTTTTGGTAAAGCCTACAATTTTACCCATACGGGCTTTGGTAACACCATCAACCACCTGTTCGCCAACATGCACATTGTCAAAGTAGGCGGCATCTTCGTTGCGCACTTCCAAAGTGTAGGTAACGGGCAGGGTAGAATCATTACCGCCTTGACCGCCAAACAGAAGGAAAACAGCGGCAATAGCAACAATGAATAATAAGACAAAGAAAATATCCAAAAGATTCACTTTGCCAAACAGTCGGCCTTTTTCATCAATGAACATCAGAGAAAACCTCCTCGTAAACTTCTTCCAAACGAGCCACCATTGCATCAACGGTGTAACCCATCTCATATTTATCGCGGGCGGCATCGCCCAGTTCTTTTGCAAAATCGGGATCTTTATGGAGGCGGAGCATTGCCTGTGCTAAGGATGCACTGTCTGCATAGCCAACCATCAAACCGGTTTTGTTGTTGGTGATTAATTCTCGGTTGCCGCCTGCATTGGTGGCAATGGTGGGTTTACCAAGGCTCATAGCCTCTAAGATGGCAAGACTCATAGCTTCAGATTCAGAAGCGCAAACATTAACATCCACCGCGTTTAACAAGAGAGATGTGTTAGGCACAAAGCCGGTGAAAATCATGTTGTTATAAATACCGTAGCGTCTGGCACGGGCGTGGAGATCCATTTCCAAACTGCCGCCGCCCACGATCATAAACTTGGTGTTTGGCGCTTCGCGGAGCACCTGACGAGCGGCCTTGATAAAGTATTTATGACCTTTAACGGTCTCCAGTCTTCCAAAGATGCCGAACAGGGTTTCATCGTCTTTTACTTCGTGCTGGGCACGAACAAGCATCTTTTCGTGGTTTGTTAAGGGTTTTACGGGTTCAACACCATTGGCCACACGTTTGATTTTATCTCTGCGGATGCCGGAATCAGTCAGGTTTTTAACAACCGCTTCGGAAACAGCGATGTAATAATCGCAAAGGGCGTTGTTAAAAGCACTGATGGCAAGAGCACGAAAACCGTGGGGCAGAGGCTCGATGCAATGGCGTGTTGCCAAAATCGTAGGCACCTTTGCCCATTTGCCTGCAATACGGGCAGACAGGCAGGCGTGGGTGTGCAAAATATCAGGCTTGATTTTTTTAAACAGTTTTTTCAAAAAGAACACAGCGTGCTTATCGAAAGAACAATCGGCCATATGAGGCGCTTCAATCAGGGTAACATCGTTAAAGCCATGCACGAATGCGCAAAGGCGACTGCCTTCGGGCAGAACAACAGTGACTTTATACTTTTCACGGTTAAAACCCTTTAAGTAATTCAGCAGATATTTTCCGGCCCCGCCGACGTTTGTATCGGTTAGTACCTGAACAATATGTTTCATACATGACTCCTTTCTGTGCTGTTTTCCTCTGTCTGAACTGAGGCGGCAGAAGCAAACGCCAGAACAATCCAAAAGAGCAGCACCATTTTATAGTTATACCAAACATTGTCTGTTAAACCTTGCAACAAAAATCCGGCGATACCTGTTGCAAAGGCGATGGAAGCGGCACCGAGAATGGTATTTCTGCCGCGGTAACAAACAAGGGAAATACTCTGTTTCATAAAAGCTAAAATTAACGTCAGGAAAGAAAGCAAACCGCAAATGCCGGTTTCAATCCAAAGTTGCAGGAATAAGTTATGAGCGTGGAGCGCATAGTTAGCACCGGCTAGCGCATACTTTGGATAAATCATGGAAAAGGCTTCCGAGCCCTGACCAATACCTGACAGACCAAAATCACGAATCATAGAAAGGGAGGCCTGCCAGATGGAAACACGGTAAGCGGTGGAAGTATCGGCGGTGTTACCGATGCTCAGCAGTCGCTGCGCAATGGCAGAGCCGGAACCTAAGAACATAGGCACCAGGAAAACGCCAACAACAGCTAACAACCACCAACGTTTATCCATAATAAGCAGGAACAAGGCGGCGGCAAAGAAGATGCCCAGCCAAGCACCACGAGACCAAGTGAAAATCAGGCAGAGACCCAAAGCGGCAAGAAGCGCTGTATATAATGTTTTCTGCCCGTAGGTTTCTCTGCGCCAGATAACGGCTAGTGCCAGCGGAATCATCAGCACAAGATATTCACCTAAAACGTTGGGGTTATCAAAGGTGGAATAAACTCTAACTTTGATATTCTGGAACATTTCTTCATCCACCCAAGAGGCAGTGGAAGAAACGCCTGCAAAATTCTGATAGATGCCATACAGGGCAACAAGACCGGACACCAGCAGAAAGCCCGTCATAGCGGCTTGCCACTTTTTCGGGGTATCCAAAATCTGAAATGCCACAAAGTAAAATAGCATAAAGGCAAGATGCAAAAATAAAATCTGCGCACTTTTTACAAAGGTGAAAGAGTTCAGTGTGCCCAGCACCATTGTAAAGGCAAAAACCAAAATGTAACCGGCCAGGGGTACGGGGCGCAGTTCTAAGTTTTTATCAAACAGCAATCGAAGTGCAAAGGAACATGCAGTTAAAACAGCACAAGCGGCCAGCACCATAGTGGGCAGAATCGGTGCCGCTAAAATTACAGTGAAAACGCCGAATGATGTGGAGCGGAGCACCAGAGAAACATATAAAACAGCCCCGAGAGATAAAATCCAAACCATCGGTGGCAGAAACGCCGCAGGAACGGAAAGAATCAGACCCACCAAAATGCTGTACATAGGATGCTTTAACAAAAAGTCAGGATCTTTTAAGAACAGCTTACTGTCAACATCCTTGCGGATGGTGCAGAACAATCCGCCGATAGCGGTTAAAATGCGGCTGCCTTTAAAGAGAGATTTTAAACTGCGGTTAATTAAAATGCAAAGCAGGGAAATGAGGCAAAGGGCCGCCATCACGATCCATCGGATGAGGTCCATCTCTGCAAAGCAAAGGCGAAGCAGAGAGTAGCCGATGGTAAATGCCAGAAGCGTCAGCCCGTAAACACGAACGCTGATCACATTCCAAACGGAGAGAAACCAAACAATCCGACTCTTGCTGAGGATGGCTTTGGCCTTATCGCCATAACTTTCCGCAACCTTGCGACAGAGAGTGATGGGCAGAGCAAAGAGTTTGCCGAAGAAACTTTCAAAAAACCAGCGTCCCGCCTTGCCACAGGAGAAAAATCGACCGGGCAGACTATCACGAAAGACTTTGGCAAGCCAAGCAGAGACACGGTTAAACAGACGGCCGACGATGCTTTCGTCAAACCAAAGAGCCAGCGTATGACAAATCTTTGCAAAAAATTGTAAAATAGAACTTTGCATCAGTCAGCCTTCCTTTCTTTTTGTTTTAGAAGTGCTTTGCATTCTTCTGCTTCATCGGTTTTAAAGAGAAAGATGAGCACAAGATAGCAAATGAGTCCTGCTGCGGCGGGGATTGCCAAAGCCGCAAATTTGCCGATGAATGTATCGGCAAAGGTGATGCAGGAAGAAGTAAGGTAAACACATCCGCCCATAATAAGAGCGGCGGCGATTAATTTTAAAGTATTGAAAAGGTCAGAAAGTTTAGTAACACGGATTTTTTTGTTTAAAACAATCAGCAAGGTAATGCCGATACCGTTGGCGGCAATGGAGGCGGCCAGAGCCAGACCCCAAAGACCTGTAGAAAGACCTCTCACAAAGAGGAAACTCAAAAGAATGTTTAAAGAAATGCCACCCATAGCAACAAACATGGGAGTTTTGCCATCCTTTAAGGCGTAAAAGGCTTTGTTTAAAATTTCGGTAACAGCATAGCCTGCCATACCCAAAGAGTAAAAGAGCAGGGCAGAAGATGTGAGCGCCGTACTTTCTGCGCCGAATTCACCGCGTTCATACACAAAGCGGACAATGGGCACCCGCAGAAGCAGGAACAGAACCATAACAGGCAGAATAATAGCAAACACAATCTTCACTGCTTTGCCGACCAAAGCGGCAAATTCTTCTTTGTTTTCTCCTGCGGCCAGGCGGGAGATGGAAGGGAAAATTAGATTGGATACTGCATAAGTTAAAACACCCACGAAGATGATATACAGTTTGTTGGCATAATCAAGAGCCGCAACTGCCTGCCCTTCGTTTAAGAAAGATGCCAGATAAATGTTAACTGTGGAGTTAATGGGCTGTACCCAGGAACTGATTAAAATGGGCAGGGCCAGCACCATGGTTTTTTTCATACCTTCGCTTTTTAAGGCGAGGGCAGGGCGATAGGAAAACTTTTTCTTTTTAAGAGCGGGGAGCTGCACCAAAATCTGAAAGCCCCAGGAAATCAGCATGAAGGTGGCAACACCGTGAATGCCTAAACGGTCACGGACAAACCAGAGATAAAACACCATCAAAAGATTAGAAACCAAACTGATAGCGGCAGGCACGTTAAATTCACCCAAAGACTGGAGAATGCCTGTCAGCGCGTAGGCTAAGGCAGTGAATAACATGGTGGGGAACAGGATGATAACCAACTGGGCCGCCAATGCTTTTTCGCTTGCGCCCAGGCCACTGCCAATTAAACCCGTCAGCGGGCGGGCAAAGAGCATACCCAAAGCACAAAGAAGAGTGGTGAACAAAACAATAGTGGTGATAAATGTGTTGGCATAGCGGTTTGCTTCTTTTTTCAGATCCTTTTCCAGATATTCGTTGAACACGGGGATAAAGGAAGAAGAAATGGCTGTGCCAAGGGTAATATCAAAAAACAAAAGGGGAATGCGGGAGGCGGTTAAAAAAGCGGCAGCTTCACCGCCGGTGCCATAGAGAGAGGCGAAGAGAATTTCGCGACCCATACCCGCCAGTTTAGACAGAAGGGTAGCCATAATCATAAAGCCTGCGGTTTTAATTGTTTTTGCAGCTTGCATATCAGCACCCTCCTTAGACAAAAATATAGTTATTTTATATTATATAATATATAATTAAATAAGTCAATAAAATCAAAGCTTTTTCTTACTGAAAATGTGCATAAAAAAAGCCCTGAAATCAAGGGAAAACAGGCGAAAAAATGGGCACTTTTTAAAAAATAAAAAACCCGACTCCAATGAGTCGGGAAAAATGCAAAATTCAGTTTAAAAATGAGAGCTGAATGGGGGCAGAATTTTCATCTAAAAAACGAACATCAACCCCTGTTTTTTTAGCATAATCAACGGTATATTTTGTGCCGCCCTGAGCCTTCTCCAAATAGGCTAAAACGCAGGAGGCAGAATCAACCAAAAAGCGATTGCGACGGTACATACAGCCTTTGTGATAACGGTCTGCTGTGTAAACTGTCTCATCGGCATTTTCAATTAAATGTCGCAAAGTTTTTTGCTGCGATTCGTTCCAAAAACGGTCCTGATCTTTGCAGGGCAAAACTAGGGAAAGGCGAATGTGCGGAAAGAAATTTTTCAGCTTTAAAACAGTTTGCGCCGCTAAGGTATCAAACCCCAAAGCACCGCCGGACTGAAAGGTTACAAACCCCGCATCAATCAGAGAACAAATGGAATTTTCAAGCTCTTTTTGCAGATTTTTTTCGCTTTGCAAAATCGTTCGGTGACCTGTAAAACAGCAGGTTGTTTCTCGTTGCATCAAACCCCTCCTTTGCACCGAAATATGAGACTTATTCTGCTATAAAACAGATTGAATAACGGCGACAATTTTGCCCAAAATATGAGCAGAAGCATCGCCCAAAGTAAAGGAAACAGGGCGATGGACAGAATTGTTACTTTCGGCCACAACGGTTGCTACATTGCCGCTTAAAAACAATCGGCCAAGGAGTGCCGGTTCATCACCCATTGCAATGGCTACCAAATCGCCATCATCGGCAAATGGCTGTTCTTTTACAATAACAATGGCGGAGGCGGGCAGACCCGCTCTGTCCATTCGGTCATCAGCCACAATAAGACCGCAGAAATTGCCGCCGCCAATAAAACTTTGGGGCAGTTTAAGGGTGAAACTGGGGGAAATTTCCACGTTGCTTTGATACATTTTTTCAAAAACCGGAATGGTTTTTTCGGTTTCTGCACGCAGCAATCCATCCTCATGCAAAACGGGGGAAGAAGCGGTTTTTCCGCCCACCAAATCATCCTCAACTGTTGGTTTGGGCGGCAGAATAATATCCAAAGAAACGCCGAAATAATCGGCAATCTGGCGCATGGTGGCACCGGTGGGGGTGGAGTACCCCGTTTCATAATTGGAAATGGTTGTTTTGCGAACGCCTAAAACAGCGGCCAGTTCTTCCTGATTGAGCCCCTTTGTTTTACGCAGTTTTTTAAGAATTTTGCCAAATTCGTTGGCAGAAGCGTCATAGTTTGTCACAGTTGTCACACTCCTAACAAGTTCCTTGCAAGTACAAGTATAGCATACTTTCAACGATTTTACAAGAGAAAGTTCAAGAAACTTGTTTCAGAGTGTCACATTTTTACAATAAAAAAAGCAGAACAGAAAAATCTGTTCTGCTTTTGCTTTTTAAAATTTAGCTTACATCGGTCATATCCAGATATAAGTGACCGCTTGAAGCGATGAAATCTTTTCTGCCCTGCAGGTTGTCGCCCAGGAGCAATTCAAAGGTTTCCAAGGTTTTTTGCGCATCATCCGGCATTACTTTAATCAAACGACGGGTTTCAGGCGCCATGGTGGTGAGAGACATCATTTCGGGGTCGTTTTCACCCAAACCTTTGGAGCGCTGGATGGAATGTTTTTTGCCTTCCAGCTTTTCTAAAATCTCCTGTTTTTCCTTTTCGTTGTAAGCAAAGAAGGTTTCCTTGCCGCAGTTGATTTCAAACAAGGGGGTTTCGGCAATGAACACTTTGCCCGCTTCAATCAAAGTGGGCATGAGCACATAAATCATAGTTAAAATCAGGGTTCTGATCTGGAAACCGTCCACATCCGCATCGGTACAGATGATAACTTTATTCCAGCGCAGAAGGTCTAAATCAAAGTTATTCAGATCTTTGGATTTAGAGTGGGGGATTTCCACACCGCAACCTAAAACTTTCACCAAATCGGTGATGATTTCGCTTTTAAAAATCTTATCATAGCCGGATTTTAAGCAGTTTAAAATCTTACCGCGCACGGGCATAATGGCCTGAAATTCAGCGTTTCGGCTGAGTTTACAGGAGCCTAATGCTGAGTCACCTTCCACGATGTAAAGTTCGCGAACGCCCACGTCTTTGGTGCGGCAATCAACAAACTTACTGATACGGTTGGTGATGTCAATGGTGCCTGTCAGTTTCTTTTTAATGTTGACTCTGGCACGTTCTGCGGTTTCGCGGCTACGCTTGTTAATCAGCACCTGATCGGCAATTTTTTCAGCCATGGGCTTGTTTTCAATAAAATAAATTTCCAGTTGCTGGCGTAGCACTTCCGTCATGGCTTCCTGAATGAATTTATTGGTAATTGCCTTTTTGGTCTGGTTTTCGTAACTTGTCAGGGTGGAGAAGGAGTTTGAGACTAAAATCAAACTGTCTGCCACATCCTGAAAACCGATTTTAGCTTCGGTTTTGTTATATTTGCCGCTGGTTTTTAAATACTGGTCAATTACATATACAAAGGCGTTGCGAACAGCCTTATCGGGCGCGCCGCCATGCTCTAGGAAACTGGAGTTGTGGTAATATTCCAGCATATTGATTTCGTTATTAAAGCAGAAAGCAAACTGCATTTTAACCTTATATTCGGGCTTATCTTCACGGTCGCGACCACGACGCTCTGCATCAAACACGTGGCTGGGTGTGATTTCCTTGCCATCGCTGATTTCGGCAATGTAATCCACGATACCGTTTTCATAATAAAATTCTTCCATATCCCAGCCCTCAGGGGTCTGGTTATAGAGAACGAATTTTAAGCCCGCATTGGCAACCGCCTGCTTTTTGAGCACTTCACGATAATATTCCAAAGGAATGTTAATATCGGTGAAAACCTCAAGGTCGGGACGCCATTTAATATCGGTACCCGTATGTCTGTGGCGGAACGCTTCTACTTGCAATTCGCCTACGGGATTACCTTTTTCAAAATGCATGGTGTACTTTTTGCCATCACGACAAACGGTTACATCCATAAAGGAAGAAGAGTACTGGGTTGCGCAGGCACCTAAACCGTTTAAACCTAAGCTGAACTCATAGTTTTCGCCACTGTTGGTTTTATATTTACCACCGGCATAGAGTTCGCAGAAAATCAGTTCCCAGTTATAGCGCTGTTCTTTTTCATTAAAGTCTAAGGGCATACCGCGACCATAGTCTTTAATTTCAATGGATTTATCCAAATAACGGGTAACCTCAATTTCAGTACCGTAACCTTCTCTTGCTTCGTCGATGGAGTTTGAGAGAATTTCAAAGAAGGAGTGCTGACAGCCTTCAATACCATCAGAACCGAAGATGACGGCAGGACGAAGGCGGACACGGTCCGCACCTTTTAATGAGGATATACTCTCGTTACCGTATTCTTGTTTAGCCATAGTGTGATTCTACCTTTCTGTAAAATGGAAAGATATGCTTAACTAAAATTAAGGGGAGAA
>JAZOLH010000069.1:0-15180 GCA_045652815.1 Clostridia bacterium
AAGGTATCGGCACCAAGGTCATCACGACGCATAGTTTCTGCCTCAGAGAATGTGATTTCATATTCTTCCCAAAGGCGAGAAAGTGCTGATTCTGCCTCGGTTTCAAGCTTTTCTTTTTGTGCAACCAAACGGTCATATTCGCGGCGCAGATCAAACACGGTTTCTCGGGTGCTGTTAGCATCACCCTGCAGAGATTTAAGCCGCTGTTCTGCCGCCTGACGCTCTGCGGTAATATTTTCAATCGCCTTGCGTTTTGCTTCGGCTTCGGCAGAAAGAATGCGACTGCTCTGCTCTTTTGCGGCAATTTCTTCTTTATGCGCATTGTTGGTTGCCTGAATTTCTTCGGCTTCCTTTTTGCGCAGATTCATATTCATTTCCGTGCGGCTGATGTCCTCACGGATCGCATTAATGCGCTCTCTTGCCTGCTCGATTTCTTTAAAGAGTGCCGCTTCTTCAAAGCCCTTTTGGAGCAATGTATCGCTGATTTTTTGCTTTTTATTCACAAAAACTTCCGCATCTTCTTCCAGTTCGTTCACTTTGGCACGTTTTTCGGCAATGGTCTGTTCTGCAAGGGCAAGACCTTCTTCAGCCTCTTTCTGCAAACCGGATAAACCTGCGATTTCGTTTTCAGTTGCCAAAATTGTGGATTCATAGTTTTTCAGCGCATCTGAAAGACCGGAAAGCAAGATTGCATAATGCTCTTTGTCGCGGGTTAAAACCAGTAAAACTTCCTTGTTTTCGCGGCAGACTGCATCGGTTTTTTCGAATTCTTCCGATGCATCCAGCACCTTCTTTTCGATGGCGTTTGCTTCTTTTTCTAAAGATTCAACACGCTTTTTGAGAGATGCAAGTTCCTGCTTTAAATCAGAAATTTCCTGTTCACGACCAAGGAGCTGACTGCCCTTTTGCTGTGAACCACCGGAAATTGCGCCGCCGGGCGCAAATAGTTCACCCTCCAGCGTTACAAGGCGGAGAGATTGTTTATATTTTCTGGAGACGGAAATGGCCTGATCAACGGTTTCAAACACAGCAGTTCTGCCAATCAGGTTTTTCATAATGCCATCAAACTTGTTATCATAATCAACCAGTTCTGCGGCAATGCCTAAAAAGCCCTCTTCTTTAGCAATTTTAGAGGCATCCATCAGTTCGCCCGTAACAGCAGACACGGGCATAAAGGTGGCTCTGCCTGCCCCCGTCTTTTTCAGGCAGGAAATGGCCTGTTTTGCGTCTTCTTCCGTGCCCACAACAATGTTCTGTAATGAGCCGCCGATAGCTGCACCGATGGCCTGAGAGTACTTTTTATCCACCTGAATCAGTTTAGAAACAGGACCATAGATTTTAGCACGGGACAGCATACCGCCCTCTGCCTGTTTCATCACTTCTTTAACGCTTTTATGGTAACCGTCAAAGTTCTGTTCCATCTCGGTTAAAAGATGGAGACGGGCACTTTTTTGTTCCACCAGAATGCGAACATCGTCCAGTTCCTTTTGCTTAGCAGAATGTTCTGCCTCCAGGGCTTTTTCGGCCTCTTTGTGACCTGCCATTTGAGCTTCGAGTTCTGCAATAAATGCGGTTTTTCTTTCAATTTCCGCATCCAATGTTCCGCGGCGTTCTTCCTGGGTTTTCAGTTCTTTTTCCTGATTTTTCAGTTCTTCCTTCTGCTCTGCCAACCGTTTTTTCAGGTTCTGTTCGGTGAGCACAAGGTTTGAAAGTTTAATCTTACATTCAGAGATCTGTTCAAAGGCCGCTGCAATTTCTTCCTGCAGTTTGTCAATCACTTCTGTGTGCTGACCTGCGCCCTCATCAAGACCTTCCATATCGGCAGACAGCGTTTCTTTTTCAACGCCGATAGCCTCGATTCTCTTTTTATGTTCTTCAATTTTTTCTTCTTCGGCACGGATATTGCCTTCAGCAGCAAGTTTAGTCGCCACCAAATCTTCCGTTTCCTTTTCGATACGTTCCAAAAGGCGCAGATTGCCCTCGATGGTGTTCTTTAAAACTTCCACCTCGCGCACGCCGATGACCATTGTTTCTTCTGCCTTGCGCAGTTCTTCGCTGGCTTCACCCATAGCTTTGCCCAGTTCTTCAAAACGGGTGTAGCACGCTTCCTGCTCGCTATCGGCATTAGAAAGTTCACGTTCTGCTTTCTGCAAAGAAAGGAGCGCCGCTTCTAATTTTTCAGAAAGTTCTGCACCCTGACCGCGACTGCGTTCCACAGCGCGCAGAGCCAGATTCACATCGTATGTCTTTAACTGATCGCGCAGATTTAAGTATTTTTTCGCCTTTTCCGCCTGCTGAGTCAAGGGCTCAATCTGAATTTCCAGTTCGCCGATAATATCAGCCACACGGTCTAAATTTTCGTCGGTATGGCGCAGTTTACGTTCAGCTTCTTCCTTGCGGTAACGATATTTGGAGATGCCGGCCGCTTCTTCGAAAATTTCACGTCTGTCTTCGGATTTGTTAGATAAAATTTCATCAATTTTACCCTGACCGACCATAGAATAACCATCACGACCAAGACCTGTATCCATAAAGATTTCATGGATATCTTTCAGGCGACAGGCCGCATCGTTAATGAAATACTGGCTTTCACCGGAAGCAAATACCTTTCGGGTGACAGCAATTTCATCAAAATCCATATTAAAATGACGGTCGCGGTTATCAAGACGGAGGGTAACTTCTGCAAAACCCAAACGTTTTCTGGTCTGGGTACCGTTGAAGATAACATCTTCCATCTTACTGCCACGAAGTGTTTTGGCACTTTGTTCACCCAGTACCCAACGCACCGCATCGGAAATGTTACTTTTACCGCTGCCATTAGGGCCGACAATGGCGGTAATACCATCACTGAACGTCAGTTCAATATTGTCTGCAAAGGACTTAAAACCTTGCATTTTTAACCCTTTCAGATGCATTTTGCTACGCCTCCCTTCTCTTGTTCTTTCAGTATCTTAACTTGGCAGTCTCCACGTGCTATGGTTTCGTCTTGCAAAATCACAAGCCCGGCTAGACCGCTTTTTTCTTTGATTGCTAAAATATTGTCCCGATTTTGTCCGCAAAGGGCGGACACATCTTTCGGATGCACGGAAATCTCAATTTCTCTGCCTGCGCAACCTGTTAACTTCGGCAGAATTTTGTTGTAATAAATTCGACTCAGCACCAGTTCGCCAAAGGCGGGATGTAAGGGCCCTGCCACAACAGTCTCAGGCTCCGTTTGCAAGAGCCCCATACGGATAACGGTGATATTTCGTTCCGTAAAAAACTGATATAAATCGGCGCACTGCTTGACCGCTTCGCTAATCGTCAGCGGTGTATAGGTGCCTGATTCGTAAAGCGCGCAAAGGCCTGTCCCACGGATGACCAAGGTGGGATAGATTCTGACACAATCAGGCGACAAGGCGGCAAATTCTTCCGCTGTTTTCATTGCGCCTTCTTCTGTGTCTCCATAGAGACCAACCATCATCTGTAAGCCCAGCGAAATACCACTTTTTCGAATCATGTTTGCGGCTGTTTTCGTCTGTTCCATGGTGTGTCCCCGTCGGTTTAGTGCGAGCACTTTATCATCCATTGATTGTGCGCCCAGTTCCACGCAGGTGACACCATATTGATTGAGTCTTTCAAGGACTGTTTCGTTAATGTAATCAGGTCTTGTGGAAAGGCGGATGCCATCCACAAATCCCGCTTTTTTTGCTTCATAGGCGATGGATAAAAGGGCTTCTTGCTGGCTAATGGGAATCCCCGTAAACGAGCCGCCGAAAAAGCCGATTTCCAAAATTTCATCGGGCTTTTTATGTTCAATGCCAATGCGAATACTCTCCGCCGCTTTTTCAGGCGTCATCGGCTCTTTTTGCCCTGTGATGCTCTTTTGGTCACAAAAGAGACAATCCTTTGGGCATCCCCAATGGGGCACAAAAATCGGGATGGTTTTATGCTTACGCAATGCCATCACCCAACTTCATCATCGCATCAGATGCCGCCATCTGCTCGGCATTTTTCTTGCTGCTACCCTCGCCCATACCCATCAGTTCATCATTGACAAACACGTGAACTGTAAAGGTTTTTCTATGGTCAGGGCCCGATTCGCCCACAACTTCATAGCGGATATCCACAGCACCGTGGACCTGTACTTTCTCTTGCAGAGCGGTTTTGAAATCTGTAAAGGTCTTTCCGTTTACAGCACTCACAATGGTGTCATAAAGCTGACCGAGCAGCCATTCACGCACCACGGAAAAACTACTGTCTAAATAAATCGCCGCAATTAAGGCCTCAAACGCATCGGCCAAAATGGAGGCACGAGTTCTGCCGCCCGTCTGCTCTTCACCGTGACCTAAAATCAGATAATTGCCCATTTCAATGTTCTGGGCACAGGCGCAAAGAGAGCGCTCGCAAACAATGGCCGCACGGGTTTTGGTTAAATCACCTTCGGGCAGATTGGGGTAGTTCTCAAAAATATAGTTGCTGACAACCAAACTGAGAACAGAGTCTCCCAAAAACTCCAGTCGCTCGTTATACACCACATTTTTCTGTCTGTTTTCGTTGGCATAGGAACTGTGTGTCAGGGCGTTTTTCAGAAGTTCTTCATTGGTAAAACGATACCCAATGATTTCTTCAAAGGCTTTCAGTTGATTCATAACTTCGCCGTTCCTTTCTGCCAATCCGCTATTCAAAACCAGAAATATTTTTCTGATTTTGAATGGCGCATTGACCACTTTTATATATGATTTAAGCCCCGCTTTTGGCGGGGCTTATTATCAATCAGGCATGAGCCTTGATGTACTCAACAACATCGCCAACGGTTCTGATGTCGTCAGCCTCGCCGTCAGATACTTCCATATCAAATTCTTCTTCAAGCGCCATGATTAATTCCACAACGTCCAAAGAATCTGCACCCAAATCATCAATAAAAGATGTTTCCATTGTAATCGATTCAACCGCTGTACCCAGCTGTGCAGAAACGATTTCTCTTACTTTTTCAAACTCCATATTGTCACCTCCATAGTAATATGAGCCGGCATTTTGCCACTATGTACAAAAGCCTTATATTATCAGGAGCATCTGCTCCAAATAACCCGATTTATTCTTCGGCCTCTTCTTCTCCGCTTGCTTCAACCAGTGCTTTAATCTGTTCATTAATGCCTGCCGCCGCATAATCACGGGCAGAACGGATAGCATTTGCAAAAGCCAGAGAATTGGAACTACCGTGGGCTTTAAACACAACACCGTTGATACCAAGCAGGGGCACGCCGCCGTATTCTGTGTAATCCAGTTTGGATTTAATCACCTTCAAGCCGGGTTTTAAGATAGCCGCCGCAAGTTTTGTCACAAAACTCTTATAGAAGGCCTTTTTCAGCATAGAAAACATTGTCATCGCTGTGCCTTCAATCAGTTTAATTACAACGTTACCTGTAAAGCCATCGCAAACAATCACGTCTGCCGCACCGGACAAAACGTCACGGGGCTCAATGTTGCCGATAAAGTTTAAATCCTGCTGTTCTTTTAAAAGCTGATGGGTCTCTTTTGTCAGAGCGTTACCTTTGGCTTCTTCAGCACCGATGTTCAAAAGCGCCACACGGGGATTTTCAATCTTTAAAATATGAGCCGCATAGATAGCGCCCATCTGTGCAAACTGAACCAAATGTTCCGGTCTGCAATCGGCATTGGCACCAACATCTAACAGTAAACCGCGGGCTGTTCCCTCTGTGGGAATCGCAGTTGTCAGCGCAGGACGTTTAATGCCTTTAATGCGACCAATGGTGCGGAATGCGCCGGCCAGATATGCGCCGGTGTTACCTGCAGAAACAACCACGTCCGCTTCTCCGTTTTTCACCATAGAAAGAGCCACCATCAAAGAGGAATTCTTCTTGGCGCGGATGGCTTCAACAGGATGTTCGCCTGTGCCGATAACTTCATCTGCGTGGCGAATGGAGATTCGCTCACAAGATGCATTTTCTGCCTCTAAAATGGCCTTGATTTCGTTTTCTTTACCAACTAAAATGATTTCATCTTCCGGCAAATTTCCTACCGCAGAAATTGCACCTTTGACAATTTCTAAAGGCGCATTATCGCCACCGAAAGCATCTACAGCAATTCTCATTTCCGTCACCTACCTATATACTATAAGATTATATAATAAATAAGAAATAATATCAAGGTTTTTCGTTAAAAAAGTTATAAATATTTTCCGCTGTCCGCTTTGAAATACCCGAAACCGCACCGATTTCTTCCACCGTTGCGTTGCGGATACCGCTGACGCTTTTGAAATGTCTGATAAGTTTTTTGCGTGTCTCTTCTCCAACACCTTCGATTTCTTCCAAAACAGAGCCAATCACTCGTTTTGTTCTGAGTTTTTTGTGGTATTCGATGGCAAACCGATGAACTTCTTCCTGCAAAGTTCCCATCAGTCGAAAAGCCTCAGACGTGGGAAGAAAGCCGATTTCTGCCCCATCTGTTGACACAACGCCACGGGTTCTGTGGCGGTCGTCTTTCACCATACCGAATAACGACACATCCACGTCCAGCATTTCTAATAATTTGGCGATGGTATCCACTTGACCCTTGCCTCCATCCAACAAAATCAAATCAGGCAAAGGCAGGAATTTCGGCTTGATGTTTTCGCCGCTATCCAGCGCTTCCTGCTCTTCTTTTGCGTGACGAAAACGACGGAAAATCACCTCGGAAAGTGCCGCATAATCATCGCCGCCTTTTGCCACCTGAATCTTAAAGCGACGGTACTGGCTGCGGGCCGGTTTTCCATCCACCAAAACCACCATAGAGGCAACCGCATCGGCGCCTGCTGTGTGGGAGATATCGTAAGATTCAATTCGTTTGGGAAGAGCGGGCAGAGAAAGCTTTTCTTTCAGTTCCAAAACTGCGGCAGGCACATTTCTGCCACTACCTTTTAAAATATGGTCAACCGCGTTCTGACGGGCATTTTTGCACGCCATTTCGGTGAGTTTTTTCTTTTCACCCCGTTGTGGTGCACGAAGAGATGTTTTTCTGCCGACTTTTGCCGAGAGCCACGCAGAAAGCAGGGCTTCATCGTCACTTTCCCAAGCTGTGTAAATCATTTTGGGAACGTCACTATTTTCAGCATAAAATTGCTTGATAAATTCACTGCAAAGTGCGCTATCTTCCACTTCTCCCGCCTTATCTAAAACGGTACTGTGGCGACCCACAAGTCGACCGCGACGGATAAAAAACACCTCGCTGTAAACTTTGTTGTCCTGTCTGTAAAAACCGATAATATCCTCATCAGCCTGCTTTTCGGAAATCATTTTTTGCCGCTCGGAAAGCCGACGAATAGCGTCAATTTTGTCACGAAGCAGTGCCGCCCGCTCAAACTCTAAATTATCGGAGGCGGTTTGCATCTCCGCTTCTAGTTCTTTTAAAAGCGCGTCGTGCTCCCCTTCCAAAAAACTGCAGGCTTTTGCAATTTGCTTGCGATAGGCTTCCCTCGTTACAGGATGCACGCAAGGTGCCATACACTGCTCAATATGCGCATTTAAACATTCCCTTTTTTTGCCCATATCCTGTGGCATTTTAAGAGAGCAAGTAGGCAATTTAAACAGTTTGGAAACCATATCAATCAGTTCCCGCACCACCGCACTGGAAGTATAAGGCCCATAGTATTTCGCCCCGTCTTTCACCATTTTTCGCGCTAATAAAACCTTCGGAAAATCATCACGAATGGTGATTTTAATGTAGGGATAATGTTTATCGTCTTTTAAGAGAATGTTGTAATAAGGCTTGTGTTTTTTAATTAAATTACACTCTAAAATCAGGGCCTCAATCTCGCTGTCTGTGATGATATATTCAAAGTCAGCGATGTTGGAAACCATGGCTTTTACTTTGGGCGTGTGCTTTTCAACCGCTGTAAAATACTGTTTTAAGCGGTTTTTTAAAATCTTGGCTTTGCCCACATAAATAATGTTTCCGTTTTTATCTTTCATCAGGTAAACACCCGGTTCTTCCGGTAAATTATACAGTTTCTCGTTATCCAAAAAGCACACCTCCCTTATGTAAAAATAAAAGGCTGCCGCCGGCCGATTTATTAAAATCAGTCGACAAACAGCCCCTTTCAGTTTTATGTAGAAATGAAACCTTATTCTTCGTCCATATTACCGCCAATTAAAGCAGAGAGCGTTTCAATTGCTTCCGCTTCATCGGAACCATCGGTAATAATGGTGATCTGGCTTCCTTTTGCAATGCCCAAAGAAAGAACACCTAAAAGGCTTTTTGCATTCACTCTGCGGTCATTCTTCTCCACCCAAACGCTGGATTTAAATTCATTGCATTTCTGAATGAAAAATGTTGCCGGTCTAGCGTGAAGACCAACCTGATTCTGAACAACAACCTCTTTAGATAACATGCGTACCGCTCCTTCTTTGCATCGCTGCTTGTATCCATAAAATACTTATATATTATAGAATACTAAATTTTCTTGAATCTGTCAATACAAAACTTCAAAATTTATTTCAATTTCCAACACATTTTGCACGACTTAAAATCTGATATTGATTAGAACTGCAGGCGTTCTTCAATGTATGCCGCAACCTCTTCAATCTTCAGAGTTACCTGTTCCATAGTATCACGGTCACGAACGGTAACTGTGCCCTGTTCCGGACTGTCAAAGTCGTAAGTGATACAGAACGGAGTACCGATTTCGTCCTGACGACGATAACGTTTACCGATACTACCTGCATCATCAAATTCACAGTTGAATTTAGAAGCCAGCTGCTGGTACAGTTCCATTGCACCTTCGGACAGCTTTTTAGAAAGCGGCAGAACAGCGGCTTTAACAGGTGCCAGTGCGGGATGGAAACGCATCACAACACGGGTATCGTTTTCGCCAATTTGTTCTTCATCATATGCTTCTGTTAAGAATGCCAGAGTCATACGGTCAGCACCCAGAGAGGGTTCAACACAGTAAGGAATGTACTTTTCGCCGGTAACGGGATCGGTATATTCAAAGTTTTCACCGGAATGGGTTGCGTGCTGTTTTAAGTCAAAGTCTGTACGGTCAGCAATACCCCACAGTTCGCCCCAACGGAAGGGGAACATAAATTCAACGTCGGTAGTTGCGTTACTATAGTGAGACAATTCTTCGGGAGAATGGTCACGGAATTTTAAGTTTTCTAAGGAGATACCCAAAGATAACAGCCAGTTTTTGCAGTAATCTTTCCAGTATTCAAACCATTTTAAATCTTCACCGGGTGCACAGAAGAATTCCAGTTCCATCTGTTCAAATTCACGGATACGGAAAATGAAGTTACCGGGTGTGATTTCGTTACGGAAGGATTTACCAACCTGACCAATACCAAAAGGAATCTTTTTACGGGTTGTTCTCTGCACGTTTTTGAAGTTAACAAAGATACCCTGTGCGGTTTCAGGACGCAGGTACAGTTCGGATGTGCTGTCTTCAGTAACGCCCTGGAAAGTTTTAAACATCAGGTTGAACTTACGGATATCGGTAAAGTTCTTTTTGCCGCATTTGGGGCAAACGATATCGTCATGTTCGTTGATGTATTCAAGCATCTGTTCGTTGCTCCAACCATCAACTGCTAAAGTTTCGCCTTTTTCTTTTAAATATTCTTCAATCAGATGGTCAGCTCTGTGACGGGCTTTACATTCGCGGCAATCCATCAGAGGATCAGAAAAGCCACCAACGTGACCGGAAGCCACCCATGTCTGAGAGTTCATCAAAATAGCAGCATCCAGACCTACGTTGTAGGGAGATTCCTGCACGAATTTTTTCCACCAAGCACGTTTTACGTTGTTCTTCAGTTCAACACCCAGCGGACCGTAGTCCCAGGAGTTAGCCAGACCACCGTAAATTTCAGAACCGGGGTAAACAAAGCCACGGCCTTTACACAGTGCAACCAGTTTTTCCATTGTTTTTTCTGTGTTCTTCATAGTACCCTCCAAATATGTAATGATAATATTAAACAACAATATACCTATTCTATAATCTTACCTTTAAAATGGCTTTTTGTCAAGCATTTCCTTGTAAATTCTCTATGTTAAACCGCAAAAAAATAACACCCAAACGGGTGTTATGTTCACAAGCAATCCTATAAGCCGAGTTTTGTATTTGATGATCATCTATCTAGACCGCATATTACTATACGATTCGAGCCACCGCCAAGTATAGGCATGTCGGGCCGACTTATCCTATACGAGCCAATACGGTGTTGCTTCGGATGGGGTTTACAGAGCCACGACGTCTCCGCCGCGCTGGTGAGCTCTTACCTCACCTTTCCACCATCGCCGGAAAACCGGCAGTCTATTTCTGTTGCACTTTCCTTAGAGTCGCCTCCACCGGGAGTTACCCGGCACCCTGCCCTATGAAGCTCGGACTTTCCTCACGGATGCAAAGCATCCCCGCGACCATCTGGACTACTTGGAGTTTTAGTATAGCATATGGGGATGGGTTTGTCAAGAATCTGCGTTTTACCTTGACAAAAAAGCTGTTATGTGCTATCATATTTTGTGCGCGGGCGTGGCGGAATTGGCAGACGCGCCAGATTTAGGTTCTGGTGGCAACCCCGTGCAGGTTCAAGTCCTGTCGCCCGCACCAAACAGTAGAAATCCGAACCCTGTACCAATCGGTGAAGGGTTCGGATTTCTATTGTATTTTGACTATCCAAATTTTAATAGTAAATCTAATAGAGATAGTTCTTCTATTAAGATGATTTTTTAATGTAAAAACCGCTATCTTAGATGAAAGTCTTGGATAGTGGTTTTATAATTTTGTAGAAAAAATTATAAATATGTGATATAATGTATGGAAAACAAAAGAAATTGTAGCAAAGGAAGACGGAAAAATGTTCAAATATCCAATATTGGTTACCATAGATACAAATGTTTTAGATGCTGCCAAATATGATTTAAGTGAAGGTAGTACACTACAACTACTTAAAAACTATGTTAATGACGGTGTAATTAAAGTAGTGTTGAGTAATATTGTTGTTAAAGAATCAAAGAAACATCTTGCCAAACAAGCAAGTAGACTATGTGGAGTTGCACGTAAATTAAGAACCGAAGCATTAAAGGAATCTACAGAACACCTCATAAAACACATTGGGTTGGATAGATTGTTAGAAATCGAAAAAGATAAGAAATCTCTTATGATCAAAAGTGAAGAACTTTTTGATGCTTTTTTAAAAGAAATTAATGCCGAGATTCTCAGTAACGATTTAATAGATTTAGATTCAATAATAGATGATTATTTTGAAATCAATCCTCCGTTTGAGGAAGGAGAAAAAAAGAGAAAGGAATTTCCGGATGCATTTATTGCCAATCAAATAAGAAACCGCTTTGATGAAACTGAAGATGTTGTAATAATAAGTAATGACAACGGATTCAAGAAAGCTTGTCAGCAAACCAAGAATCACTTTTTCTTCGGTACATTAGGCGATTTGTTTGATGCAATAAATAAGGAAAAAGAAGAAGCATATGCAGCAACAACGGAACTCATCAAAGAACTTCAACTCCGTATCAACGCTGCAATATTAGAATATATCAAATCTAATGAAAATATTGATGTAAGAGGCCTTTCGTATGATAAGGATGGAATTGAATCCGGATATGATTACGATGAATTTTTCCTGCACAGTGTTTCAAAACTATCATTTATGATTCATTCTATAGATGAAATGTCAGACAAAACTTCAAAAGTTACTCTTTTGTGTAAAGCTGATATATCTGCCGACTGCTATTATGAAGATTATGCCAATGCTCCATGGGATTCTGAAACCAAAGATTATGTTTTTGTTGATACAATTAAAATTAGAGAGGAACATCATGCGAGATTTGGGTGTAGAATTGAAATTGATCGTGAAGCAAAATCATTTAAGATTTTTCCGTTTACTGTTGTGTTAGGTGGAGATTCAAGAAAAGATAGATATGAGATTGAAATGCAGTCTAATACAACCTACGAGCAGGATATTAAAGATATGGACAGGAAAACGCTTGGTTTTATTCCACTGGGAAGCTACGAGTCATATTTAGAGGACTCACTGCCTGATTCAGAATTTTATGGTGAAATAATTGAAATATTCGAAACAATCAACAGACTTCATCATGCTTTTGAGGATTTTTGTATTAGTTATGATTCGTTGTTAGAAAATCTTGAACATTCAGATTGTCGTAAAATAATTAAATCAATATATGTAAAATTATCAAATATTACTGATATTCCCAATGTTGTAAATGTAGAAAACATTGATGATTCCGAAATCGAAGAAATTAAAAAATGGTTAAACGCAAAAAGCGAAAATGCATCTGAACTTTATGATAAAGATACATTACCGGATACTATTAATTATGGAGATACTATTGTAATTACTGGTATTGATGGAAGCACAATGTCTTTTGGTATAGACGAAATTGAGATATCGCCTACCGAAGGCAGTGAAGAAATCATCAACATTCATTTGTCGAATGATCAGGGCGAGATAACAAGAGGATATATAAAGTTGCTTGTTGGTTATTTGAATTTTGATGAAGATGGTGGTGCCTCAGATGGCATAGACGACGAAATTGAGTATGTGTATTCTGAAATAATCAGAAGACTTAAAGATTATGTAGCTAAACAAAAACAAATAGTTGATAATGAATCAGAGATAGTTGAAATAATTAAAGAATTTATAGATTGATATTTTGAATTTAAAAAGAAATCCAGCCCTTTTGCAAATCATGAGGGTTCGGATTTCTTTTTTTTATCTTGGTAACATTAATTTCAATTATCAAAACTAAAAGATGTATGTTTTTAAAGCCACTACTTTTGCTAAAAAAATATTGAAGAGATGAACTTGCGATTGATTCTTCTCACCCTCTTTATAAAAAATCAATAAAGTTTTACACCTAATTGAGGTTTTTTCTCAATTAGGTGTTGACAAATTAGAAAAAATGTGTATAATATATAGTGTAAAGATAAAAAGGAGAAATGTATTATGTTACTTCAATTTAATTTTAAAAATTTTAAATCTTTTAAAGATGATACAACCTTAGACTTAACCGCTACCAAGATTTCTGAATTTAATAATCATGTTATTTCTATTGCCAATGAAAGAATTTTACCTGTTGCCGCAATATTTGGTGCAAATGCAAGTGGAAAATCAAATGTTCAAGAAGCATTTAGATACATGTCCATGTATGTAATCAATTCTTTAGATTATGGTAACGAGTCAGATGGCAAAAAAAAGAAGTCAAAGTTTTTTAGACCTACCCCTTTCTTGTTTGATTCTAAGAGCAAGACCGATGAATCATCATTCGAAATCTATTTTATAGATTCAGAAGAAAATGGAGCAAAAACATATAACTATGGTTTTACTGTAGATAGTACAGGAGTGCGTGAAGAATGGCTCAATTACAAAGCTAAAACATCAAGAGGCGATTATAAGAGAATTTTTTATCGCAATGGAGAAGATTATGATTTTTCAGGGATACCATCAAAGAGCCAAGAAAATTTAAAGATTGCATTGGAAAAGGAAACATTAATAGTTTCATTAGGCGCAAAACTAAAAATAGCAAAACTGAAATTTATTAGAGATTGGTTTCTCAACAACGATTTCGCTGATTTTGGCAGACCAATCGAAAACTTCTTTTTGTCTCAATTGATACCTGAAGGTTTTGCTGATGATGAAAATGTTAGAAATAAAGTCGTTGATTACTTTGCATCATTTGATCCATCAATTATTGGATTTAATGTAGAAGTTTTAAAGTCAGACAATGATGATGAAGATGAACATTTAAAAATTGACGCAATACACAAAATGATTGATTCAGATCAAACAACATCAATACCCTTGCAAAACGAATCTGCCGGAACTCTTAAAATGTTTGCACTCTATCCTATGCTGGATGATGTGTTGTCTACCGGAGGAGTGTTATTTGTTGATGAATTAAACGCAAGACTACACCCATTATTAGTACGGGCTTTTATCATTACATTCCTTAACCCAGAAATTAACACAAAAAATGCTCAATTAATATTTACTTCTCATGATTCTTGGCAGCTTAACGGAAACATACTTCGAAGAGATGAAATTTGGTTCGCAGAAAAAGACTTGAATGGAATTTCGAATCTTTATTCATTGGCAGATTTTGTTGATGAGGATGGAGTTAAGATACGTAAGGACGAAAACTATGAGAAAAATTATCTGTTAGGAAAATATGGTGCGATTCCTTCCTTAAGGTATTTTGATATGTTTAAGGAGGAATAGTATATGCCTCGATACGAAAGAAATGGAAGTAGAAAACCAAGAGAATTGACAAATCGAAGAACCCCTCAACTTGGCTACTATTTTATAGTTACTGACACTAAGGAGACCGAACAGAACTATATGTATGGCCTAAGAGATTCTATTCCAAAAGAGCTACAAGGAAAACTTGTAATTAAAGTTATAAAGACTAAAACAAAAAATCTTGTGGAGGAAGCCCTTAATTTGTCATCATTAAATCCTCAGTTTGGCGAAACGTGGATTATTTTTGATAGAGATCAAGTTCAAGATTTTGACGAAATAATTCACCAAGCAGAGGACAAGGGCATCAAAGTCGGATGGACAAACCCCTGCATAGAAGCATGGTTTAGTTCATATTTCGGCAAGATGCCTACATATCAAGATTCGGTAACATGTTGTGCAGGGTTTGGGAGAACATTTGAGCAGATTTCAGGTCAAAAATACGTTAAATCAGACCGCGAAATATATAATAAGTTAAATCGCTTTGGTAATGAATCTGAAGCAATTAAACTTGCTCAAAGAAAATACGAAGAACACAAGTCCAATTGCAAGTGTAAGCCGTCAGAAATGTGCCCTTGTACATCGGTTCATCTTTTGGTAAATGAGGTAAAATCTAAAATTGGGCAAGAAGATAGAAAGGAATAACAAATGGAATCAAACAGTATAGAAAAATTACTCGAATCAATATTACAAGAAATTAGCTTGTTGACTGTGCAAACAAAAGCCGGTGCTATTAAACGGTTTAATGCAGAGTATCTTACTACTGATGTAAGAAAGAAAGCCTATGAAAAATTTGATGGCGAAAAAACATTAAAAGAAATAAGCGATGAACTTGGTTGCAATCTTCGCACACTACAAATTTTTGGTGCTTCTCTCATTGAAAATAACCTTGTCGATTTTATAAAGCAAGGAAATAGTAAAATTTTATCTAAAAACA
>JAZOLH010000070.1:0-24216 GCA_045652815.1 Clostridia bacterium
CTCATAATCCGCCAGGATAATTTCGGCTTTTTGCCTTGTTCTGCACTATAAATCGAGATTTTTGTGGTGCAAGCAGTTTTGGGTTAGAGATTTTTCGTCTTAGAGAAGTCATAAAAAATGCAGGCATACTGACGTATGTCTGCATTTTTTTGCGAACTATTAGCGAAAAATAGCAAGCCAAAACCGACTCATCCCTATAAAGACCCGCCGTTTCGATGGTCTTTTTGGTTTTCACTTATTCAGCATCAATGGTTTCGCCTGCAAAAACGTCTTCCGCATTTTTGCTTTCGTGACCTTTAAAGAATGCCAGTGTTTTGTCTAAAAGTCCCGGAACTGCGCTCATAATTTCTTCAACGGGAGAGGGGTTTTTATCGATGGGCATCAGACGAATCTGACCATTGCCCACAACCATAAAGGCAACAGGCTCAATCACCGCGCCGCCGCCTGTGCCGCCGCCAAAGTTCGCGGAAAGTTCGTCATTTTTTGTTGTTGTACGTTCGCCGAATTCGCTACCGCCTGCACCAAATCCGAAAGACACTTTGGAAATGGGGATAATCACGGTTCCGTCGGGGGTAGAAACGGGCTGACCTACGATTGTGTTAACGTCAATCATATTCTTAATGCTGCCCATTGCTGTTTCCATTAAACCTTTGATGGGATGTTCTGCCATTTGTAGCACCGTCCTTCTTAATTTTCTGTCTTGATTTTATCTTTAATTTTTTTAACTAACGTTTTAATTTTACACAGCATCAAAAGTGCATCAAATAACTTAAATGTAAAACTTGTTTTGCTATGTATGGTAAGGCAAGCCTTATCAAAAACAGGCTCAACCGTTAGAGACTTATTGGTCACGGAAAAGGTTGTGTCAAACAACTTGACAATGCCCGCAGAAGCCGCCCAGATAGCGCCGTTTAACATGCCTGTTGCGGCAGGATTGCCCGTACCGTAACGAAGGGCAAAAGAAACCTCACTGCAAACCAGTTTAGCACGGATTTCGCCGAATAAATCCTTGCACTCCCCTTTAACTTCCTGAAAAGTGTAATACAGGCGCTTAGAGAAGGCAATAAATTCTTTGGGGGATTTTCTTTTTTCCGTTTCCTTTTTGGCATCCTTATCTGCTTTGTTGTTGTCTTTGTCCAGGGGAATGTCAAAACCAACGGGAATAAACAAAATCCGCAGTTTCATCCGCAGTTTTTGCTGCCCTTCCTGCAAGCGATAGATAAGACTGATTTTTGCAGGGACAAACAAAAGGAGCAAAAGGAACAGGAGCACAATACCCAAGATGATCCAAAGTAGCATCTAACCACCTCAATCCTCAAGATTATCTATAGTTTGTTCATTTTCTTCTTCATTTATGCGGTTTGGCGTCGGGTCAGGCAGACCGGAAAGGGACGACAGGCCAAAAGCACGTAAAAATTCGTGGGTCGTCACATACAAAATGGGGCGACCGGGTGCATCCAGACGTCCGTTTTCTTCAATCAGACCACGTTCAATGAGTTTGTTAACAGGTCCATCGGAATTCACGCCGCGGATGAACTCAATGCTGGAACGGGTCACGGGCTGATGATAAGCCACAACCGCCAAGGTTTCCAGCGCCGCGGGGGATAAATTCTGCTTGCGGCGTGGTTCTTTTAATTTTTGTATGTAGGGGAAATAGGTTTCGGCTGTGCAAAGCTGATAACAGTCCTCTAAAGCGATAACACGAAGACCGCGACCGCGTTTTTCGTAATCATCGTTTAAATCCTGTACAGCTTGTATCACTTCTAAAACCGTGATTTCCATAATTTCCGCAAGCTGCTCGGCACTAATGCTCTCGCCTGCGGCAAATAAAAGGCTCTCTAAAACACTGCAGGTATCAAAATTCATTGACAATCTCCCCGTCTTTAATCTGTGTTAAATAAATTTCGCCATCTTTAACCTCTGCGGTTACATAATTCAGGCGAATCATTTCCAAAAGAATCAAAAATGAAACCACAATTTTCGGTCTTGAGTTAAGACCTTCAAACACCTGACGAAAGGCCACTTTTTTGCCACCGGACAAGCGGGTTTTAATATGGCTTGTACACTTGGCAGATGACACCTGTTCGTGACCGCCGATGCCCACAAACGAAGTTTTCGGCGGGGGCTCTTTTCGCTGGGTTTTAATGATAATATCAGAAAACGCCGCCAAAAGTTGTTCCACATCAAAGGCCTGATCGCTGTAATCAGGTGGCGCTTTTTCAATATCGTCTGGTTCTTTGAAGAATAAAAACCGTCCGTCGCCTTCGTGGTCTTTTAAGTATTCCGCCGCCGATTTCATCTGCTGGTACGCTAAAAGCCTGTCCGCCAGATTCTTGCGGGGGTCTTCTTCCTCTTCTTCCCTGCGGGGCAGAAGCATCTGGGATTTGATATAGAGAAGTTCTGATGCCATAATCAGAAAATCGCTGGACAGTTCCATATCAAAGGACTGCATTTTTTCCAGATATTCCATATATTGTGCGGTGATTTTTTCGATGGGAATATCGTAAATGCTCACCTTGTTTTTCTTGAGAAGATGCAAAAGAAGTTCCAGCGGTCCCTCAAACACCTCTACCTGAAAGGATAAGGGCTCCATTATGCCACACCTCCTGCCAGGAAGGATAAAATGTTAAATATAAAGCTGCCCGCGGTACTCAGGATCGGATCAAGTACGTTGAGGGCAAGGGCTACCATCAGAATCATCCAGCCCAAATGCTGATAGCGCATAATATCCACATAGATATGGCGCGGCAAAAGGGGCAAAAAGATTTTAGAACCGTCTAAAGGCGGAACAGGAAGCAGGTTGAACACGCAAAGACCGATGTTCAGCCATACAAAAGTGCTGATAAACTGCATCAGATAGTAAAAGGCTGTACCGTTTGCATATAAAACGCCTGTGGCACCCAGTAATTTGTAAACCAAAAGGGTCAGGTATGCCATAACAAAATTAGACATAGGACCTGCCAAAGATGTCAAGATAATATCCCGTTTCGGCTTTTTGAAATAATAGGGGTTAATCACAACAGGTTTTGCCCAACCGAAGCCAAAAAGCAAGAGACAAAGAGCACCAAAGGGGTCTAAATGGCGCAAGGGATTTAAGGAAAGTCTGCCCATTGCCTTGGCGGTTTTATCCCCTAAAAGATAGGCGCTAAAGCCGTGAGCGATCTCGTGAATGGAGATAGCCAGCAACACCGCAACCGCACGGATGATTATATTCACAATATCAAAATTGCCCAGTCTGAACAAAAGATCACTTCCTGATTTCCAAATAGATATATCAATCTTATTTTATTATACTAAAAATTACGCATTCTGTAAAGACTTGACACAAAAACTTAATAATTTGTTTTAAAAGAAAAAGGCCGCGGCAAAAGCCGCGACCTCCCCTTTTACTCTGATTGATGTTTTCGTTCTCAGTTTCAAACATGCATCAACCGTAAAAGTTCAAGAGAGTGCTTGAGTGTTACGATTTAGACAGATTTCTCTCAGCCATTTCAATCGCTTTCGTCACCATGTTGCCGCAATCTCGGGAAGACACATCGCCCCAACCACCGTTTTTCTTAACCGATTCATAAACACCCAGTTCTTTGGCGATTTCCTCTTTGAGCTGTCGAGACATAACGGAACGTTTACTCATTTCCTACACTCCTCATCTTGCCGCAAAATCCTTTTGTTCGGCAAACTGTTTCGTAGCCATCGGCTACAATCCTAGTTTGACCTTTTTCTTTGTAAATACGCTGGGAATTTTTCCATTTTGAGTCGAAAAAAATCTTACTTATATTATTATTTATATATTTATAAAAAAAATTTAAAAAAGGTCTTTATTATTACTAAAATATTTGTTATAATATAGAGTAGGGTTTTTGTGGACCCTTTTCTACGTAACCATATGTTTTGCTTTGGCAGAACATTTTAAGAATATCAGGCAGTTGCAGATGACGGGGGCGGTGAGACAGCACGAAAGTGTGTAGCGACCTTTTGCAGATACGCCGATGTTCATATTCCGCGCAAAACACTTTGCGCTACATACATTTTGAAACGGAGGTTTGATTGTGGCAAAAAATCAAAAACTAAAAATTATACCCTTAGGCGGTCTGAACGAGATTGGCAAAAACCTGACCGTCTTCGAGTTTGGGAATGATATTATCGTTTTAGACTGCGGTATGGCGTTTCCCGATGAGACCATGCCCGGTGTTGATATGGTGATTCCCGATATCACTTACCTTGAAAAACACCGCGACAAAATCCGCGGTATCGTGCTGACCCACGGTCATGAGGACCATATCGGCGGCATCCCCTACTTTTTGAAAAAAATCAACGTACCCATTTACGGTACACGCCTGACTTTAGGTTTGGTTGAATGTAAATTAAAAGAGCATCGCCTTTTATCCAAAACAAAACTGGTGCGCGTTAAAGCGGGCGAAACTGTGAAGCTTGGTGCTTTCCGTGCTGAGTTTATTCACACCAATCACTCCATCGCCGATGCCGTTGCCATCGCACTGCATACACCCATTGGCGTTGTGCTCCACTCCGGCGACTTTAAGATTGATACATCCCCCATCGAGGGCAGTATGCTAGATGTGGCACGTTTTGGCGAACTGGGCAGAAAAGGTGTTTTAGCACTTCTCTCTGACAGTACCAACGTAGAGCGCCCGGGCTACACAATGTCTGAATCCACCGTTGGCGATACCTTTGATGACTTATTCAGAAACTGCGATAGCAGAATTTTGGTAGCAACCTTTGCATCCAACATTCACCGTTTGCAACAGATTGTCAACGCGGCTTATAACTATAACCGAAAGGTTGCTTTTTCCGGTCGCAGTATGGAAAACGTAGCAGAGGTTGCTATGAATCTCGGCTACCTGACCATTCCCAGCGGCACGTTAATTAGCATTGATGATATCAACAAATATCGTGCCAACCAACTTTGTATCATCACAACAGGCAGTCAGGGCGAGCCTATGTCTGCTCTATCCCGTATGGCTTTTTCCGACCATAAGAAAGTGGACATCGTCCGTGGCGATATGGTCATCGTTTCGGCAAGCCCCATCCCGGGTAACGAAAAACCCATTTCAAACGTTATCAATGAGCTCTTCAAAAAAGGCGCCAACGTGATTTACAAATCACTGGAACATGTGCACGTTTCAGGTCACGCCTGTCAGGAAGAACTTAAACTTTTAATCTCATTAACAAAACCCAAGTACTTCATTCCCGTGCACGGTGAGTACCGTCATTTAAAACTGCACGCATCACTGGCTGAGCGTGTTGGCATTAAACCCAAGAACATCATTCAGGCCGATATCGGTCAGGTGATTGAGGTGGGTCCCAACCACATCCGTCAGACAGGCACCGTGCCCTCGGGCATTGTGATGATTGACGGCATCGGTGTTGGCGACGTTGGAAACATCGTTCTGCGTGACAGAAAGCATCTGGCGGAAGATGGTATCATTGTTGTCACCGTGACCATCGCCAAGAAAACAGGCGAAGTGCTTTCGGGTCCTGAGGTGTTATCCCGCGGTTTTGTGTATGTTCGCGAATCAGAAGATTTGATGGACGAAGCAAAACTGGTGGCAAAAAATGCGCTGATTAAATGCATCGATAGGCGCATAACCGATTGGGGCGGCATTAAGGCGGGGCTTAAAAACGATATGAGCGACTTCATATTCTCCCGCACCAAGCGCAAGCCCATGATTCTGCCGATTATTATGGAAGTATAAACACAAATGAAAATAGATTGAGAGGATTTTTACTATGGAACAGACAAAAAAATTATTCACATCCGAATCAGTAACGGAAGGTCATCCCGATAAAATCGCGGATATCATTTCCGATGCGATCTTAGACGAAATTATGGCACACGACCCTATGGGTCGCGTTGCCTGTGAAGTCACCGTAACCACAGGTCTTGTTTTGGTGGTTGGTGAAATTTCAACCGAAACTTATGTTGATATTCCCAAAACCGTTAGAAACTGCATCCGCGAAGTTGGTTACGACCGTGCGAAATATGGTTTCGACTGCGACACCTGTGCGGTTATTACCGCTATCGATGAACAGTCTGCCGATATTGCGCTGGGCGTTGACAACTCTTTAGAGTCTAAGCGCGGCGAACTGGATCCCGGTGATGTTGGTGCAGGCGACCAGGGCATTATGTTCGGTTATGCTTGTAACGAAACCGAAGAACTGATGCCGCTTGCTATCAGTTTGGCACACAAACTGACCAAGCGCCTGACCGACGCCCGCAAGAGTGGTGAAATTGATTTCATCCGTCCTGACGGTAAGTCTCAGGTAACCATCGTGTATGACGAAAACGATAAGCCCGTTGCCATTGATACGGTTGTTGTGTCCACGCAGCACAGCGAAACCGTGACACAGGAAGAACTGCACAAGGCCATTATGGACAAGGTTATCCTGCCCGTTCTGCCTGCAGAACTTTTAAACGACGAAACCAAGTACTACATTAACCCCACAGGCCGCTTCGTTGTAGGTGGTCCGCAGGGCGACTCCGGTCACACAGGCCGCAAGTTAATCGTTGATACATATGGCGGTGCCGCTCGTCACGGTGGTGGCGCGTTCTCCGGTAAAGACCCCACAAAAGTTGACAGAAGTGCGGCTTATGCGGCTCGTTATGTTGCTAAAAACGTTGTAGCGGCAGGTCTTGCTGATCGTTGTGAACTCCAGCTGGCTTACGCTATCGGCGTTGCTAAACCTGTTTCCGTTCGTGTTGATACTTTCGGCACTGCAAAAGTATCCGAAGCCATCATTGAAAGTTTGATTAACAAACATTTCGACCTGCGCCCCGCGGCTATTATCCGCGACCTCGACCTGCGCAAACCCATTTACAAACAAACCGCGGCTTATGGTCACGTTGGCAGAACCGACATTGACCTGCCTTGGGAAAAGACTGATAAAGCGGCTATCTTAGCCGAAGAAGCAGCCAAGATGACAAAATAACACTTGGGGGTAGCTTTTTATGAAAATCTTAATTGTTGATGACGAAAAACTCTTAGTCAAAGGCATCAAATACAATTTCGAACAGGAAGGTTATACCGTTCTCGCCGCCTATGACGGTGAAGAAGCCATCAAAATGGCTTACGATAAAACCATCGACCTGATTATTTTAGACCTGATGCTTCCCAAAATCGACGGTCTTTCCGTGTGCCAGAAGGTGCGTGAATTTTCCAATGTGCCCATTGTGATGCTGACCGCCAAAAACGAAGATATGGATAAAATTTTAGGTCTTGAATACGGTGCTGATGACTACTTAACCAAACCCTTTAACATTTTGGAACTCAAAGCTCGTGTTAAGGCGGTTCTCCGCCGCATGACACCGGCAGACAGTGGTCGTGCCAAGGAAAGTTCTGTTTCCATCGGCGGCGTAAAACTCGACTATAACCTGCGCCGCATTTCCATCGGCGACAAAACCATCGACTTAACCGCAAAAGAATTCGACCTGATGGATTTGTTCGTTTGCAATGCAGGTAAAGTCTATTCTCGTGAAAACCTGTTAGATATCGTTTGGGGCTACGACTACCCCGGCGATGTTCGTACTGTTGACGTGCACGTTCGTCGTCTGCGCGAAAAACTGGAGCCCAATCCTGCCGAACCGATTTACATCCACACCAAATGGGGAGTTGGTTACTATTTTAAAGAAGTTTAATATTCCGTTCTTAAATATGCGCTGGAAGATTGTTGCCACCTATCTGATTATCATCGCAGTAGTCTTAGTTGTGCTCAGTTCTTTCATCATTAACAGTTTGTATTCCTATCTGTTTGACAGAAAGAAAATGGACGTTTTAACCAGCGCCAATATTATTGCCAGCATTATCTCCGAGAACGTGACGGGCGAATATATCAGTCATCGCCTGCCCCAGTTCCCGCTGGAGAAAAATGCCCGTGCCATCGTTGTAAACACGGAAAGTATCGTTATTTATGATACATATAAAGAGACAAGCATCACAGGCAAAACCTTTATTAACTATGCCATCACCGATGCTCTGCTCTCTGAGGGCAAAAACTCCTCTAACGTTTACAAAGAAAACGGTAGTTGGTTTATTGATGCGGCGGTGCCCATCATTAAAAACTCACAAACTGTGGGCGCACTTTACTTAATCCAGCCCGGTGACTCCACGGAAGATACCATTGACCACATCCGCAACGCCCTGCTCATTTTGGGTGGTTTAATCATCGTGTTCGGTGGCATTTTCTCCGCTTCGATGGCAAGTATTCTAACCCTGCCCATTGAACGTTTTACCAAGTTCATTAACAACATGCCGAAAGACAGTCTGCAGCACGCGCCCATTAACAGTCGCGACGAAATCGGTCAGCTTGCCCTGGCATTTAACAATCTGGTAGACCGAATGGCAGAACTGGAGGATAAGCGTCGAACCTTTGTATCCAACGCTTCCCACGAACTTAAAACGCCTCTTTCTATCATCAAACTGCTCTCTGACTCTTTGATTCAAACCGAAAATCCCGACCCTGAGTTTATCAAAGAATTTTTAAGCGATATGAATAAAGAGGTAGAGCGTTTAACCCGTATTATTGAAAAACTTTTGGATATGACCCAGATGGACTCCAGCCAGCAAAGTATGCAGTTTACCCCTGCAGACATCCGCACCTTAGTGCAGGACGTTTTTGATAAGTTGGAGCCCCTGGCTGAAAATAAAGGCATCAGCCTGACTCTGTCTCAGCCTGAGGACGAGGTGATTCTGCCCATCGAGCAAGATACCTTAACCGAGGCAGTTTACAACATTGCCGATAACAGCATTAAGTACACAGAATCGGGCGGCAGCGTTGACATCAGCGTCAGCCGCGATTTGGGTAATGTGTATATTGCTGTAACCGATACAGGCATCGGCATTCCCAAAGAAGAAGTTCAGAAAATTTTCGACCGTTTTTACCGTGTTGATAAAGCCCGTGCCCGTGAAACAGGCGGCACAGGTCTCGGCCTTTCCATTGCAATGGATGCTGTTAAACTCCACGGTGGTCATATTGAAGTTAAGAGCGAAGAAGAGGTAGGTAGCCGCTTTACTATCGCTCTGCCCTACAGCGAAGAACAGGTGACTTTATGATTTATTTAGATAACAGTGCCACAACCCGTCCTTATCCCGAAGTGACGGAACTGATGGCCAAGATGCAGCAGAATAATTTCGGCAACCCCTCCTCTCTTCATCAGGCGGGGGTTTTGGCCGAGCGCGCCATGACAGAAGCAAGAGCGCAGATTTTATCTGCCTTTGGCACAGAAGACGGTCAGATTATCTTTACAGGTAGTGGCACTGAGGCCAATAACCTTGCCATTTTAGGCACAATGCTAAGCCGCCTAAAGCGCACACCCCAGATTATCACATCTGAAATTGAGCACCCCTCCGTGATGGAAACCGTGCTCCATTTAAAAGAACTGGGAGCAGATTGTCGTTTTGCGAAAGTGGACAAGTTCGGTCAGATAGACGAGGAACACTTCGCTTCTTTATTAACAGAGGAAACTGCTCTTGTCAGCATTATGACTGTAAACAACGAAATCGGTAGCGTACAGGATATTAAAAAACTTTGCGCTATGGCAAAAGCCAAAAATCCGAGAGTGTTGTTCCATACCGACGGTGTGCAGGCCCTTGGCAAAGTGAACCTGTCCGTTATGGAATCGGGCGCAGACCTTGTGTCCGTCAGCGCTCATAAAATCCACGGTCCCAAGGGTGTTGGCGCACTGTTCATCAAAAAAGGTGTTCACGTAAAACCCTTTTTGTTCGGCGGCGGTCAGGAAGGCGGTCTCCGTAGCGGTACACAAAACACGCCTGCTATCTGCGGTTTTGGCCTTGCCGCTAAGATGACACTGGAAAACCTGAATGCAAAAAATGAGCGTATGCACGCTCTCAGATGCCGACTGATTGATGGTCTTTCCGCTATCAACGGTTGCCAAATCATAGAAACATCAAATCCCGCTCCCCACGTTGTTTCTGCCGCATTTCCCGGACTCCGCTCCGAAACGATTTTGCACGCCTTAGAGTATAATGACGTTTATGTTTCCAGCGGCTCGGCTTGTTCATCCAACAAACCGCATCTGAGCCCCACACTGCTTGCCATCGGCGCTGACCGCAAGGTGATTGACAGCGTTATTCGCTTTAGTTTGGGCGCTTACACCACAGAGGCAGACATTGATGCAGCCATCTTGGCTGTTCGTGAGCAAACAAGCCTTTTAGCAGGCGTATAGAATACGCCCTTTGGTAAAAAATAAAACACATAATCTTAGTTTAGAATGGGAGACCGTAATGAAAAACATTGTTTTGATTGGGTTTACAGGCGTTGGCAAAACAACTGTTGGGCGCCGCGTTGCCGCAAAACTGAAAATTGAATTTCACGATACGGATGAAGCCATTTTCCGCTGTGAAAAAATGCCCGTGCATGAACTGTTAAAGAAAAAAGGTGCCAAGTATTTTGAAGGTGCACAGCGCTTTGCTGTTTCCACTTTGGCGCAGAATGAGGGCATTGTTATTTCCACCGGCGGTGATACGGTTTTAGACCCTTTTAATGTAGAAGCACTGCAGAAAAACGGTATTCTGTTCTGGCTCTCTGCCGACAGTTTGACCGTGTATCAAAACACCCGCCGCACCGCAAGCCGCCGCATTGGTCTTGCAAACGCTACCCTTTCCGATATCGAAAAAATGATGGCAGAGCGTGCTCCTTTTTATAAAAAGGCGGATGTTGTCATTCCCGTAGGTCACGACGATTCTGACAGCGTGGTGGACGAAATTATCAAGCAATATACCCTGCTTAACGGGCAGGCAGAATAAGGAGATATAAAAATGAACGATTGTATTTTTTGTAAAATTATCGCAGGCGAAATCCCCTCAAACAAAGTCTATGAAGATGAACTGGTATATGCCTTTCACGACATTGCGCCCGCAGCACCTGTTCACGTTTTGATTGTTCCCAAAGAACATATCTGCTGCTTAAAAGAAGCAAAACCTGAACACGAAGCGCTGCTCGGTCACATCCTGCTCGTTGCACAGAAACTGGCAGAAGAGTTAGGCGTGGCAGAAGGCGGTTACCGCGTTGTGAATAACTGTGGTGAAAACGCAGGTCAGACTGTGTTCCATCTGCATTTCCATCTCTTAGCAGGCGCTACCTTCTCAACAATGGTGTAAAATAAGATATCCACAAAGGAGAATCATACATATGGCAACCAAAAAGAAAGCGACAAAAAAACCAAAGACAGCAAAGCAGCAAACCATTGCATCTCCTATGAAACAGGAGCTCTCTTCTCTGCTTCTTATCGTGGCAGGGCTGCTTCTTTGCGTCTTTTTATACATTCCCAGCGGTGTTGTGGGCGATTGGGTTCGTACCCTGTTTACAGGTCTTTTGGGCCTGCCCGCTTACCTTGTGCCCCTTTTGTTTTTAGCATTCGGCATTCATCGTGCCATTGGTAAAAAATATGCTGAGAATAAGAACAAATACATTTTCGGCGCTTCCATCATCCTTTCGCTTTCTTCTTTGTTCCACCTGTTTTCCGGCAATCTGGCGGTTAATCCCGTTCTGCTTTCCTCCCTCACCGGCTACTGGGCCTATGGTGCTTATGGCGAAGGCGGTGGCGTAATCGGCGGTATTCTCTGCGATGTTTTCGCTGTAACTATGGGCAAAATCGCAGCCGGTATTATTCTCTTTACCGCCATCATCGTGCTCATTATGATTACCACAAACTGGTCTCCCTTAAAGGCTCTGCTCCGCGTTTTAGTCCGCACTTTTGTTGATGTAAAAGCCATTCAGGAAAAGGCAAGAGAAGAAGCCAAAGCCGAGGCCGAAAAAGCAGGTCGTCGTCCTGCTGTAAAACCTGCGCATACCGAAAAAGGTGACGACGTTCCGAAAATCATCAAAAAGCCCTATGACGATGAGGGCTATATCCCCGAAGCCATTCGTAACATCCCCATTGATGAAGAACCCGGCTTTGATGTTCGTGATTTAGACGATATCATTGATCAGGTTGTGCCCTTAGATGAAACCCCCGCTATCGAAGTGGATTCCTATGACCCTGAAGAACCGGCTGACCCCGACCTGTTAGACGAAGAGCCCGCCGAAAAAGGTCCCTACGCTTCCGATGCGGACAAACTGGAATCCTTAACAGTTGAAGAACAAAATGAAATTTCAAACGAACTGGATGAAGCGTTTGAAAGAATTCCTTATACATATCCCGATATGAGCCTTTTAAACAACGTTACAGGCGGTATTGACAGCATTGATTCCCGTAACGAATTAAAAGAAACCGCCACCAAACTCATTGCAACTTTAAAGAGTTTTAACGTTGAAGCAAAACTCTTAAATGTAAGCAAAGGCCCCACCGTTACCCGCTATGAATTAAAGCCCGGCGATGGTGTTAAAGTCAGCAAATTTGTGGGTCTCTCTGACGATATTGCTCTGCGACTTGCGGCAACAGGCGTCCGTATTGAAGCGCCCATCCCCGGTCGCGAAGCTGTTGGTATTGAAATTCCCAACAAAACCGTTTCTACCGTTAGCATCCGCGAAGTTTTGGATTCGGAAGAATTCCGTGCTTTCCCCTCTAAACTTGCTTTTGCTTTGGGTAAGGATATCACAGGTAAAAACGTGGTTGTTGATTTGGGCAAAATGCCCCACCTTTTGATTGCAGGTGCTACCGGTTCCGGTAAGAGTGTCTGCATTAACACTTTGATTACAAGTATTATCTACAAAGCCGACCCCAACGAAGTGAAACTCTTAATGGTTGACCCGAAAGTGGTTGAACTGCAGGTGTATAATGGCATTCCCCATCTGATGATTCCTGTTGTGACCGATCCCCGTCGTGCCTCCGGCGCGCTTTACTGGGCGGTGCAGGAAATGACACGCCGCTATGCTATGTTTGCAGAAAACAACGTGCGTGATATTAAGGGTTATAACGAAATGATTACCGAACAGGGCGGCGAAAACACCATGCCCCACATCGTGATCATCATCGATGAACTTGCTGACCTGATGATGGTTGCCCCCGGCGAAGTGGAAGACTCCATTTGTCGATTGGCGCAGATGGCACGAGCTGCCGGTATGCACCTTGTGATCGCTACCCAGCGTCCTTCCGTTGACGTTATCACAGGTATCATCAAGGCAAACATCCCCTCCCGAATTGCCTTTGCGGTTTCCTCTCAGATTGATAGCCGCACCATCTTGGATGCAGGTGGCGCTGATAAACTCTTGGGTCGCGGTGATATGTTATTTGCCCCCGTTGGCGCATCTAAACCCACCAGACTGCAGGGTGCTTTCATTTCCGATAAGGAAGTGGAACGTGTTGTTGAATTTATCAAAAGCGGCTCTTCTGCCCGCTATGATGAAGATATTATGGAAAAAATCGAAAACGGTAAAACTGTTGCCATCGAAGGTGGCGGTGGTCACGATGGTGGCGAAGCTGATGAACTTTTGCCTCGTGCTATCGAAATTGCCGTTGATACAGGTAAAATTTCCGCTTCTTACCTCCAGCGCCGCTTAAAGATTGGTTTCTCCCGTGCGGCAAGAATTGTTGACGAGATGGAAGAACGTGGCTGGATTGGTCCTCAGGACGGTAGTAAGCCCCGTGAAGTTTTACTCTCCAAAGAAGATTACTTAGAAATGAGTGTGCAGTCATGATGGGTATCAAAGCAGGTTTTCTGCCCGTAACCCGTCAGGAGATGGACGCACTCGGCTGGGATGCACCTGATTTTCTCTATATCTCGGGGGATGCGTATGTGGACCATCCATCCTTTGCTGTATCTGTCATCACCCGTGTTTTGACAGCGGCAGGCTATCGTGTGGGCATCATCAGTCAGCCCGCTTGGCAAAGCGCTGAGCCTTTTAAAGTGCTTGGTGAACCTAAACTGGGCATTTTTATCGGTGCAGGTAATCTTGATTCTATGGTGGCGCACTACACCGCCGCCAAAAAGCCCCGTAGACAAGATTTATATTCCCCGGGTGGCGAGGCAGGCAAACGACCTGACAGAGCCGCTATTGTGTATGCAAATCGTGCTCGCGAGGCCTTTCCGGGTGTTCCCATTATCATCGGTGGCATTGAGGCAAGTCTTCGCCGACTGGCTCATTACGATTACTGGCAGGATAAGGTGCGCCGCTCTGTTTTGTTTGACAGTCGCGCTGATTTAATTTCCTACGGTATGGGTGAAACCAGCGTGGTTGAAATTGCCGATGCGCTCTCAAAAGGTACGCCTGCAAACCGTCTCCACGGTATTCGCGGCACTTGCTACATCACAAATTCTTTGGATGATATCCCCGCGGATTCTGTGATGCTCCCCTCTTTTGAAGAGGTTTCTACTGACAAGGTTAAATATGCGGAAGCCACCCGCATTTCATTTTTTGAACAGGACCACGTGCGTGGCAAAGCACTGGTCCAGCCCCATGGCAATCGGTATCTGGTGCAAAATCCCCCTGCCGTGCCTCTTAATACAAAACAACTGGATGCTGTGTATGAACTGCCTTATGTGCGGGCGGCACACCCTATGTACGATGAACTGGGCAGCGTACCTGCACTGTCTGAAGTGCAGTTTTCCATCACCTCTTCCCGCGGATGTTTCGGCTCTTGTAACTTCTGTTCTCTGGCCTTTCATCAGGGACGTGTTGTGACAGCCAGAAGTCACGCATCCATTCTAAAAGAAGCCGAACTTTTGAAGGATTTGCCTGGGTTTAAGGGATACATCCACGATGTAGGCGGTCCTACCGCAAACTTCCGCCATTCTGCCTGCAAAAAGCAGATGACAAAAGGCACCTGCAAGGACAAGCGATGCCTGTTCCCTGCCCCCTGCCCCTCTATCGAGGCAGACCATAGGGACTATGTGGAACTGCTGGCAAAACTCCGCGCTCTGCCTCATATTAAAAAGGTGTTTATCCGTTCCGGCATTCGTTTTGACTATCTCTTAGCGGATAAAAACGACCGCTTTTTCTATGACCTCTTGGAGCATCACGTCAGCGGTCAGTTAAAGGTTGCCCCCGAGCACATTTCCGATGCGGTGCTGTCCGCTATGGGCAAGCCGAAACATCAGGTTTATGAATCCTTTAAAAAGAAATTTAAACGAATTAACGAAGAACTGGGCAAAGAACAATATCTTGTTCCTTATTTAATGTCCGGCCACCCCGGCTCAACCCTGGAAGAAGCCATCCATCTGGCCACCTATCTCCGAAAAGAGGGCATTCGCCCTGAGCAGGTGCAGGATTTTTATCCCACTCCCGGTTCTGTTTCCACCGCTATGTACTATACGGGGCTCGACCCCTTTACTATGCGCCCTGTTTATGTGCCTAAGGGAGAAGATAAGGCGATGCAACGTGCACTTCTCCAAACCTTCCTGCCCGAAAACAGAAAAATTGTTTTAAAGGCTTTAGAAAAAGCAGGTCGCAAAGATTTAATCGGGTTTGGACCCGATTGCCTGATCCAGCCCGAACGCAAGGGCAAAGATAAAACCGACAAAACTGGAGGTAATCAAGATGGCAAACGCAAAGATACTGGACGGAAAAGCGGTCTCAACGAGAATCAAGGAAGAGTTAAAAGAAAAAGTAGCTGGGCTAAAAGCAAACGGAATCAATCCGAGTCTCGCCGTCGTAATCGTGGGTGACGACCCTGCCTCCCGCATTTATGTAAACAACAAAAAGAAAGCCTGCGAATTCATCGGCATCCGTTCTGAAGAATATGCCCTGCCTGCCGAAACCACACAGAAAGAACTTTTGGCTTTAATTGAAAAGTTAAACGAAAGCGATATTGACGGTATTCTCTGCCAACTTCCCCTGCCCAAACATTTAGACGAAAAGGCCGTGATTAACGCCATCCGCCCTGATAAAGATGTGGATGCTTTTCATCCCGTTAATGTGGGCAAAATTATGATTGGCGATTATGACTTCCTCCCCTGCACCCCTGCAGGCGTGATGGAACTGATCGCAGAAAGCGGCATTGATATTAAAGGAAAAGAATGTGTTGTCATTGGTCGCAGTAACATTGTGGGTAAGCCCATGTCTATGCTTCTGCTTCACGCCCACGGTACCGTAACAGTTTGCCACTCTAAAACCCGTGATTTAGCAGAAACCGTTTGTCGCGCCGATATTGTTGTTGCGGCAGTTGGCGTGCCCGAACTCATCACAGGTGATATGATTAAAGAAGGCGCTGTTGTCATCGACGTTGGTATGAACCGAAAAGAAGACGGAAAACTGGTTGGTGACGTGAATTTTGCCGAAGCGGCAGAAAAGGCATCTGCCATCACACCCGTCCCCGGTGGCGTTGGTCCTATGACCATCTCTATGCTAATGAAAAACACCGTTAAAGCGGCTCTTTTGCATAATTAAAAAATTTCATAAAAATTGAAAAAAATGCTTGCTTTTATGGAATTTCTCTGTTATAATATAGTATGTTGCTTTGATTGTGCGATGATTTTGCCCCAAAGCAGCACTTAATGATTGTGAATTTTGTTTCGAACATACAGGAGGTGTACGATAGATGGCTAAATGTGAAATTTGCGGTAAAGCTATGGTGTTTGGTATTAAGGTGAGCCACTCTCACAGACGTTCCAACAGAACCTGGAAGCCCAATATCAGAAAGGTTAAGGCGCTGGTTAACGGCACCCCCAAAACCATTACTGTTTGCTCCAGATGCCTGCGCTCTGACAAGGTAACCCGAGCAATCTAACAAAAATGAATGATTAAAAGGGATACCGCCAGGTATCCCTTTTTCTCGTACAAAAAAACTGGAGGTTCCTATGGCAACAAGTTGCGAAACCTGTGGCAATTATGTTTACGACGAACTGGCCGACTGTTATTACTGCGCGATTAACCTAGATGAAGACGAAATGAGACGTTTCTTAACGGAAACTGCATTCTCTTGCTCATATTGGCGCAGTGGTGACGAATACGAAGTGGTCAAAAAACAAAAATAAAAGGCAGTAGTTATCTACCGCCTTTTATTTTTTTACCTATTTGGAATCAAAAGCTTCTGACCGGGGTACAACATACTGCCTTCAATATGGTTCACACTTGCGATGCGACTCTCATCGGTCCGATAGCGTTTGGCAATATCCCAAAGGCTATCGCCCCGCTGCACAAAATAAATGACCATACCGCACCTTGTTTCTCCCCCATCATCTGAAAGGTCGCAAGCTTTCACAACTGTCAGGTCTTTTTCACAAATCACGCGACTGTAAAACTCTAAATGACAGCGCAGTTCAATTTCCGATGCGGCATTTAAACTGAAACTGATGTTTTCTACATCGACGTTACACTCCGTACGGGCCCGATGACACGCAAAATCCAGTGGCACATCGTGGGCAAAATCAAATTCCTCTACCAAACTGCAAAGAGAATTTTCACCATCCGCTCTGCCGCAAAGGGCAAAAGCTGCCAATTTGCCCGCAATGTGCATGCCATCATCCGTCATGGTGATTTCACGAATCTTAGGAATACATTCTAAACTATACACCGCGCCGGAGGGTGAAGAACCCTCAGACATTGTCATCACACTCTTGATGGTTTCGTGGCTCACGCCTTCTGCCAACACATCGCAAACAGACAACGTTTCTTTTTGAATATCGGCTCTGCCACACAAACTGTAACAATCATCAATCACTGTAATCTCCTGTGTTGAAGAGGCTCTGATTTCCGCTCGGAGCGTTACATCCAAAGAAAGCAGGCGCACATCACCATTTGCATCTTCCTGCAGATTGTAATGCACATTTTGCACCTGATAGGTCACATGGCACATACATTCATCGGTAAGATTCGTCACATCTGCCACTTCGCTAAAGGGCAGTTCGTGTTCCATATGACAAACACCGCTATCAGCATCAATACCGTTATAGAGCGTGCTCACAAACAGCGTGCCCTTTAACAGAATTTTGCCCGCCATAATTTTACATTCGCCCCGCTGAACACGAACAGAAAGTTTTACAATTTCATCAACATCCGGCTTTGCTGTTGGCACTTCCAGCGTTTCGCAAACAGCAACTTCCCGTACGGTATCTGCCAGCACATTATACACGCTAACGGGCTTTTTGCGTGCACGAACAGGTGCATCATCAGATGCTTCTGTCAAAAACGAAAGCGTACGCTTTTCGTAGGTCCGAAGAGAAACAGACACCATCACCTTAATATGTAACTTGCGGGAATGGATGAGCGTAAATTCAATGTGCTCGGTGTGCAGGGAAACCGCCACATCTGAGGATGCGGACACAGGAAACACATCGGCAAAATCAAATTTTGCGTCAATCTTGCAGGGCAGGTTGCTATCCTCCGGCACATATAAAACACGGATGTTCACCGCTCCCGAAACATCTACCGCTGCATCTGTCCTGCCGGATGAATTAAGTTTCGGCACCCCTTCTATCAGCAGCACATCTTTTACATCGGGACAAATATCGGGCACAATCACATCCCCCTCAACCAAAAGGTTGAAAGTCTGATGCAGGCCCGGTTCATTAATTTGCATCGTTTCTTCTTTAAATTCTATCTGCATTTTTTTACCTCCTTCACAATGCTCCTTGCTAAAATCTATGCAAAAAGAGAAAAAATTATGCTCTTTTGTAAATTTCACCCCTATAATTTGAATTTTTTGAAAAACACACCTCTTTTTTGTGAAAAAACTGTCAGTTTATTGCATTTTACTCTTGATTTTACCTGCCTTTTTTGATACAATGATAATGATAAAATTTTATAAGGAGTTGAACCCTATGCCATTAGTAACATCTAAGGAAATGTTCCAGAAGGCATATGATGGCGGCTATGCTATCGGTGCCTTTAACGTAAACAATATGGAAATCATTCAGGGTATCACGGAAGCCGCTAAAGAAGTTAACGCTCCCCTGATCCTGCAGGTTTCCGCCGGTGCAAGAAAGTATGCAAACCATACTTATCTGGTAAAACTGGTTGAAGCAGCTCTGGCTGAAACCAACCTGCCCATCTGCTTGCACTTAGACCACGGTGATAGCTTCGAACTGTGTAAATCCTGTATCGACGGTGGCTTTACCTCCGTTATGATCGACGGTTCTCACCACTCTTTCGAAGACAACATCGAACTGACCAAGAAAGTCGTTGAATATGCACACGCTCGTGGCGTTGTTGTAGAAGGCGAACTGGGCCGCTTAGCAGGTATCGAAGACGATGTTAACGTATCTGATGAAGATGCTTCTTACACTCGTCCTTCCGAAGTTGAAGAATTCGTAACCCGTACCGGCGTTGACTCTCTGGCAATTGCTATTGGTACCAGCCACGGTGCTTACAAATTCAAACCCGGTCAGAAACCCGAACTGCGTTTCGACATCTTAAAAGAAGTTGAAAAACGTCTGCCCAACTTCCCCATCGTTCTGCACGGTGCTAGTAGCGTTATCCCCGAATACGTTGAAATGATCAACGCTAACGGTGGTAACATGCCCGATGCTATCGGTATCCCCGAAGAAATGCTGCGTGAAGCTGCTAAATCCGCTGTATGTAAGATTAACATTGACTCTGACCTGCGTCTGGCACTGACCGGTTCCATCCGTAAATACATGGCTGAAAATCCGGCTCACTTCGACCCCAGACAGTACCTGTCCCCCGCTCGTGCGGCTATCAAGGATCTGGTTAAGAAGAAAATCGTTAACGTTTTAGGTTGCGACGGTAAAGCGTGATTTTAACTTAAACTACATAAAAGGCTTGCAGAAATCTGCAAGCCTTTTTTCTTTTTATTCTTCTGTTATGATGAGAGCCTGATTGGAGACCATAGTTACAACATAGTCACCGCTTGCCCTTCTTCTAAGCGGAATTTCTCCTTCTCCGCTATGGACCTTGAGTTCTTTTTGACTTGTGATGACAATCTCGGTTTCCCTGTTGTTTCTATCATAGGGGTCATCGGCGGTGCAAAGGAATAAACCCTTGCCGGCACCCTCCCGTTTTTGCAGCGCACCAACCAAAAGTTTGCCGCCGCTTACGGATTCGATAGTAAAAGAATCCACCACCTGCGATGGATTTTCTTTACCTAATATAAAGGTGTTTTCCACCTGATACTGCATATAGACTTCTGCCAGGGTATGAATCTCGCGGTTCACCTGCTCAAGACGCTCAAATTGAATGGTTTTTTCTCCCTTTGCATCTAAAACGTGATTGTACCACCAACCTGCTGTGTAACAAGCCCAAATGATATTTTGGGCGCCATAGGCCATAGCAGGAAACGCCTGATAGCGCAATTGATTCTCCGTAATCCATTGGTTTTCTTGATCGGAATTCACCTGCAACACAATCCAAAGACTTTTTCCGTGGCGTTTCGCGCAGGCAGATGCAATCTGTAAATTTTGGAGTGCTTCTTCGGGGCTTGCGGCATACTGATAAAAATCATAGCAAATATAATCTAAAGGAATGGTTTTGCAATAGGTCTCAAGGTAATCCGCAAAAGAATCCGTGCCCAACTGCTGTTTTCGTTCCTGCTCTGTGGTGCTTGCTTTCACCCCATAACTTGGGTACAAATTCAGGTACGCAAACTGATTGGGGAAGTTTTTTTGTGCGATGGCAATCGCCTTGCCATAATGGTCAAAATCCAGCGCTGAGGGCTCGTCGCCACAATCAATGCCCCAAATAGCAGGATGATCCCTAAATGTATCTGCCGCCTTTTCGTATAGCGATAAGGGATTCTTTTCTGCCATGGTGCCGGCATTCTGCCCATCGCCGCCCCACCAACCGGGCACGACGCCTGTGACCACCGCACCGATGCCATTTTGATGGAATAAATCAAGCATGGCTCTGTCGCAATCAACCGCCACAACAAAATCAACGCCGCACTCTTTTAAATCCCGAATATGTGCCTCTGTTCTGGCATAGGGTCGCAGAATGTATGTGCCGATATTCAGTTTTTCTCTGTTCATACGGTCTGCCACCTAGCGCACCCCTTTCCTTTATTACCTTTATTATACTGATTTTCGCCCCATTCGTCAATCACAAATCCACCCAGCTTTTTACCATCAAAAAATTTAAAAAAAATCAAAAATTTTACTTGCATTTGTCTCTGGGATGTGTTATAATCTTTTATTGTGAGATAAATAATGCTATGGAGAGGTGGCTGAGCTGGCCTAAGGCGCACGATTGGAAATCGTGTAACGGCTAATACCCGTTCGAGGGTTCGAATCCCTCCCTCTCCGCCAAAAATAAAAGCACTACCGCAAGGTAGTGCTTTTATTTTTTTGTTAGATGGGATTCGAACACTAAGAGGGTTTTTGCGTTAAGAAAACAGTTCGGTGAACTGTTTTTAGCAAAAAGGTGCGCAGGCGGGTACCGAAGCCAATGGCTTGGGTCGCCAAGCAGACAAGGATTGCGAAGCAAGACTGTATCCCTCCCTCTCCGCCAAAATAAAAAGGACTGCTTTTGCAGTCCTTTTTATTTTTATAACCTACATTTTTTCAACACCCACGGATACAGCCCGAACACAACAAAAACAAGGGCGAAATAGCGGAAGGCATCCACAAGCAAAGAGAGCCAGACGGTGTTTGTTGCAAACAATGCCGCTACCCCTTCCTTTAAAGCGTAGGCAAGGATCACTGCAAAAAGGATACGGATGAGTTTTTTCCAAAGGGAAACATCATAGCGCATTTTGACGAACTTTTCTTCAAATCCCACCACGAAATAAAGACCCCAGAGCATACCGTAAAATTTGAAAAAGTCTTCAAACAATGGATCGGGGCGACACAAAAAGAAAAGGATAAAGGGCGTTAAAACGAGGGCGGTAATCAGGTACAGTTTCCGCTTGTTCTCCACCCTGTCAAAGAGCATATTGCCGAAAACAGCGAACAAAACACCCAGCAGAATTCCAACCAAAACATCGCTGGGATAATGAGCGCCCAAATACATTCTGGAAAAGCCAACGCCCACAATCAGCAGGGCAATTAAAAGCGAAAACCACCACTTTTTAATTTGAATGGCAACCAGCGAACTCCAAGTGGTAAAATTCTGCACGTGACCGCTGGGGAATGAATAACCCGTTGCGGTTTCAGGGCGGGCGCAGGTCACTTTGCCGCTTGCAAAGGGACGGGGCACTTTTAGAATATTTTTCAAAACTCCGTTGGCAGAAAGCGACGTAACCGCCACAAAAGCAATTCGCTGTGCCATCATTTTATCCACAGCAAACCAAAGGGCCGCCACCAAGATAATCATCAGCGTTTCTTCGCCGAACATGGTGATCAGTTCAACCAAGCGCGTGAGCCCCTCTGTTCGAATGGACTCTAAAAACTGCAAGACTCCTATTTCAAATCCAAACATATTGTCCCTCCCCGTTGTTGTTACGGTACCAAAACATCACCCAAACTGCGCAGAATAAAACCCTCTGCACGCAGGTAATCAATGATGGCAGGCAGTGCATCTACCGTTGTTTGCTTGGTGTCGGCATCGTGCATTAAAATCACAGCGTTTTGTCTGCCACGTGTTGTTTCTTTAACGTATTCAAGTTGTTCTGCCGCAGGCACATTATGACGTTCTGCATCACCGGACAAGGCATTCCAGTCAAGATACACATATCCGGCTTTATCAAGCGCTCTTTTTTGCGGATTTTTCTTCTTTTCAAAAGAGCCGCCGGGGAAACGGAACACCTTTACAAAGGCAGAGCCACCGCCTGTGTTCAGAATTGTTCGCTCCGCCGCATTTACATCTGCCATAAAGTTCTTGGCGTTTTTATAGATATACTTATAATCGTGGGAAAATCCGTGATTGGCAATGGTGTGCCCCTCTGCCGCTATCCGCTGAATCAGTTCGGGATACCGCTCGGCATTTTTTCCCAAAACAAAGAATGTGGCGTGCACGCCTTTTTCCTTTAAAATATCCAGAATCTGCGGCGTGATGGCCGGTGTTGGACCATCATCAAAGGTTAAGTATGCCGACTTATAGGTAAAGTCGTTATAGATACTGACAAGGTCACTCGCATAACGTTGTTCCACAGGCTCTCTATCCTCGGGAAACGGAACGGGTGCAGGCGTGGGGATTGCCATTGCCGCATCCTGATACGCAGAGCCCAAAATGGTATCGTCATACTTGACTCTCTGCCCAAGCATAATGATAACAGTAATAGACAGTACTGCTAAAACAACCACAAAAAGCACCAAAATTCGCCAAGCCAGGTCACTTTTTGCAAACATATTCCGCAACGGTCTCCCCCCCTTTTTCTTTTGTTCTGTTTATAGTGTACCACAGACTTATTACATTTTTATTAAAGAAAGGGCCTAAATCAAAATTATTTTGCATAAAGTATTACCAAAAGAGGAAAAGGATGGATGCTATGAAACGATGTTTGATTCTCCTGCTTTGTGTTTGCCTGCTGACGGGGTGCGCAGGCGGAGACAATCCCTTTCAAAAAGAAATTTCGCTCTCCCCCACCAAGCCCGCAATGGCAATTATGACCAATGTTGAGGCGGGCTACGAGGCCTACTCTAACACCCTTTACGGTTGGGGACTTAAAAAGAACGTAAATGCCCCGCCCGAAATTCCCGAAGGCGTTCGACAGATGATGGCTGCCCACGGGGCTCTTTATTTAGACAACACACCGAAAACCCTTTATTTAACCTTTGATGAGGGCTACGAAAACGGTTACACCGCTAAGATTTTAGATGTTTTAAAAGAAAATAAAGTGCCTGCCGCGTTCTTTGTGACGGGTCCTTACCTTGAAAAAGAGGAAGAACTGGTAAAGCGTATGTTCAGCGAGGGGCATATTGTAGGCAATCACACGGTGCACCACCCCAGCGTGCCCAAACTGGACAGCACGGAAAGTGTTAAAGAAGAAATTATGGGTCTGCACAAAATGTGTCAGGAAAAGTACGGGCAGGAAATGAAATACTTCCGTCCGCCTATGGGTGAATATTCCGACCGCACGGTAAAAATTGCGGAAGATTTGGGCTATAAAAATGTGTTCTGGAGTTTTGCCTATAAAGACTGGGATGTGAAGAATCAAAAAGGTACAGATTATGCCTATGAGCAAATCAAAAAAGGCGTGCACGATGGGGCTGTTCTGCTGCTCCACGCAGTTTCAAAAGATAACGCCGAGGTGCTGGACAGAATCATTAAGGATCTGAAAAAAGAGGGGTATCAGTTTAAATCCTTGGATGAATACGGAAAGGCAAAAAAAAAGCTCCCACAACGGCGGGTCTTTATAGGGATGAGTCGGGTTTGGCTTGCTCTTTTTCGCTAATAGTCCGCAAAAAAATGCAGACATAGGTCAGTATGCCTGCATTTTTTATGACTTCTCTAAGACTAAAAATCTCTAAC